>JBAWFB010000211.1:0-32504 GCA_049591495.1 Solirubrobacteraceae bacterium
GGTCTTGGAGCGCGAGACAGGTGAGTTCAGGGTGGTCGCCGAGGCAGCTGACGTCCCCGCAACGATTCGCGCCGTCAGAGAGCTCAAGCCGGATCTGCTTACGCTCGACCTAACGATGCCCGGCGGATCGAGCCTCGCCGCACTACCGACCTGCTTCGTGGCGCACCCAACGCTCGCGGTGGCGATCCTCACAATGCGCGAGGACCCCGAGTACGCCCGCCAAGCGCTGCGCGCCGGCGCACGCAGCTACGTGCTCAAGGAGGCCGAGCCCGCCGAGCTGCTGCAGGCCTTCCGCCTGGCGGTCGCCGGACACAATTATCTGCACCCACGGCTGGGGGCGTTGATGGTCACCGGCGGGAGCGAGCAGCAGGATGGGGTCGCGCTCAGCGAGCGCGAGCGCGAGGTCGTGCGCCTGATCGCACTCGGCTACACCAACCCTGAGATCGCCGAGCAGCTGCACGTGGCCGAGCGCACCGTGAAGACCTATCGGGCGCGCGCCATCGAGAAGCTCGGCTTCTCATCGCGAGCGGAGATAACCGCCTACGCCCGCAAGCTCGGCCTCGTCGAGTAAGAAGGCCTGACGGGTCAAACTCCCGCCGGCCGCCCAGCCAGCGGAACCTTCAACCGCATCGTGGCACCGCCTCCCTGAGCGGACACGAGCTCGAGCTCTCCGCCCACCAGCTCGGCGCGCTCGCGCATCCCGGACACGCCAAACCCTCCCTTGAGTTCCTCGTCAGGCGTGCGCGGCCTCGACGCTCCGCCGGCGGGCAGCCCCTGGCCGTCGTCGGTGACAGTCGCGGTCACCGTTCCGTCCCGCTCGGCGATACTGATCGTCGCGCGCGTGGCTTTGGCGTGGCGGCTGACGTTGGTGAGAGCCTCCTGCACGATGCGATAGAGGGTGCTCTCCAGCTCGGCGTCCAGGCGCCGCTCGCCGCTGCTGAGACTGGGGTCGATCTCGGTGTGGATCTCCAGCCCGTCGATCGCCTGAGCGCGGCGCGCAAGTGCCTCAAGGGCAGGCGCCAAGCCGAGATCGTCGAGCGCGGCAGGGCGAAGCTCGGTGATCAGGTGGCGCAGACCGTCGATCTCCTGTCCGAGCCCCTCGAGCACCGTGTCCACAGCGGTGCTCAGCTCGACCTGATCGCCGAGGTCGCGCGCGTTGGCCAACCTCAATCGCAGAGCTCCCAGACCCTGCACGGTTTCGTCATGGATCTCCCTGGCCCACCGCGTGCGCTCGCGCTCGCGCGCCTCCATGCCGAAGCGCAACCGCTCGATCTCGACGGAGCGCTCGGCGGCGAGCCGCTGTGCGACGCTCGCGGCGAAGGCGCTCAGCGCACGTCGGTCGGGATCGCGAAAGCCTCCGTCCTCGCGCGCCGCGATCACCAGTCCGCCGCCCTGCCCCTCCAAGCTGAAGGGCTCGACGAGCACCGAGCGCACTTCCAGACCCAGCTCGTGCAGCCAGGTCGCTTCCTGGCCGCGGGGACGCTCCAGCGACAGGGACTTGCCGGTCATGTACAGCGCGCCGAGCGCGCTGCCCTCCATCGGCAGCACTCGCACGTGCACCGACACGCGGCCGCTGGAGGCCGCGATGCGCAGCTCACGGCGCTCCTCGACAACCATCAGCAGCGTCGAGGCATCGAGCAGCGCGAGGCCTCGATCGGCCATCAGGCGCAACAACCACAGCTCGGACCCGGAGAGCACGGCGTGGGATTATGGACGTCTGAGCAGCGGCAGCTCTCCGAGACCCACAATCGGCTCTCCGGAGGGCTCCGCGTGGCGCTGGTCGAGAGGACCCGTGCGCCGTGCCGCAAGACGTGTGTGTGAGAGCAATTGCTCTGCCGTCAAACCCTTGCGCCACGCCGCGATTCCCATCGATATTCGCAGCGGCCGGCGCGTGCCTTCCGCGTCGATCTTGACGGAGTGCAACCTGCCCAGCGCGCGCCGCGCGACGATCTCTCCATGCCGCTCATCGGCTCCGGGCAGCACCACCAGCAGCTCTCCCTCGGCGGCATGCCCGACACGGTCGAAGCGGCGCAGCTCGGGACCCAGCGCTCTACCGAGGTAGGCGAGAGCCTGCACGGGAAGCTCCGGTCCGTGTGCGCTCACGAGCCGCTCCACGTCGTCAAGGCTCACGAGCAGGCAACTCAAGGCGGTGTGGTGTCGTTCGGCTCGCCCCACCTCCTCGTCGAGGCGGGTTTCAAGCTCTACCCGAGACAGGCAGCCGCCGCGTGGGACGTGGATGGAGTTTTGAGAGTCTCTGGCAGCCATGCCGTTGGACCTACGAGCAGTGTCAAACCGCCATCAGAGGCGGATCTTTGACCGGTGTTCTTGAGATTATCGTCCAATCCCGCTGCTCACGCGAGGCGATCCGTCGGTGCCCACTGATACACCTGTCGCGTGCTTTGCGAGCTGCGAGTCGAAAACCTTCTGCTGATCGAGCGCGCGGAGCTCACGCTGGCACCTGGCTTGAACGTGTTGACCGGTGAGACCGGTGCTGGCAAGACGGTGCTCGCGCATGCGTTGGACCTATTGATGGGAGGTCCCGCGCGCAGCACACGGGCGGGAACGGGTCGAGCGCGCAGCGCAATTGTCAGGCCGGGCGCCGAGGAGGCGTATGTCGAGGGAGTGTTCGCGGTGCCGGAGAGCTCACGCGAGGAGATCGCGCAGTTGCTGCCCGAGAACGTTCGCGCAGACAGCGACGCGCACATCCAGGAGCTGGTCCTCGCACGGCGCGTCAGCGCCGATGGACGCACACGCGCATACCTCAACGGTCGTTCGGCCACCGTCGGGGACCTGCGCGAACTGGGAGCGCGACTGATCGCCTTCTACGGTCAGCACGAGCACCGCAAGCTGGTGCTCGCCAGCGCGCAGCTGCAGATACTCGACGAGGCATGCGGAGCGCAGCACGCCGAGCGGCTCGACGCGTGCGCCGCCACATATCGCCAGACTCGCGATCTGGAATCCGAGCTGGAGCGCTTGCGTGAGCTCGCGCAAACGCGCGAGCGCGAGCTGCAGCTGCTCGAGCACGAGCTCTCGGAGATCGACGCGATCGCGCCCGACGAGGACGAGCACCGAACGCTCCTGACGCGCCGAGACCGCCTGCGTCGCCTGGAGGCACTGCGCGCGGCTGCGGGGGGTGCCGCGGATGCGCTCGCTCCGGACTCCTCCGAAGAGCCAGGAGCCGCCCATCTGGTGGCAGGTGCCGCCGCGAGCCTCGAGCAGGTCGCGGGCGTCGATCCCGAGCTCGACGCGCTGGCGGCGCGCTGCGCCGCCCTGGCAATCGACGCGCAGGACCTCACAGGGGGCTTGCGCGGCTATTGCGAGGGAGTTGAAGCCGAAGATGGCTCGCTCGAGCTCGTCGAAGAGCGGCTAGCGGCGCTCGAGCGCGTGATGCGCAAGCACGGTGGAGAGATCTCCTCTGTGCTGCGCTATGCCGAGCAGGCACACGCGCGGCGGGAGGAGTTGCTTGGCGCCGAGGTCGCGCAGGAGCAAACAGACCGTTCTCTGGCAGCGCAGCGGGCGGTACTCGACCGCCACATCGAGCAGCTACGCGAGGAGCGGCAGCGTGCCGCCACGAGGCTCGCCGAGGGAGTGCGCGAGCAGCTCGCGGCGCTTGCCATGCCCGACGCCACGTTTGAGATCTCATTGGACACCACTTCTCCCAAAGCGAACGGTGCCGACACGGTCGAGTTCGTGATCGCGCCAAACCCAGGTGTGGCGGCGGCCCCATTGCGAGAGATCGCCTCCGGCGGCGAGCTGTCGCGTGTGATGCTGGCCCTCACCAGCGCCTGCAACGACGGATCCGCGGTCGCCACAGGATCCTCAAGATCGACTCTCGTGTTCGACGAGATCGACGCGGGCATCGGCGGGCACACGGCCCGCGCGGTGGGCGAGCGGTTGCAGAGCCTCGCGCGCGGCAGGCAGATCCTGTGCATCACCCATCTGCCACAGATCGCGTCGCTCGCGGACCGCCATTTCTCGGTGGCGAAGGACACCTCGGCCGATCCCACAGTCGCGACAGTGGTGCAACTGGCCGAGCGCGAGGTCGTGACAGAGCTCGTGCGGATGCTCGGCGCCGAGGATCAGGACATGGCCGCGCGCCGGCACGCGCGCGAGCTACGCCGCGCCGCTTGAGGTTTGGGATATCCCCAAGTCCGATGCGCTGCGAGGGCCTGAGCGTTACCCTCGTTCCAATGGCCACAACCCAGCAGCCGTCAGGGATTGGCGCGCCGGCCTTTGAGGCGCTGTCCGCGCCGGCACGTGAGGTCAGCGGTCCTGTGCGGCTCGGGCGCAGGACGAAGCTGCTGGTGCGCCATCTCGTGGCGGGCGATATCGCGGTTATCGACCATCTCGACATCGACCGTGTTTCCGCAGAGGAGCTGATCTCAGCGGGTGCCGCCGCGGTACTCAACTGTCGCGCGTCCACGAGCGGGTCCTACCCAAATCTTGGGCCGCAACTGCTCGTGGAAGCGGGCGTGCTGCTCCTCGATCTACCGGACGGCTCGCTGTTTGACTCGCTCTCCGACGGCGAGCCGGTGACGGTGCGCGCTGCTGGCTCGGGCACACACGGCGAAGTGCTCTACAAGGGTCGCGCACTCGTAACGGGCGAGGTGCTCGACGTTGCGCGGGTGCGCGCCGAGACGGAGGCCCGCAGGCGCGAGATCGGCGAGGCGCTCGAGCGCTTCGCGCACAACACGATCGAGCACATGCGCGAGGAGCGTGAGCTGCTCGCGGGACGGATCGACCTTCCGCGCTTTCGCACCGACTTCCGTGACCGTTCGGCACTGGTGGTCGTGCGCGGTGTGGATCACCAGCGCGATCTGCGCGCGCTGCGCTCGTTCGTCAGGGACACGCGCCCGGTGCTGGTGGCCGTGGATGGCGGCGCCGACGCGCTGCTGGAGGTCGGACTGTGCCCCGACATGATCGTGGGGGACATGGACTCTGCCAGTGAGACCGCACTGCTGGCGGCTCGTGACGGGGGCACCGAGCTGGTCGTGCACTCCTACCCAGACGGTCGCGCTCCCGGTCGCGCACGCCTGGAGGAGCTGGGGGTGCCGTTCAAGCTCGTGCCGGCGCCTGGGACCAGTCAGGACGTGGCGATGCTGATCGCGGCCGAGAAGGGAGCGCGGCTGATCGTGACGGTCGGCTCGCAGTTCAATCTTGTCGAGTTCCTTGACCGAAATCGCGAAGGCATGTCCTCGACGTTCCTCACGCGTCTGCGGATCGGTGAGATCTTGGTGGACGCCAAGGGAGTGAGCCGCCTGTATCGACCGATGCCAGGGCTTGGCCCGCTGATCGTCGTGATCGTCGCCGGGTTGATCGCGATGGTGGCGGTCGTGTGGTTGACCCCAGCACTGCGCGACGTGGTGGACCTACTATGGCTCAAGCTTCAACTGCTGCTTGGCTCCGGTAGCTGAGCCTTCGCGCCCTGAGATCCCGCCCCAACGCCCATGTTCGACTACCGTTACCACGCGCTATCGCTCGCAGCTGTCCTGTTCGCGCTCGCGGTGGGTGTGCTGATCGGCGTGGCGATCGGCGACTCGAACCTTGTGTCCTCAGCTCAGGATGGGATTGTGCGGAATTTGCGATCGGAAGTCAGCGACTCCCAGCACGATCTGGAACAGGTGGGATCGCGGCTGTCCGAAGAGGAAACGCTCTCTGCCGATCTGTGGCCGTTTGCCGTCCGCGACCTGCTGGCCGGAAAGAATGTCGGCTTGCTGTTCCTCGGCAACTCGTCCAACACAATCGATTCGTCGGTACGCGACGGCGTCGGGGAGGCCGGGGGCAATGTGAAGGCTGTCGTGGCGGTGCGTGAGCCGCTGGATCTGACGGGTATTGCCGGGCAGGCGACCGGAACGCGTTATACCGCGCTTGCCTCCGAACCTACGCTTGTGAGGCAGTTCGGGGTGCGGATGGGAAAGCAACTCGTCGCGGGGGGGCAGTTGCTCGAACGAGTGCACACGAGGCTGCTCAGCTCATACGACGGTGAACTTGGCAAGTTGGAAGGGTTGGTGGTGATGCACAGCGATCCCACCGGTATGAGTGAACAGGAAAGCAAGGCTGTCAGCGAATTTGAGTCGGGACTGATTGCCGGGGTGATTTCCGAAGGGGTGCCAACGGTCGGGGTGGAGCTGAGCACAACAGAACCATCACAGGTCCCGTGGTACAAGAGCCAGGGCATCGCAAGCATCGACGATCTCGAAACAGTCGCGGGACGGGCCACCCTCGCGTTTGCGCTCGCCGCAAGCCACGGAGTGCGCGGAGCCTATGGCGCCAAGTCGAGCGCCGAAGCCCTGCTGCCGTCGGTGACGAGCGTGTTTGGTCAGCCCTAACCATTCAGGGCGTATCGCTGGGGGCGGCTTGTCCCTTCTGGGAGCGGTCTCCGGCGCATCTGGACCGTGCAGGCCGCTATCCGCTCCCGCCGGTACCTTCCGAGGGTGCATGCCCTCCCTTTCGCGCTCGCCGCGCTCGCTGCCGCGGTGCTCGCTCCGGTCCTGCTGCGCGCGCTGGTCGACAACGGGCACGTGCGGGCCAACTACCGCGAGCGGAGTGTCGCGTTCCCGTTCGGCGTGTTGAGCGTCGTGGGCGCCCTGATGGCGATGATCCCGCTGGCGTTGGTGCAGCGGCTGAAATGGACGGAGGTGTTCCATCCGCTGACGCCGATCGTCGCCCTATATGTGCTGGGCGTTGCGTTCTTGGGGTTCGTTGACGACGCGCTGGGGGGCGAGCCGCGCGGTTGGCGCGGTCACGGTAGAGCGGCACTCCAGATGCAGCTGTCGACGGGTGCTCTGAAGGCGGTCGGGTCACTCGGGCTTGCCCTGTTCGCGATGAGCTACGCGGAGCCCTCGACGGGACGGTGGCTGCTTGCCAGCGCGGTGCTGGTGCTGGCCACCAACGTCTTCAACCTGCTCGATCTGCGCCCGGGACGCTCGACGAAGGCGTTCGTGCTGCTGGGGGTGGGGCTGACGATTGGAGCCGCGAGCCTCAGTCCGCTGTGGACGATCGGCCTGTTCGCCGGCCCCGCCCTGATAGCCGGGGGCTATGACTTGCGCGAACGGGCGATGCTCGGCGACACCGGCGCGAACCTGCTGGGAGCGCTTGCGGGCCTGTGGCTCGTGCTGAGCTTGTCGGGCACCGGACAGCTCGTGGCGCTCGTAGTGCTGGTCATGATCACCGTGTACGGCGAGCTGCGTTCGATCAACACGCTCGTGGAGCGGTTGCCGCTGCTGCGCCAACTAGACTCTTGGGGCAGGCCCACATGACCTCGTCCCATTCCGATCGTCACCCACAGGCTCCGGCCAAGACACGGTTCATTTTTGTGACCGGCGGTGTGGTGTCCTCGCTGGGCAAGGGGATCGCCGCCGCGTCACTCGGACGATTGCTGGTCGCACGCGGATTGACGGTCGGCCTGCAGAAGTTCGACCCCTACATCAACGTCGATCCGGGCACGATGTCGCCCTATCAGCACGGCGAGGTGTTCGTCACCGAGGATGGCGCGGAGACCGATCTGGACCTCGGTCACTACGAGCGTTTCACCGACTCCAACACGAGCCGCGCCTCGAATGTAACGGCGGGCGGCATCTATGACACGGTGATTCGTCGCGAGCGTCGCGGCGACTATCTGGGGGGGACCGTGCAGGTGGTGCCGCACATCACCGATGAGATCAAGCAGCGGGTCGCGTTGATCGCCGAGTCGACCGACGTGGATTTCGTCATCACCGAGATCGGTGGCACCGTCGGCGACATAGAGTCGCTGCCGTTCCTGGAGGCGATCCGCCAGTTCCCCGTGGATGTGGGTAGGCGGCGCTGCATGTTCATTCATCTCACGCTCGTGCCCTATATCGGCCATGCGGGCGAGCTGAAGACCAAGCCCACGCAGCATTCGGTCAACGAGCTGCGAGGCATCGGGATCGCGCCCGACATGCTCATGTGCCG
Source organism: Solirubrobacteraceae bacterium (assembly GCA_049591495.1). Classification (GTDB taxonomy): domain Bacteria; phylum Actinomycetota; class Thermoleophilia; order Solirubrobacterales; family Solirubrobacteraceae; genus Palsa-744. Next base: position 7,933 of record JBAWFB010000211.1, read on the forward strand.
CTCGGAGGGCCCCCTCTCACATGAGATCCGCAAGAAGATCGCGCTTTTTGCGAGTCTTCCGTCTGACGCGATCGTCTCTGCGCGCGACGTCGACAACATCTACAAGGTGCCGCTCGTGTTCCGCCAGCAGGGGGTCGACGACTTCATCCTCGACCACTTTGGCCTGCAGGCACCCGCCCCCGACCTGTCGAAGTGGCAAGAGCCGATCGAACTCGCCGAGCAGGCCGAGCGCACGGTGCGGATCGCGCTGGTCGGCAAGTACGTGCAGCTCGAGGACGCATACCTGTCGGTCTGCGAAGCGCTGCGTCATGCCGCTGCGCTTCAGGGGAGCACCGTGCAGATCGACTGGATCGATTCCGAGCATCTTGAACGGGAACCCAACGACCCGACCTCCACCGAGCGGGAGGATCGTCCCACCGCACACGAGCTGCTCGAGAGCGCTGACGGGATACTGATCCCCGGTGGCTTTGGCGGTCGTGGCATCGAGGGCAAGATCGCGGCTGCTCGTGTGGCGCGCGAGAAGGGCATTCCCTATCTGGGCATCTGCCTGGGGATGCAGATAGCAGTGGCGGAGTTCGCCAGGCACGTGGCAGGAATGGAGGGTGCCAACTCCACAGAGTTCGACATCGAGACGCCCTATCCGGTGATCGACCTGCTGCCCGAGCAGAAGGAGGTGGCCGATCTCGGTGGCACGATGCGCCTCGGCGCAGATCCAATCAAGCTGCACGAGGACTCAAAGGTCAGAGAGGCCTACAGCGAGGCGGTCGTGTACGAGCGTCATCGCCACCGCTATGAGGTGAACAACCTGCTGCGCAAGCGTTTGCAGAGTGCCGGCCTGCGCGTTTCGGGGACCTCGCCTGACGAGCGCTTGGTGGAGGTGGTCGAGCTCGAGGATCATCCGTTCTTCGTGGCTTCACAGTTCCATCCCGAGTTCAAGTCGCGTCCGGAGCGTCCGGCTCCACTGTTCGGCGGCTTCATCGCCGCATCGCTGCAACGGTCGGATGAGCGCGCGGGGGGCAACCGTACGCTCGCGGGCCACTCGTGAGCATCGATTCGCACACCGATGAGACGCGCAACGGCGCTCATGCGCTGTGCGTGCAGGTCGTCTTCCATATCGACGACGGTCAAAAGGCGCAGTCGGCTGCTGCTCGGATGATCGACAGCGCGCATCAGATCGCCAACCTGCCGGAGTGTGAATGCGACGTGGACGTCAGCGTCGAGCTCGTTCAACCAGACGGCGCCCGTAGTCCGCTTGCTACTGGTGACACGCCCGGCCGTGTCCGTTTCGTAAAACGATAGGGACACCCATGCTGAAGCTGCGCCGAGCCACCGTTTTGCAGGCGGGACCTGTTGACGGACCTGAGCAGGACCTCACGATCTCCCTGGAGGGTGAGCGTCGTCCAGCGATCGCCGATGTGGCGCTGCTTGGCCCCAGCCAGGTTGGAGATGAGCTGATAGTCAACGTGCAGGCACGCGACCTGGGCTTGGGCTCAGGTGGGTTCGATGTCGTGCACGTGAACCTCACACGGGGCCTGTCCTGGGATGGGACGCCCGGCGCTCACGTGATGAAGCTCAATTACACGAGCCTCCAGCACGCGGTGCAGCCATTGGAGGACGAGCAGCTGCTCCTGCCGCTCGATCGACCGGTCGCTGTGCTTGCGCTACACGGCCAGCTTGCGGCTGTCGCGTGGGCTTTTACCCAATCAAAACCGGATGGCAGGCTCGGGTTCGTGCAGACGCCCGGGGGAGCGCTGCCGGGCGGGCACTCACGCGTGGTGCGGATGCTGCGCGACCGTGGCCTGCTGGCCGGGCACATCACCGCTGGCGCCGCCTACGGGGGCGAGGGAGAGACCGTCACAACCGCAGGCGCCCTGCACCATGGCCTTCGCACACTCGGCTGGGACGCGGCGGTGTGCGGTCCGGGGCCTGGCATTGTCGGGTCCAGCTCGCCGCTCGGCCACGGCGGAATGCACGCGCTGGACTCGGCCCATACCGTGACTGCCCTTGGAGCTCGCACGCTGCTCGTGGCGCGCATGTCCTCGGCCGACGAAAGGCCACGCCACCGCGGTATTTCTCATCACACGCTGACTGTGCTTGACCTGCTGCTCGAGCCGGTGACGGTCGCGCTGCCGGCCGGCATACGCTCGCCCGTGGGCGCTGACCTGCGCGCCCGGTTGGGCACCGTGTTCGGGTCCGCGTCCTCTGAGCACGGCAGGCAGCAGCTGGAGCTCGATGTGGAACGTCCCGCACGCATGGCGCGCCACGACTGGCGGCGAGCCCCTGTGGACCTGCCGGCCTACCTCAAAAGCGCGCTGCCCGCAGAGACAATGGGACGGGTGCTGCTCGAGGACCCGTTGTTCTTCGCGGCGGCGCTCGCCGGCGGGACCGTTCTCGCTGACCTGTGCGAGCCCGCGGAGGGACGGATGGAGCGTCAAGCTCACTGACAGCCAGCTTGCACCATCAAGGGGCATGGGCCGGCGAAGCGAAAGCAGGTGGGTGGCCGATCCCTCGATATTTGCAGCAACGGTTGGGCCGCCTGTGGAACAGCTCACGGGCGACTTCCTTGCCTATCTGGAGCTGGAGCGCGGCCTGTCGCGTAACACGCTGGATGCCTACCAGTCGGATCTCGCCCAGCTCGGGCGGTTTCTGGCCCGTCGTGGGATCTCTCCGCTGGACGCGCACCACAGCGATCTGGCGGCGTTTCTGTCGGAGCTCGCCGTCGGCGATCAGGACCGCGCGCCCGTGTCGCCGGCAACGCTTCAGCGCAAGGCGGCCTGCTTGCGCTCGTTCTACCGCCACCTGCGCCGCGAAGACTTGATCGACCGCGATCCGACGGCGGATCTACGCGGACCGCCGAAGACCCAACGCTTGCCGAAGGTGCTCTCGCGCGAGCAGGTCGCGGAGCTGCTCGCCCAACCGCGGGGTAGCGAACCGCTGGCTTTGCGCGACAGGGCGTTGCTGGAGCTGATGTACGCATGCGGGCTGCGCGTCTCCGAGGCGATCGCTCTGGAGGTTGGAGACGTGGACCTGGAGGAGGGCATGCTGCGAGCGCGCGGCAAGGGTTCCAAGGAGCGGATCGTGCCGGTGGGACGTCAGGCGGTGGGCGCGCTTGAGCTCTACTGCCGGCGCGCGCGCCCACGACTGGTGGGGATGCGAGTGGAGACGCATCTGTTCGTCAACCATCGCGGTGCGGGCCTCACACGCCAGGGTCTCTACAAGATCATCCAGAGTCACGCGCGAGCGGCTGGGCTCGCTGAGCAGATGACTCCGCACACGCTGCGACACACGTTCGCTACCCACCTGCTCTCCGGAGGCTGCGATTTGCGCTCGCTGCAGGAGATGCTCGGTCATGCCGATCTGGCGACCACGCAGATCTACACGCACCTGTCGGTCGAACGCTTGAAGGACGCCTACTTCGACGCTCACCCGCGTGCGCATATGCTGAGAGGCGGAGATGCCAGAGCTTCCGGAGGTAGAGACGATCAGACGCCAGCTGGCGCCACTGGTTGAGGGACGCACGCTGGAACGCGTGAGCATCCTCGATGCGCGCTGGAGCAGACCGCTTGCGCCGAGCGAACTGGCTGACGCACTGCAGGGACGGAAGGTCGAGCAACTTGGCCGGCGCGGCAAGTACCTCGTGTGGAGCTTGAGCGATGACGTGCATCTGGCCCAGCACCTGCGCATGACGGGGACCGTGCTGTGCGACCCGACACCAGAGCCTGCGCATGTGCGGGTGCGGATCAAGCTTGATCGGGGTGGGAGGCTCGCGATCGTCGACCCGCGTCGGTTCGGGACGGGCGAGCTGCTGCTCGGGGGCGACGCGCTGGACGCGTTCTTCGATGCCCGCCTCGGCTTGGAGCCACTTGACGAGCGCTTCACGGTCGAGCACCTGCAGGGGCTCGCGCGTGGACGCACCGCTTCGATCAAGGCTTTCCTGCTCGATCAGCGTCGCGTGGCGGGGGTCGGGAACATCTACGCCGATGAGGCTCTGTATCGCGCCGGGATCCACCCGTTGCGGCCTGCTGGAAAGGTGAGCGCCGAGCAGCACGCTCGTTTGCACGAGGCGGTGATCTGGGCGCTTGAGGCGGGGATCGAGGCGCGCGGGGCGACCATCGACGACTTCCGTCACGTGGATGGCGTATGGGGCTCTTTCCAGGATCGCTTCCAGGTGCACCGGCGCGAGGGCGAGCCCTGCGCACGGTGTGGCACGAGCATCGTCAAGCTGGTGGCGGCCGGCCGTGGAACGTATGTGTGTGAGGCCTGCCAGCCTCCTCCAAGGGGGACACGCGTCAACCTTTCCGCACGGCGAAGCGCTCCAAACAGGGCTTCCCGATGAGCCCTACGCGGCGAGCAATTCGTCGAGACGGCCGCTCTCCACAGCGGTGAGCGTCTCTGAGAATCCGCCGAGCAGCTGCTCCCCAACCAGCACCTGGGGAAAGGTCATCATGCCTGTGCGGCTGACAAGCTCCATGCGTCCGGCCGGGTCCTTCGACAGGTTGACCTCCGAGAACTCGAGGCCACGTGACCTCAGCAGACCCTTCACGCGAGCGCAAAACGAACAGGGCTCGGTTGTGTAAACGGTGATTTGACTCTCTGCTCTATTCATTACTTCATAAAGTATAGCAACGGGATTGTGGGCAGAAACGGTGTAATTCGACGTTTGTCCCATGACTGACCCGCGCCGGTGGTCCTCCGCCGCACGCAATCCTAGACTCGACAGCCAATGGCCGGACTGGTGAAGACAGAGGCCGTCGTGTTGCGCTCGATGCGATACGGCGAGGCCGATCGCATCCTGCACGTGTACACGCCGCACCGCGGTCGCGTGAGCGCGATCGCCAAGGGCGTGCGTCGCGCACGCAGCCGCTTCGGAGGTCGACTGGAGCCTTTCTTTCGCTTGCAGATCGAGTTGCACGAGGGTCGTGGCGAGCTGCTGACCGTGACCGGCGCACAGACGGTCAACGGTCATGCGAGCCTGCGCGAGCACGCCCACGCGCTGGACGCGGCCGCGCGGGCATGCGACGCCGTTGGACGCCTGTTTGAGACCTCCGAGCCGCATCCCGGCGTGTTCAACCTCCTGTGTCGCAAGCTGTCACTGCTGGATGAGAACCCAGGCGGAGCCAACCGTGCGAGCGCGCTCGCGTTTCGCTTGAAGCTGCTGGTCGCCGCGGGACTCGCGCCACAGCTGGCTGCCTGTGCGTGCTGTGGCGAGCGCGAGCACCTCGTGGGCTTCTCCGGCGCCGCCGGCGGCGTTGTGTGCAGCGCCTGTTGGCCGTCCGAGTCTCCCATCGAGACACGGACGATTGGCGCATTCCGGCTGGAAGAGGGCGCATACGAGTTCATGACCGCAGCGCTCGGGCGTCCACTGCACGAGGTACCAGCGAGCGAGGAGCGCGCGCTCGGTCAGGTCGAGCGCGCGGTGTCCGAGACGCTTGAGCACCACGCCCACGTGCGGCTGATGCCCGCGACAGATCGCCGATCGCTGCCACAATCGGCTGTGTGAGCTTCGCAAAGCAAACAGAGTCGGTCGCGGCAGCCTTCGCGGCCCGCCGGCAAGAGATCGAGGCGGCCGACCTATCGCCGCTGGCGGCGAGCTCCTACCCTGCTCGCCGGGCACGCGAGGAGGACGACTGCGGTCTGCGCACTCCATTCCAGCGAGACCGCGACAGGATCGTGCACTGCAAGGCGTTCCGGCGGTTGACGCACAAGACGCAGGTGTTCGTGGCACCGCTTGGCGATCATTATCGAACGCGCCTCACGCACACGCTGGAGGTCACGACGATCTCGCGCACGGTGGCACGCGCGCTTGCTCTCAACGAGGATCTCGTCGAGGCAATCGGTCTCGGCCACGATCTCGGGCATCCGCCGTTCGGGCATATCGGCGAGGAGGCGCTGGATGAGTGCTTGAAAGAGCGTTTCGGCAGAGAGTTTCATCACTACGAGCACTCGCTGCGCATCGTGGATCACCTGGAGCGCGACGGCGCCGGTCTCAATCTCACCGAACAGGTGCGCGATGGGATCGCCTGTCATTCCAGCCGTGCTCCGCTGCCGCGGACGCTGGAGGGCCGGATCGTGCGTGTGATCGACAGGGTGGCCTACATCAACCATGACATCGACGACGCGATGCGCGCGGGACTGCTGCGCGAGGACGAGCTGCCGCGGCGGCCGATCGAAGTGCTGGGGTCCACGGGATCTCAGCGGATCGACGCGCTCGTGCACGACATGGTGGAGCATTCCGCACAGGCGGGGGAGATCGTCCAGGGGCCAAAGGCGGGACCGGCAATGGGCGAACTGCGCAAGTTCATGTTCGAGCGCGTGTATCTCGGCCCTGCGGTGCGTGCCGAGCGGGCGCGCATCGTAAACGTCGTGAGGAAGCTGTTCCAGCACTACGTTGAGCACCCCGAGCTGCTGCCGGCCACTGGATCCGCCGATCGGGCCCTGAGCGCCGAAGGCGACGATCTAGCCGCACGCGTGACGGACTACGTGGCGGGGATGACCGACCGCTACTCGATCCGCGAGTACACCGACTTGGAAGTGCCGCGCGACCGATTGACGGTCGACGTGACCACCAATCGGCCAGCCCGCTAGCGTCTGTGCGATGGCCCGCTACACGCCCGATTCGCGCGATCGCGTGCGCGACGCGATCGACTTCGTCGAGCTGGTGTCCACGCGCACCGAGTTGCGCAGGGCCGGTCCGCGCAGCTATGAGGGCCTGTGCCCGTTCCACGACGAGCGCACACCGTCCTTCAGCGTGGAGCCACTGGAGAAGGTGTACTACTGCTTCGGCTGCCAGGCCTCCGGGGACGTGTTCACGTTCGTGCAGGAGACCGAGGGGGTGGATTTCAAGGGCGCGATGGAGCTGTTGGCCGACCGCGCCGGGATCGAGCTGCAACTCGAACGTGAGGATCCAAAGGAAGCCGCGCGCCGCGCGCGCCGTGAGCGTCTGCTGGAGCTGCTGTCACGCACGGCGTCCTATTACGAGCGCTATCTGTGGGATTCCAGCGAGGCGTCGCACGCGAGAAGCTATCTGCAGGAGCGCGGCCTCGGCGAGGAGATCCTGAAAGCGTTTCGAGTCGGCTACGCCCCGAGCCAATGGGACCGTGTGCTGCTGGCCTCCCGGCGCGGAGGGTTCTCCGAGGCGGAGCTGTATGAGACGGGGCTGGCGCAGCGCTCACAGGAGAGGAGGGGCATGTACGACCGATTCCGTGCGCGGATCATGTTCCCGCTGGCCGATGTGCGCGGGCGGGTGCTGGGCTTCGGAGCGCGCTCGATGCGCGATGGGCAACGGGACGGTCGGGGTGGTGGGCGGGGACCTAAGTACCTGAACACCTCCGATAACGACGTGTACCACAAGGGTCGTCACCTGTACGGTGCTGACCTGGCGCGCGGTCATGCGGCGAAGGCCGGGGAGGTGATCGTGTGCGAGGGCTACACCGATGTGATCGCGCTGCATCAAGCGGGCATCAAGAACAGCGTTGGGTTGATGGGCACCGCGCTCACCGACGAGCAGGTGGGTGAGCTGGGCCGCATGGCCCAAACCGTGCTGCTCGCACTCGACGCCGACAGCGCGGGGCAGGAGGCGATGTTGAAGGCCTCACGGTTGGCCGCGCGACGCAAGCTGGAGCTGCGAGTCGTGGAGCTGCCGGCGGGCACCGATCCGGCGGAGCTCGTGCAGCGCGCAGGAGCGCCGGCGATTGAGCAGGCTGTGGGTGCGGCGGTGCCGTTCGTGCGTTTTCGCGTGGAGCGTGTGCTGGCCAGCGGCGACGATTCGAGCCCCGAGGGCCGTGACCGGATGATCGCCGAGCTGCGGCCGGTATTCGCAACGCTGCCGCCGAGCGCGATGCGAATGGAGCTTACACGCCTGGTTTCCGGGCGGCTGGGGCTGAGCGAGGGTCTCGCCGAGACGCTGCTCGCCACAGGTGCGGGGCAGCCTCAGACGCGAGAACGTGCCGACAGGGGGAGTCAGGGCCCAGAACGGCGGGCAGGTGGCGCGGAGGACACGAGCGACCAGACACGTGGAGCCGAGTCAGCTTCGCGAGCCGGCAGGGTGCTGTCGGGGCGAGAGGACACCGAGCGCGCGTTTCTCGCGCTGTGCATCGCAGCGCCTGAGCACGGACAGAAGTCACTCGACGAAGTCGATCTCGAGGGTGAGTTCACAAGTGAGTTGCTGCGCAGGGCGGCCCAGCATCTGCAGAGGGGACATCTCGCCGAACCGTTGCGGGGTGTGGACGATGAGGACCGTGAGCTGGTGAGCCTGCTGGCCGAGCTCACCGTCGAAGCGGGTCGCTGGCCAGTGTCCGACCGCCGCACCAAGCCCGCGATGCTCGAAGTCCAGCAGCTGCAGCTGCAGCTCGCGTCGATCGAACGCCGCATCCACACAGCCAGGGCGCAGGGAGTCGGCGAGGTGAGCGATCTGGCACGCATGCGCGGTGACGTCAAGCGCGACTTCGACCGCGCCCAAGAGCGAGCGCTGGCGGAGACGAGCCCAGGCGGCGGCGCTTAGTAAAGTAGCCCGAGCCACACGGTCTGGGGTAGCTCAATTGGCAGAGCATTCGGCTGTTAACCGAAGGGTTGTGGGTTCGAGTCCCACCCCCAGAGCCTCACAACCCCTCCGCCCCCTGACGGGGGCGGTATCCCCTAGGGGGAGGGGAAGATCCCACCCCAGAGCATCACAAATAGCTCGATCCACTCTGCGGGGTGGCGCGTGTGTCGCTGCCTTGCTGTTGGGCCAATCGCTCGACCAGTGTGGCGGCTTGAGTACCCGCGTCGTGGGTTGAAGCCCACGTGCCGAGCTCGCGTGCGCGTTGTCGAATGGATGGCTCGTCCAGCGCGTGTTCGACGGCCAACCGCAGTGGCCGTGGCGAGATGAAGCGTCGCGGCAGGCGCACCCCGACACCGGCCCAATCGACACGTGCGGCGTTCTCGTTCATGTCGCCGGCGACGGGACAGGCGACGACGGCGCAGCCACTGGAGAGCGCGCGCACGACCGTGCCGTGGCCGGCGTGGCAGACGACGACATCGCTGGAGGGCATAGTGCGGGCGTAGGAGACCCAGTCGACCACCCGGGCGTTGGCAGGGACTGGCAGGGGGCGCGAGGGCAAGCGCCGGTTCCAGGTCGCGAGCACGCGCACGGGCGCATCGGCCAGCCCGCGCAGGGCGGCGTGCAGTAGCCGGTGGTCGGGGTCCTGCGACGTGGACGGGGCTACCAGCACCAGCGGAGCGTCACCGGGTGGTAGCTCGACGTCCTCGGCAGGAGGCTCCCAAAGAAGCGGTCCGACGACGTGGACGTGGGGGGGCCACGAGCGCGGATACTCGAGTTGCGGAAAAGTGGCGACGAGCGCGAGCTCGCGGCTGGTGCCACCGTGGGCGTGGTCGAGGGGAGGCAGCCCCACCTGCGAGCGCGTGCGGTTGAGCGCGAGGCGCCCGCTCTCCAGGCCGCGGCGGACGGGTAGCTGCGCGCGCTGCCAAAAGGCACGGCCGAGGCTCGTGCGAGGGAGACGAGCGCCGAATGAAAAGATCGGGAAATCCATCTCGGAGTCGGGGTTGACGTGGGGGATGAGCGTGGCCCGCGGTATCCCCGCGAGCTCGCCCGCGAGTGCGGGGGCGAGCGTGAGGATGTCGTGGACGATCGCCTCCGGTTGCAGCTCCCGGACGAGCGGGAGCGTGTCGCGGGTCGCGTAGACGACGGCCTCGTAGAAATCGAGCGGCTGCGCGGGAGCGCCATCGGTGGAGGTGGGGATCGGAAAGGCGCTGTACTCCGGCGCGGCAGCAAAGCTGAGTCCCTCGCGCTCTATTGGTCCACGCCAGCGCTCCCAGGTTTGCAGCGTGACGTCGTGGCCGCGATCGCGAAGCGCGCACCCGAGCGCGATCATGGGAAAGGCGTGCCCGGGGTCGCCGAACGCACCAAGCAGCACGCGCAGTGAGCGCGGCGTTGATCCGGAATGCGAATTCGATAGGGCGCCTCCGGGATGACCGTTATCGCTGGAGGGGGCGTGCTGCGTGCGGGGCAAGACCGGCGCGTGTCAGGCAGCCAGCTCTGCCACCAGCCGCAGCTGCTCGAGCCGGTCGTCGCGTGTGAAGGCGAGCGGCGTGATGCCGAGCGTGCCGACACCGGCGTCGCGGTAGACCGCGAGACGATCGCGCACAACATCCTTGGGCCCGCACAGCGAAACGGTGTCGATCAGGGCATCGGGGATCGCGGCCATGGCCTCCTCGCGCTTGCCTTCGAGGTAGAGATCCTGGATGGTTTTGGCCTCCGCCTCAAATCCGTAGCGGCACACGAGGTTGTTGTAGAAGTTTTGTGCGCGCGAGCCCATCCCGCCGACGTAGAGCGCGATGAACGGGCGCATCGCGTTGCGCGCGGAGTCGAGGTCGTCGGTGATGAAGACATTGACGGTGGGGGCGATGTCAAAACCGTCAAGTGAGCGTCCGACACGGTCGGCTCCCTCCTGCAGCAGCGGCCGCAGCTCGGAGACGTGCTCGGGTGAGAAGAGCGTGGGGATCCAGCCGTCGGCGATCTCGCCGGCAAGCGCGGTGTTCTTGGGCCCGATCGCTGCGAGATAGACAGGAACGTGCTCCTGGACAGGCGCGATCGTGAGCTTAAGGGCCTTGCCGGGCCCGTCTGGCAGCGGCAGATCGAGCGTGTCGCCGTGGAACTCGAGCCGTTCGCGAGCGAGCACCATGCGAACCACCGCGACGTACTCCCGGGTGCGCTGGAGCTGGCGAGCAAAGCGCTGTCCGTGCCAGCCCTCGGCAACCTGCGGGCCGGAGGAGCCGATCCCGAGGATCATGCGCCCATCGGAGAGCTGATCGATCGTGGCGGCCGTCATGGCGGTCATCGCGGCACTGCGCCCGGGCATCTGAAAGATGCCGGAGCCGAGCCTGATGCGCGAGGTTTGTCCGGCGAGCCAGGCGAGCACCGTGGCGGCGTCTGAGCCATAGGCCTCTGCCGTCCACACCGAGTCGTAGCCGAGCCGCTCGGACTCTTGAACGATTTCGAGCTGATCCTGTGAGCTGAGGCCGAGACCCCAGTAGCCGATGTGGACGCCTAGCTTCATACGGATTCCTTTCAGCCGACCGGGTTATTCCTACAGCGCGTCTCCGGGACGCACGAACATCATCTCAGGGACCACACAGGCGGGGGAGACTCGCAGCAGATAGCGCACCGCCTCGGCAATGTCCTCGGGGCGGATCATCTCCTCGGCTTTGACCTGGCCCTTGACGAAGTCGGTCATCGGAGTGTCGACGAACGCGGGGCAGAGCGCCGTCGACTTGATGCCTTGCGAGCCGAGCTCCTTGTTCATCGATTCGGTCCAGCCGACGACCGCGTGCTTTGTGGCGGAGTAAACCGACAGCCACGCCTCGGCGCGCTTACCGGAGATCGAGGAGGTGTTGACGACGAGCGCATTCGAGTGCTCCGCACCCGCGGCTTGGAGCATCGACAGGCACTCGCGATAGAACAGGACGATCGAGCGCAGGTTGACGTCGATCTGCATGTCGAGGTGCTTGGTTTGTATCTCACCGACCGGGGCGCCGATTCCAACTCCCGCATTGTTGACGAGCACGTCGAGGCGTCCGTAGCGCTCGCGGTGAGCGCCAACAACCTTCTGTATCTCACTCTCCTCGGAGAGCGCGGCGGGGACACCGTGAACATCGAAGCCATCGGCAGCCAGACCATCGACAGCCGTTTGGAGCTTCTCGGGACGGCGGGCGGCCATCGTGATGGCAAAGCCCTCCTCGCCGAGCATCCGCGCGATCGCAAGCCCGATCCCGCTGGATGCGCCCGTGACGATCGCTGCACGCTGTGCCATCTGGTGCTCCCCTCGTTGGTTGACCGATGAATCAAACCATCTCGGAGGTCCCGGCGCATATGGATACCTGAAGTCATCGCGCTGGTACCTTCTGAAAGGTCGCGCGGCGCGCGACACGGGCCCGTAGCTCAGTTGGTTAGAGCCGTCGACTCATAATCGATTGGTCCCTGGTTCGAGTCCAGGCGGGCCCATTTTTCTTGGCAGTGCGCGAACCGTCACTAGCTGGCAAGTAGTCAGCGAATCTGTTGTAGCTCGACTCCGAGATCCAGTCGTGACCAGGCCGTGTCGGCGGTGAGTGCTGGCAGAGCGAGGCGTTTGGCCAGCGCAACGCATGCTCGATCCCCGAGCGAGAGTCCGTGGTCCCTAGTCCGCACGCGGAGGCTCGCGACCTCGATGGCGTCGGGGGTCGTGAAAGGTTCGACAGAAACGGCTCCGTCGAGCAGACCATGATCTGTCATCTGGCGAATAAGGTGGACGGGGTCGCCACCGCGATCAGCAGCACGACTCAATACCTCGGCGAGGTTGACCGTGGAGATGGTCGCCCCCACTGCTATTGCGTCGGCAACCGTCTCGGCACCCGGCTCGTCGCGAAGGTAGGCGAGCAGCGCAGATGCGTCAAGAACCGCTCCTGGCATCTACCGGCTATCCTCGCTCTCCGCTTCGTGACGACGCTCTGCGAGCAGTTCGTTGACCAACGAGTCCTCGGATGGCGCCAAGTCGGCGAGCAGGCCCCGATTCTGATCTGCGACGGAGCGGTAGGGACGCAATCGCAGTGAACCGTCCTTCTCGGTGCTCAGCAAGAGCCGACTTCCAGCCTTTAGGCCAAGCTCTGCCCTGACTCCAGAAGGAAGCACGAGACGACCTCGATCACCGACGACGATCTGGTGCTCAGCATGGGCCATACTTTAAACGTACCACAAAACCGCCCTATCCCCGTATTGGTTATATGCCCACGCTTCGAGCCAAGCCGCCTGACGCGCAGCAGAGGGCGATATCAGCCAACTGCGACTACTGGCGCCGCCACAAGCGCATGGCTTGCGCACAGCCAAGTTTCGCCCATTAGCCAAAGCCCGTATTTCCGGGTTCGGGTTTCCTAGGCGCTTCGCATCGCACGGTCGGCGATCGTAAGTATCAGATGATTTCTAGACGCCGTTCATGGGTAAGCTGCGCATGTGCTGCAACTGCTCAAGCGGACAGGACTAGCACTGCTTTTGATGACCGTAGGGCTCGTGCTATTGGCTCTAGGTGTTTCATTCGGTGTGTGGATCGCGGTTGCTGGATTGGTGACTGCTTTCGTCGTCAACCTAATCGCGCCGTGGCAATGGAACATGGGTTGGCGAAAGATGCGCGAATAACACGCGTCTGGGCCGGCCGGCTGACAGAGCAGCCTGGGTCGCCGGCCAAGGGGCGACTCAGGCGACCCCTACCACGGGTGCCTCCATCAGCGCATGGTTTGCGCACAGACAAGTTTCGCCCACTGCCGCAAGCCATTGTGAGATTTGGCGATGGCGCGCCGGCTGCGGAGTTGGCGCTTACAGGTTCTCTAGGGATTGACCCGGGACACCCGCGCGCGACGAGTATTCCGCGATCGCTCAAGCGTTCGGCCGAACTGGCCGAGTCCGAGCAGCAAGCTCCAGACTGCAAAGACGACCAGTCCCGATATGAGCGCGCACAGGATGCCGAGGATCACCGGTCCGAAGGCGACAGCGACGACCAGGACCACCGGTGCTGCCAGCACCACGGCAGGAATCGCAAGCAGGAACTTCACGATGGACCACATCCTTTGCCGCCTCAGCGGCGGAGTCGGTGCATATTGTGGGACGGCTTCGAAGAGTATAGGCGGCGAGACTCGGGGAATCAGCACAACTAGCGACACGTCAGATCTGCACCGCGAGAGGCTCGTGCGTCAGTCGCACGACGCACGAGCCCTGTCTACCGCCGGCGGTGCCTACGTGGCGAATACCCGGTTGGCGATCTTCGGGTCCCCGAACGTGTCGAACGCGACGAGCTTGCCGGCGCCGTTGTAGGTCAGCACGTCGGCGCTCTCGGCCGTGTCTCCATCGAGTTGGACGGTTGTGAGCACAACCACCTTGTCGCCATCCGCGATGAAGTCGTGTGGGGTGGTACGAAAGCCTGTGCCGACGAGCTTTCCCCACAGTTCACCAACAGCCTGCTTGCCTTTGCGGATCCCTGTTAGCGAATTGTCTCCGCGCGTCGTCCACTCGATTGAGTCGTCCATGTTGCGCATCGCGCCCTCGGCGTCGCCGCTGCTGAACGCCGCGTAGGCGGCCTGTGCCGTCTGCTTGTTCTCCTGTGCACCCATAGCTTCAGCCCTTTCTGTGGTCTGGTGGTGGCGCAAGCTCAACCGCAACTGCCCGCCTGCCCCAATCTCGACTGCGCCAGACGGTCCGAGTCGGTATCCGCCAGACGGTCCGAGTCGGTATCCGGCGGAGTATTCGCATGACGGTGTACCCGTGCTGTGCCGATCTCACTCCAGTGCCCGGTGTCCAACCATCGCATAGATTCGGACGACTCGTGGTTGACAAGTCCACAAATTCATGTTACCGTCGGTAATACGAAGTTGAGAGGGGAGACTTCGTTGGTGGGTCACATCAGGCCAATGCCCCGTGGGCGACCGGGAGGGCATATGAGAGGGACGATGTTCAAGGTTGCGGTGCTGAGCGTGCTCGTGTCCCTCCTGATGGCTGTGCTCGCGTGGGCCACGGGCACACTCGTGGTGCACGAGAGCTTCACGCCAGACACACTTGGCGCCCCAACGAACCTGTCGGTGACCGCGAATTTCCTCTCTGGCGCCAGCGGGCCGTTGTCGCCGATCGACAAGTTCACGCTCTATGCGCCCGCGGGCATGGCGGTCGACACGCACGGCGTCGGCACCTGCACGGCCACGAGATTGCGCGAACATGGTCCCAGTGGTTGCCCGCCCAACTCTCGCGCCGGTTTCGGCGGCGGAGTCGCGACGTTCACGCTCTCCCAAGAAACAATCCGCGAGTCCTACACGCTGGATTTCTTCTTTGCCCCCTCCGAACACGGGCGTCTGACGCTGCTCGCCTATGCCAACGCCGTGTCTCCGGTTGCCGTCGAACTGGTCGTGGTGGCAAAACAGGTGGCCGCACCCAGGCCATACGGGCTCGGTTTCAGCGTGGAAGTGCCACCCGTCTCCACGCTGCCTGGGTCTCCCTATGCGTCGGTGGAAAGCGCGTTCGCGACGTTTGGCGCCACCAACGTCGCCTACTACGAGACGGTGCACGGCAAAAGGACGCTGGTTCACCTCAAGGGTCTGCTTGCCCCCAAGACCTGCCCACACGGGGGTTTCCCCAGTGAGGGGAAGATCGACTTCACTGATGGCAGCACGCTCACGGTCAATCCCACCATCCCGTGTCCGCAGAGCTAGTCAGCCGGCGGAGATTGCCGCTCCCATCTCGGCGGCGCAGCCGCCCGCTCATCTTTCTTGGAGCCATGCTGGCGGCGTGTGCGTTGGCGGCGTGCGCGGCGCTCGCCGCCGCGCACGCGGAAACCTCGGCCACGATCGCGCCGTCGCTGCTCCCCGACAAGCTTGGCGGCAAAGGCGCGCTCACTGTGACCATGCGCTACAGCGGGGGAGAAGCGGGCGTGCCGTCCCCGGTGAGCCGTGCCGTGCTGCGACTCCCTGCGGGCCTGGGCATCGACATTCCCGAACTGCGCAGCTGCGCGGTCGCCAGCCTGCGAGCGCACGGCCCGAGCGGCTGCCCGGCGCAGTCTGAGATCGGCCGTGGTCACGCTACGGCTGAGGTGCACGCCGGATCTCAATTCCTGATAGAGAGCATCACGCTGTGGCTCTTTCTCGGGCCTCTCCGCGGCTTTGAACCGACACTCGAGATCCTCGGCCAGGGTTACACGCCGTTTGACGAGCGCGTCGTGTTCACGGGCACGGCGCTGGCCGCCAACCCTCCCTACGGGGAAGAGCTCGTGATGTCCATTCCCGCGATACCCACGCTCCCACTCGAGCCCGACGCCTCGATAGTCACGATGTCCCTGAGTATCGGCACGAGCAATCCGCACCGCCCACGCGACGCCGACACGGTGACCGTGCCTCGAAGCTGCCCGCCGGGCGGGTTTCCGTTTGCCGCCGAATTCACCTACCTAAACGGCGTCACCGGCGATGCGCTCGCCAAAGTCCCCTGCCCATGAACAACGAAGGGAAAGATCGAGCGGCGAGATGACAGACCGTCAGCCTCGCCGGTACAAGCAGGTGGCGCGCGCGCAGGCACAGGAGCGTACCCGTGACGCGCTGCTGGACGCGGCCGACGAGGAGTTCTATGAGGGCCACTGGCCGAAGGCTTCGCTGGAGGCACTGGCCAAGAGGGCGGGGGTCACCAAGCAGACGCTGCTGCGCCACTTCGGCTCCAAGGAGGGGCTGATGCTTCACATGCTGGTTCGGGGCGCCACAAAGGTGCACGACCAACGCTGGAGCACCCCCACAAACGATGTCGCCGGCGCGATCGAGAACCTGCTCGACCACTACGAGGAGTGGGGCGAGCGCTCGTTACGTATCGGCGCGTGGCTGGACAGCGGGTCCTCGCTGCTCGCGATGTTCTCGCGGGCAGCGCGCGAGGTGCACTACAACTGGGTCGAGTACGCATTTGGACCGTGGCTGGAGCATTTGAAAGGACGGGCGCGCGCGCGTCGCCGAGCGGCGCTGATTGCGCTTTGCGATGTGCAGACCTGGTGGCTCTTCTCACACGACCTCAGCCTCGAGCGCTCGGAGATCAGGGCGATTCTGGTTGACCTGATCGAGCGTCTGCTGGCCGAAGACCCCCCTCGATAGGCCCTGGAAGCCAGAAGCCTCACTGCGGGTGGGCACCGCGCGAACAGACCTTCCGACCGGCCCACTAGGCTTAAACCATGGCTTCGGAGTCAGAGCGACACGTGGCGGTCATCGACCTCGGATCCAATTCGTTTCGGATGGTCGTGTTCGATCCGTCCGGTGGATCGTGGGGGCGTGTTGAGGAGTGCTCCTCAGCCGTGCGGATCAGCGAGGGTCTCGCGGCCACCGGCAAGCTGAGCGAGCAGGCGATGGGGCGGGCGTTGCGTACGCTGGACTCGTTCGCAGAGCTCTGCCGTCGCCACCAGCTTGGCGAGCATTCCATTGACGCGGTGGCCACCAGCGCGATCCGCGACGCGGAGAACGGCGGCGCATTCTTGGAGCAGGTCCGCCTGCGTACCGGCCTGGACGTGCGGGTGCTCAGCCGCGAGCAGGAGGCTCGCTACGGGTATCTCGCGGCGGTCAACTCAACCACGCTGTCTGACGGCTGCGTGCTGGACCTCGGCGGCGGCTCGCTACAGCTCGTGCGGGTCGCGGGGCGACTGGCCCGCGAGTCCGGCTCGTGGCGTCTCGGCGCGGTCCGCATGACAGAGCGCTTCCTGCCGTCGCCCACTCCCGCCAAGCGCAGCCAGCTCAAAGCGCTGCAGGCACACGTGTCGCGCAAGTTGGAGCGCGCCCCGTGGTTGACGAGCGCCGGTCCGCGCCTGATCGGGCTGGGCGGCACGGTGCGCAATCTCGCCACGGCGGCGGAGCGAGCCGCGGGACTGCCTTCGGAGGAGGTGCAGGGATTCGTGATCGAGCAGAGCGCCCTCGATGATCTGATCGCGCGTCTCGCCGCGCTGCCGGCAGCCGAGCGCAGCCGTGTGCCGGGCATCAAACAGGCGCGTGCCGACATCGTGCTTGCCGGTGCGCTGGTCATTCAGGGCGTGATGCGCACGGGCGGCTTCGCCACGCTCGAGGTGACTGGCGCCGGCCTGCGCGAGGGGATCCTGTTCGAGCGCCAGCTCGTCAGCCGGCAACTGGACGCTGTGCTCGCGTCCTCCGGTGCGCGCGCCGCCTGACGGCGAGCAGGCCGCCTGCCGCGGAAGGACAGCTCCCAAACCGAAAAAGAGCTTGGGAAAGTGGAAGCTATGAGACGAGGCTTACCTTAACCGGCTTCGCGTGCTCTTGAGCGATGAGCGCGCGCTCGCGCCCGGCGCAATCGAACAGCACCAGCGAGTAGGGAGACGGGGGAGGGCCGTCCCAGCTGCGATAGGGCACCTGCCGGCAGACGTGCAGCACGGCGCGCGAAGCGAGGTTGCCGCCCCGCGAGGCGTAGGCGCCTCCCAGCACCACGTAGCGCGCTTCTCCGCGCGCGAGGAGCCGCGCCAGTCCTGGCCCGTCGAGCGCGGGGTCGGTGCCGCTGTAGCCCGCGAGCGCTCCCGCGGAGGAGCCGAGCAGGATCATCGGCGCGGCGGTCGGCGCGGCGATCGTGAGCACGCTCCAGCGGGTGCCCGGCCGGTGCGTGTTCACATAGCGGTCCAGGTTGCGGTACACGCTCAGCGACAGCGCGCTCATCCCAAACTTGCCCTCTCCGGTCGCCTGGTGGGGACCGGCGGCGGCAAACGTCCCCTCGACCGGGGCAAGCCAAGTGGTCTTTGCGTACTCGGTGGGAGCCACCAGCAGCAGGCACACCAGGAGCCCCATTACCGGGGCGGCAAACCGTCCCCTCGCCAGCGCCACCACCATCGCTGCCAAACCGAGCGCCGCGCCAACGATCAGCATGGGCACGAACCAGTGCAGGTAGTGCTGATAGTGCAGGATCGCCACCTGCACCGCGACGGTGGCGCCCACCGCGCACGGCAGCAGCAGGAACGCCACCGAGCGTCGCTGGGCGAAGCGCGTGAACGCTACGGCCCCCGCGGCGACCATCGCCGCGACGCCGGGTCCAAGCGCGGATATGTAGTAGGGATGGACGATCCCTTTGGAGAAGTCGAGGATCGCCACCTCCACCAGCATCCATCCGCCGAGCACGATCAGCAGCGCCAATCGCGGATCGCGGCGTGTGCGCTCGCTTACCTGCCCGCCGCGTGCCCTTTGGGTGTTCCCTTCAGGGTGCGTTCCAGAGGGTGTCCCCATACGGCTGCCGGCCAGCACCATCAGCGCGCACGCGAGCAGGCCGATCAGCGCGAACGGCAGCATCCACGAGCCCTGATCGAACAGCTTCTTTTCAAACAGACGCAACGGGCTTGGCACACCTCCGAACGCGATCGGGTCGCGTAGTCGGCCGTTGGGCAGGTAGGTCGAGGTCGCCGCCTTCAGCTCAGCACGCCGACGGACGGCCTCGCGGTGCTCGAGCGCGAGTAGGCGAGCACGCTCCAGCGGGGTGGGGGGGTGCAGGAAATGATGATGGTGCACCGGGCTCTGCACCAGCGTGCTTGCGGCGATCGGGATCTTCCCCGGACCGCCCACCTCGCCTTCCACGCGACCGAAGCCGTTGTATTCGAATGTGAGCCCCAGCTCGGTGTTGTTGGTCGAGCTCCCGACGAACGGACGCTGAGAGGCTGGTGTCAGTTCGACGACGGCAATCCACAAGAACGACCCGATCCCCAAGACCACACCGGCCGCTGTGAGCATCCCGATACGTCGGTACCACGCGCCGGGCGCGCACAGCAGGTAGGCAAGCGCGATCGGCGGCACGATCAGGTAGGCGGCCAGCGTCTTGGTGTTGAACGCCAGCGCGATCAGCACCGCGCAGGCGATCAGCCAGCGCCAGCGTCCATCTTCGATCGCGTTCAGCGCCGCGCCGCAGGCGAGGACCATCAGCAGGATCAGCAGCGGGTCCACGCCGTTGTCGCGCGACACGGCGACGAACGAGGGGAACACGGCGAGCGCCAGCGCTCCCGCGAGCCCCGCGGCCACACCGAGGCGGCGTGAGAGCACGCGGTAGAGGACGGCGACCGCGATCGTGGCGATGATCGCCTCCGGCAACAGCAGGCTGAGCGGTGAGAAGCCGAACAGCTTGGCGCTGGCCACCTGCACCCAGATCGCCAGCGGAGGCTTGTCGATCGTCACAAGCCCGCCCGGATCGAACGACACGAAGAAGAAGTTGTGCCACGACTTCAGCATCGACTTCACGCTCGCCGAGTAGAACGTGTTGGCCCAGCCATTCTGCGCCAGTCGGTGGGTGCCCAGCAACGCCGACAGCGCAAGGATCGCGACGAGTGCCGCGTGGTGGGGGCGCAGGCGCCCAAGAGGCGAGCGTCGCGGAGTGTCGGGCGAGTTCACCGGCGGCGCCGGAGGAACGTGGATCGCGCCCGTCTCTGACCCGAGCACAGGAGTCTCGGTGGTGTTGAGGGCGGTTGTGCGAGGGGTGGCGCTCACGGTGCTCTTGGTCGGATTACCCGGCGGGCAGGGGCAGCCGCCCCAGGGGAAGCAAACCGCATATGCGTGCTAAGGCGACGTTAAGCCTTGCTACGGCTGCAACCCGTCGATCAGACGCTCGAGATCCCGCTCATCGTTCCACGCGCCCACCGATGCTCGCAACCACGGTCGTTCGGGAATATCGCGCAGCACGACGCCCAGCTCGGCCAGGTGCTCGCGCTCGGCGATCGGGTCGGGGCTCGCAAACGACACAAGCGTGCTGTCATCGCGCGGGGCGATCTCGCGTCCGGCCCGGCTCAGCATCCCCGCGAGCCGTCGCGCGAGCGCACCAGCCCGCTCGTGCACCTCCCGCCAACCGGCACGCTCCAGCGTCTCGATCGCCGCCAGTGCGGCCACGAGCGCCTCGGCGCTCAACGAGAACGCGTCGAAGCGGCGCGCGTCCTCATGCGGCTCAGCGTCCAGCCCGGCGCTTGGATCGGCAAGATTGCCGTAGCCGCGCCGGCGCACGTCCAGGCGCTCGCGCAGCTCGGGCGTCACGTACAGCATGCCGGTTCCGTCGGGACCGCACAACCACTTCTGCCCGGCACCCGCGTAGGCGTCACAGCCCAATGAGCGCACGTCCACACCAACGGCGCCGACGCCCTGAGCTCCGTCGAGCACAACCGGCACGTCGACGTCCGCCAGCTCTGCGGGTGCGATCCGGCCTGTCATCCAACTTACGTGCGAGCAGGCCACCAATCGCGTGCGTGCGCGCACCGACTCGGCGAGCTGTGTGAACGGCACCATTCGCACCGATACCCCGTACAACTGGCGTGCGGCACCGAGCGCACCGAGCAGCCCCGGGTGCTCCTCGTCGCTTGTGAGAATCTCCTCGCCGGCTTTCAGTGCTAGGCCGTCGATGACGGTCGACAGCCCTTCGCTCGTGCAAGTGGTGAGCGCCACCTCGCCCGGTTCGCAGGCCAGAGCCCGCGCGTATGCTCCCCGCAACTCCTCAGCCAGCTCGCGGCGACGCTGGAAGTGCTCGCCCGTGCGCCCCTCGCGCGTCTCTTTGACCAGCTCCTCGCAACTCGCACGCGCGGTGGCGGCCGGCAGCGGACCGTCGGTGCCGGCGTTCAGATAGGCGATCTGCTCAAAAACCGGGAACTCGTCGCGTAGCGCCTCGATGCCCATGGATCCGCACGATATGCGCTCCCGCCTTCCGCGGTTGCGCTGGGTGCAATCGTGCTGGTCTTGTGTTTGATATGTAGGACCCGGTATCACTTGCGCAAGCCGCCGGAGCGTTCGCGTGGATGTCGGCGGGTGCGGGGCGCGCAGACGCCCGGGGGTGCAGCGTGGCTAGAAAGGGGTGCAGGATGTCCAGCAGCAGCGACGAGCAGACTCCCTTGTGGACGCCTTCCGCGGAGCTGGTGCGGAGCGCAAGGATGACCGACTTCATGAGGTGGGCCGGCGAGCGTCACGGCCGCGACTTCGCTGACTACTCCGAGCTGTGGGAATGGTCGGTGGGAGAGATCGAGCAGTTCTGGGGCGATATCTGGGACTACTGCGGGGTGCGGGCGTCGGTGCCGTATGAGCAGGTGCTGGCTTCCCGGCAGATGCCGGGAGCACGCTGGTTTGAGGGTGCGCGACTCAACTACGCGGAGAACATGCTGCTGCGCGATCGCGATCCCAACGAGCCGGCCGTGCTGCATGTCTCAGAGCTGCGGGATCAGGACCCACCCGCCCAGTTGAGCTGGGGCGAACTCTCAGAGCAGGTGGCGGCGCTCGCGGCCGGCCTGCGCTCGCTGGGGGTGCAACCCGGCGACCGCGTTGCGGCCTACGCGCCCAATCTCCCCGAGACGCTCGTCGCGTTTCTTGCTAGCGCGAGCATCGGAGCGATCTGGTCGTGCGCGGCGCCCGAGTTCGGCGCGCGCAGCGTGATCGACCGCTTCGCACAGATCGAGCCGAAGGTGCTGTTCACGATCGACGGCTACCGTCACGGGGGCAAGGATTTCGACCGTGCGAGCGCGCTGCACACGATCCTGGGGGAGCTGCCTTCGGTGCAGCACACGGTGATGATTCCCTACCTGTCGGCCGATGCCGATGGCGCTGGCCTACCGGGCGGACTCACCTGGGAGGAGCTGCTGACCGATCACAGATCGGCCAGCGGCGCGGGTGCTGAGCTGCGCTTCGAGCAGGTGCCCTTCGATCACCCGCTGTGGGTGCTCTACTCCTCGGGCACCACCGGCCTGCCAAAGGCGATCGTGCACAGCCACGGTGGCATCCTGGTGGAGCAGCTGAAGAAGAGTCTGCTGCATCTCGATCTCAGCAGCGGTGATCGCATGTTCTGGTTCACCACCACCGGCTGGATGATGTGGAACTTCCTTGTGGGGTGCCTGTTCAGCGAAGCGGCCATCGTGTTGTACGACGGCAGCCCGGGATACCCCGATCTGGGTGCTTTGTGGGCGCTGGCCGAGCAGACCGGCATCACCTGCATGGGGGTCAGCGCGGGACTGCTGACGAGCTGCGAGAAGGCTGGGATCGAGCCGGCCCGCGATTACGATCTGAGCCGGCTGCGCGCGATCGGGTCGACCGGCTCGCCGCTGCCGCCGGAGGGCTTTCGCTGGGTTTATGAGCATGTGGGCAGCGATCTGTGGTTGTTTTCCACCAGCGGCGGCACCGACGTGTGCACCGCGTTCGTTGGCGGCTGCCTGCTGCTGCCGGTGTACGAAGGGGAGCTTCAGTGCCGCGTGCTGGGCTGCGCGGTGGAGTCGTGGGACGAGCTGGGTCGGCCCCTGCTGGATCAACTGGGGGAGCTGGTGCTGACCCAGCCGCTGCCGTCGATGCCGCTGTTCCTGTGGGGCGATGACGATCCCGCCCACCCCGGCGAGCGCTATCGCGAAAGCTATTTCGACATGTACCCGGGCATCTGGCGCCACGGCGACTGGATTCGCATCACGCCCCGCGGCGGGGCGGTGATCCATGGTCGCTCGGACTCCACGATCAACCGCCAGGGCGTGCGGATGGGCACCAGTGAGATCTATCGCGCCACGGCGGCAATCGACGACATTGTGGACGCGCTGGTGGTTGACATCCCAACCCCTGGAGCACACAGCCCGACCCAGCCTTCCAAACCGAGTGTCCGACCCGGTCCCTCAGACCATGTGCCCGTCAACAGCGGCGCTCAAAACGCCGAGGAGCAGCTGTGGATGGTGCTGTTTGTGGTGCTGCGCGAGGGTCTCACGTTGGACGCGCGGCTTGAAGGCGAGATCAAGCGCCGCGTCCGCGAGGACTGCTCGCCGCGCCACGTGCCCAACGAGATCCTGCAGATAGCCGAGGTGCCGCGCACGCTCTCGGGCAAGGTGTTGGAGGTGCCCGTCAAGCGGATCCTGATGGGGGCGGCTCCCCGTGAAGCGGCGAGCATCGAGTCGCTCGCGAACCCGCGCTCGCTCGACTACTTCGTGGAGCTGGCGAGGCGGCTGCGAGTATCCGAGCACACCGCCGCCGCTGAGAGCTGAGACACCCGCCGCGGTCCTCGCGCGGCGTCATGCGCGCCGATCGCCTCGGCGAAACTGGGTCGATCGTGGAGGAGTGTGGGGCGCAGTCGTCGAACAAATGCGCCGATGAGACGACTTGCGACTCCCCCAACAGAGAAGCCGCTCGCGGGTGGCTTCGGCGAGCACCAGAGCCTTTCGCTGTACATCCAGTCGCGCTTCGAGGAGTGCTCGCGCTCCCAGAAGGACGTGGCGCAGTACATCGTCGACCATCTCGACGAGGCCGCCTTCCAAACGGCCGAGGAGCTGGCGCGCCGCGCCAACACCTCAAGCTCCACCGTGGTGCGCTTCTCCCAAGCGCTCGGCTTCGAGGGCTTCCCTGAGCTACAGGCCGCGGCACGCGACGAGTACCGCCGCATTCACGCCGGCCCGCAGACGGGCGGGGCGATGAGCGGGGACGGAACGTCGGCGCCGCTGTTCTCGCTGGACCAAAATGAGTTCGAGACCGCCCTGGCGGCTGACCATCTGAATGTCGAGGAGACCGCGCGCAAGGTCTCGCGACCGGCCGTGGAGTCGCTCACCGAGGCGATCGTGGGAGCCGAGAAGGTGCTGGTCGCCGGCACCGACCAGATGGCGTTCTTCGCAAGCTACATGCGCCACCTGCTGATGCTGCTCGACCTGCGCGTGGACGTGGTCGCGAGCCCCTCCCAGGAGGCGCTCAGCCGGCTCGGGAGGATCGACCCGGGCACGCTTGTGATCGGCCTGTCGGCGGGTCGTCCGCATCCGTTGGTCGTGCGCGCGATGAAGCTCGCGCGCCACCGCAAGGCGCGCACCGCCGCGATCACCGACGCGACCCTCTCAGAGGTTGCGAAGCTCGCGCAGATCAAGCTCTACTACTCCTCCAACAGCCCCGCCTACGTGCGCTCGCACACGGCGTTGCTGAGCCTGATCCAGGCGCTCGCGTACGGCGTGTACGCGAAGGACTCAGCGCAGTACGACGACCGCATCAAGGCCTTCCGGCTGAAGTAGCCGTCTCTTTTTCTTCTTCCATTTCGGGGAAGACAGGGCCGCATGCGGCCCTGTCCCGGACCGTACATGTACGGTCCGGCC
>JBAWFB010000212.1:0-6777 GCA_049591495.1 Solirubrobacteraceae bacterium
GTCATCGACCACATCTCGCGAACAGAGGCGCCGGCGGCCGCGAACACTCCGAAGGACCTCAGGGCCGGTGGCGCGAACTCGAATCCCAGCAGCATGCGTCCCGCTTCCTTGTTGTAGCGGGGGAAGATCGAGAGTTTCATGAGCGCTCCGTCTCGACGCACCGTGAGGGTGACCGGCGTGCGTGCGCGACAACCCTCGACGAGGGTGCCGGGACAGCGGTGCGATGCAATCGCTTCCACAGCGCCGCTCTCGCCCACCGCGCGCCCGTCCACCGTCACGATCTCATCGCCGGCGCGCAGCACGCCGGTGGCAGGCATATTGCGCTCGACGTCCTTCACGGAGGTGCCGGGCGCGTTCAGCGTGCGCACGTGCGAGTTGATTGCTTCGAGCGTGAGCGCGCCGTTGAAGCTGCCCACGAACAGCACTCCCCAGAACAGCGCGAACGCAATCGCAAGGTTGACGCCGGGTCCGGCGAGAATCACAACGATTCGCTTCCACGGTACCTGCGTGTAGTAGGCGCGTGCGGCTACCTCTGGCGGCAGCTCTTCGATTTCCTGGGGGTTCATGCCCGTGATCTTCACGTAGCCGCCCGCGGGGATCGCGCCGATCATGTATTCGGTCTCCCCGCGCTTGATGCCCACGAGCTTCGGAGGGAAGAACAGCGAGAAGCGCTCCACGCGCATTCCCACGGCCTTCGCCACGGCGAAGTGGCCCAGCTCGTGCAGCACGATCAGGACCATGATCCCGACGATCGTGATCACCCAGTTCATGCGCTCAGTTTGGCAGGCCTTCGCAGATCCTCTGCCGTATGCAGCGGCGCCAACGCGTGTTCGCCCGCGGAGAGGGATGCTCAGACTGCGTGCAGCGTCACCCTGGAATCGAGTCGACGCAGGTCCTCGAGATCGCCTGTGACCACGGGCTGGCCGTAGCGACGCGCACACACGACCACGCTCGCGTCGACCACATCGCTCGCGCCCCGCAACCCCAGGAGCATGCCTGCCACATACGCGGTCTGCTCGTCCAACGCCACGACCTGTGTTTGAGCCTTCTTCAACAAGCGCGTCAACCTCACCTGTCGAGGACCATCACGGAAAGCCTGTGCGACCACGCCCGCGGGGATGTGCACGACTGCCTCCGGCTCGGCGGCGATCCGCTCCAACAGCGCTCTCATCCGCTCGTCTTTGCGCTCCAATGCGATCAGCGCACCCGTGTCCAGAGTGAGTCCCCTCACGTCAGCCCTCGAGATCGGACAACCCGAGGACCTTATCTGCCCACGCGTATGCCTCTGGACTGGGCACTCCGTCCTCGGCGATCATGTCGGCCACGAGGTCGGCGAGCGTGTCTTCCTCGTGAAGGGATGGAAGCGCAACGGCTGCCAGTGCAGTCGATATGTAGCTCGATACGCTCGACGCCTCGCCACGGGCGACTGCGTCGCGAGCCTGGGTCACCTGCTCCCGCGGAAGCGAGATGGCGATCTTCGCGACTTTGGTCATACCAGGATCATACTGCCGGACCGGACGGAATCCGAGCGGACGTGTCCTCAAGAGAGACACTCGGCCGGCAGGTAGAGATGAGGAATGCACCTCCCTCTATCCGACATGTCCAATCGAGCGGGACAGCTCCTCCGCCACGACTCGCGCCTGCCGGTCGGCCTCGTACAGCGACTCGAACGCCTTGACCGGTGAAGAGCCGAGTTGATCGAGCGTGCGTTCGATCGTCTCCGGTATCCCTGTGAAGGACAGCCGCCCGGCGAGGAACGCGTGCACGGCGATCTCGTTGGCGGCGTTGAGCACGCACGGTGCCGTACCGCCAGCCTGTGCGGCTTCACGGGCGAGTCGCAAACACGGGAAGGTGTCGAGGTCCACCGGCTCAAACGTGAGCGCACCGACCGTCACCAGGTCGAGCGGCTCGACGGGCAGCTCGACGCTCGTCGCACCGTGCAGCGCGTAGGAGATCGCGATGCGCATGTCCTTGGGGCCGATGTGCGCGAGCATCGCGCCGTCGGCGAGCTGCACGAGCCCGTGTATCAGCGATTGGGGGTGCACCACCACGTCGATGCGCTCGTACGGAGTGCCAAACAGGTGGTGGGCCTCCATCAGCTCGAGACCCTTGTTCATCAGTGTGGCGGAGTCGATCGTGATCTTGCCGCCCATCGCCCACGTGGGATGGGCGAGCGCCTGCTCGACGCTGACGTCTGAGAGCTGCGCGCGCGAGCGTCCGCGGAACGGGCCACCGCTGGCGGTGATCGTGAGTCGCTCGACAGCGCCCGGCGGCTGACCTGAGAGCAGCTGGTGAAGCGCGGTGTGCTCGGAGTCGACCGGCACTATCTGCGCGCCGGTGGCTTCGGCGAGCGCCACCACCAGCTCGCCTCCGACCACCAACGACTCCTTGTTGGCGAGCGCCAGGTCGATCCCCTCGCCGAGCGTGGCCACCGTCGGGCCGAGGCCGGCGGAGCCCACGAGCGCGTTGAGCACCAGATCGGCCCGGGACTCCACGACGAGCCGCACGAGACCCTCGGCGCCACCGAGCACCTCACCGTCAGTCCACGCCTCGGCGGCGAGCCGCGCGGCCTGCGCGTCGGCGAGCGCGATCCGACGCACACCATGCGCGCGCGCCTGTTCCACAAGCGTCTGCCACGAGCTCTCGGCCGAGAGGCCCACCAGCTCCAGCTCGTCGCTGTGCGCGAGCACGTCGAGCGCCTGCGTGCCGATCGAGCCGGTGGAGCCGAGGATCAGCAGACGCTTCTTAGAGGGTGGCGCAGCCGACCGCAGATCGGCGAGCCGAGGCCCCGCTGATTCCCGATCAGACATAAGCCAACCATATGTAGTAGCCGACCACAGCGGTGAACAGCACCGCGTCGAGCCGATCCAGCAGTCCTCCGTGGGCGCCGAGCAGGCTACCGGTGTCCTTGGCGCCAGCGTGGCGCTTGACGAACGACTCGAACAGGTCGCCGATCGGCGCGAACACTGCGACTCCGAGTCCGAGCACGAGCGCGTGGGTGCCGGGCAGCCAGTCCTGGTAGCGGCCCGCGAACCACACGGCGAGCACTGAGCAGGCCATCCCGATCGCGAGTCCCTCGACGGTCTTGTTGGGCGAGATGCTGGGAGCGAGCGGTCGTTTGCCGAACAGCCGCCCACCCATGTAGGCGCCGGTGTCTCCAAGGAAGGTGCCGACGAGCACGTCGATCACGATGGCCTCCCCGTGCGGCAGTTCGCGCAGCAACACGGCGTGGGCGAGCGCGAATCCGATCCAGTAGATCCCAAGCAGTGTGAGCGCCAGTCCCCCGACGCTTGGGCGGGGCTGCAGCAGCGTCAACCCGAACAGCACGGGAAGCGCGGCGGTGGCCGCGAGCAGCACCTGCGTCTGGGCGCCGTAGAGCGCGGCCGCGAGCAGCCCGGCGAGCGCGATGAACCCCGCCAGGCGCACCGGATGGGCGCGCTCGTACATGCCGTAGAGCTCGTGCAGGCAGATGCACCCGATCGCGAACACCCCGATGGCGAATACGAGTCCGCCCTCTATCACGAGAAACAGCGCGAGCGCGATCAGCGGCAGCGCGAACAGGAAGCGCGAGCTGAGATCCGAGCGTCCCGCACGCGGCGCGGGACCGGCGTGGGCCGGTGTGTGGAGATCGGCCATCGTGTTAGCGTCCGCCGAAGCGCCGGCGGCGCTCTGAGAACTCGGCGAGGGACTGTTCGAGCGCCTCGCGGGAGAAGTCGGGCCACAGCTCCTCGCGAAACACGAGCTCGGAGTAGGCGGATTGCCACAGCAGATAGTTGGAGAGGCGTCGCTCTCCGCTGGTGCGGATGATCATGTCGGGGTCGTGCATCTCGGGTGCGTAGAGCAGCATGCGGAAATCATCTTCGTCGCCGCCCTCAAACGCGCGTGCCGCGTCGATGATCTCTGCGCGTCCGCCGTAGTTGAAAGCGACGAACAGTGTGATGCGTGTGTTGGAGTTGGTGAGCTCTTGTGCCCAGCTCATACGCTCGCGTAGATCGCGCGATATTCCTTCGCGGCGTCCGATGAACCGCATGCGCACCCCTTCCTCGTGCAGCTCGGGGGTCTCCTCGGCGATGCGTTTGGCGAACATCTCCATCAGGCCGTCCACCTCGGCGGTGGGCCGCGACCAGTTCTCGGTCGAGAACGAGTAGACGGTGAGCTCTTCGATCCCGAGCTCAACAGCGTCGCGCAGACGGGCCTTGACCGTGTCGGCACCCGCGCTGTGGCCCGCGTTTACGGGTAGCCCGCGCGAACGCGCCCAGCGGCCGTTGCCGTCGGTGATGATTGCCACGTAGCGGGCACGCGAATGCTCCGCGTGCGACAGTCCTGCGTCGTCATCTCCCGCGACAGACGTGTCCATCACTTCTCCTGGCTCTCCACCGGCCCCTGCGAGCCGGGGCCTCTGGGTGAGGGGCACGCGAGCATCACACCTCGAGGATCTCCTCCTCCTTGGCCTTCAACACTGTGTCGAGGTCGCCGATCCGTCCATCTGTGAGCTTCTGCAACTCGACCTCGGCGCGGTGCTCGTCGTCGGAGCCGGCCTCCCCTTCGGACTTCAGCTCGCGCAACTGTTGCATCGTGTCGCGACGCACGTTGCGGACAGCTATGCGTCCCTCCTCGGCGATGTTGCGCACGACCTTCACGAGCTCCTTGCGGCGCTCTTCGGTGAGCTCGGGCACCACGAGGCGGATCAGGTTGCCGTCGTTTGAGGGGTTCAATCCCACATCGGACTCGTTGATCGCCTTCTCGATGTTCTTGATCGACGACTTGTCGTAGGGCTGCACGGTGATCAGACGTGCTTCTGGAGCGGAGATCGTGGCGAGCTGGTTGAGCGGTGTTTGCGCGCCGTAGTAGTCGACGACCACACGCTCCAGCAGTGCCGGGCTGGCGCGACCGGTCCTGACGGTGGAGAACTCGTGTTGGGTGGACTCAACCGACTTGCTCATCCGCTCGCGCGCGTCGTCGAGCAGCGCGTCGATCATTTCAGCGGTCATCATGGCTCCTCTCCTTGCGACGCGCGGGCACATTTACGGCTGCCGCAACTCGCGCGTGGGTTATTTGGACAGCTGCACGTTCCAGCGTGGGAAGCTCGCGATCCGCCATCCCTGGTGGGTTGCTGACGCCGTTGGTCACGTGCTCACCAGTGTTCCCACGCGCCCGCCCGAGACGATCCTGGGGATGTTGGTCTCGTCGTCCATGTTGAACACGTTGAGCGGCATCGAGTTCTCCATGCAGAGCGCAAGCGCGGTGGAATCCATTACGCGCAAACGCCGCTCGATCGCTTCCATGTGGGTGATGTGCGGAATGAACTTCGCGCTGGGGTCGAGCGCGGGGTCGGCGCTGTAGACGCCCTCCACCCCGTTCTTGGCCATCAGGATGATCTCGGCATGGATCTCGGCGGCACGCAGCGCGGCGGCGGTGTCGGTGGTGAAGAACGGGTTGCCGGTGCCGGCGGCGAAGATCACCACGCGCCCCTTCTCGAGGTGGCGCATCGCGCGACGCCGGATATAAGGCTCGGCAACCTCGGAGATGCCGAGCGCCGACTGCACGCGTGTGTTGGTGCCGGCGCGCTCGAGCGCGTCCTGTAGCGGCAGCGCGTTGAGCACGGTGGCGAGCATGCCCATGTAGTCGGCGGTGGAGCGGTCCATGCCCTCTGCCACGCCGGTCATGCCCCTGAAGATGTTGCCGGCACCAACGACGATCGCCACCTCCACCCCCTGGTCTTGCACGGCGGCCACCTGACGCGCGACGGCCGCCACGCGGTCCGGATCGGTGCCGTAGTCGAGCGAGCCCATCAGGGCCTCGCCGGAGAGCTTGAGCAGGATGCGTTTGAAGGCGGGGGCGGCCATCGAGGCCAGAGACTACTGGCCTACGGCAAAACGCACGAAGCGGCGTATGACTACGTTCTCGCCGGTCTTGACGGTGAGCTCGTCGCGCAACTGCTGAACGGTCTTGCCGTCGAACTTGGGGTTGTGCATCTCCTGCTCGAGCAGCACGATCGTCCCGTACCAGGCGTTCAGCTTGCCCTCGACGATCTTCTCGCGCACGTTCTCGGGCTTCTCGGCGGCCTCCTGCTCGTACACGCGCGCCTCTGCCTCGCGGGCCTCGGTGGGGACGTCGTCGCGACTCACATACGTCACCGTTGGGGTGGCGGCGATTTGCATTGCCACGTCGCGGGCGAAGGTCACGAAATCCTCGTTGGTGGCGACGAAGTCGGTGTTGCAGTCGACCTCGATCAACACCCCCACCTTGGCACCGGCGTGGATGTAGGCCTGCACGGTGCCCTCAGTGGCGACGCGCTCCCCGAGATCCTGGATCTTCTTGCCCTGCTTGACGCGTAGCAACTCGATCGCTCGCTCGATGTCGCCCTCGGCCTCTCCGAGCGCCTTCTTGCAGTCCATCATTCCGGCCCCTGTGCGGTCGCGCAGGGCCTTGACGTCCTTGGCGGATATCTCGGTGGCACTCACGACGCGCTCTCCTGTACGGCGGGAACCTCGGTCGCTGGCTCAGCGGGAGCCTCCGGTACCTCTGTTGGAGTCTCCGGCGTCTGTGCGGGAGCCTCCGGCGTCTCTTTGGGGGCCTCCTGCGTCGTCTCGGGTGGCGTCTCAGCGGCTGGCTTCTCGGCGACGGGCTCCGCAGCTGGCTTCTCGGTGACAGGCTCCGCAGCTGGCTTCTCGACGAGAGGCTCCGGAGCTGGCTTCTCGACGACAGGCTCCGGGGTGGGCTTGGCGGGAGGCTCAGCCGGCGGGCTGGGTGCTGCCGCTGGAGCCTGCGCTGCCG
>JBAWFB010000213.1:0-2237 GCA_049591495.1 Solirubrobacteraceae bacterium
CGCTTCGTGTGCCCGCGCCAGCCCAAGGGCGATCGCATCTGCCTCGCGGATTTCTACCGGCCCACGATCGGACCGGATGGCCAACCCGCACGCGACGGAAAGCCTCCGGCCGAGCTGGACGTGATCGCCGTGCAGGCGGTGACCGTTGGCTCTGAGGTGACCGATCTGATGGCCAAGCTGGAGTCAGACGGCGAGTTCGCCGAGCAGCTGTTCGTGCACGGCCTCGGTGTGCAGACCGCCGAGGGGTTGGCCGAGTGGCTGCATTGGCGCACACGCGAGATGCTGGGGATCCCGAGCACGCAGGGCCGGCGCTACTCATGGGGCTATCCCGCGGTGCCCGAGCAGTCAGAGCACTTGAAGGTGGAGAAGCTGCTCGATCTGGGCCAGATCGGGATGACGATCTCAGACGGCTACGCTCCCATCCCCGAGCAGTCCACGCTCGCGCTGGTCGCCCACCACCCGCAGGCGATCTACTTCGGCACGCGCCAAGGGCGTCTGCTCCCAGACGGCTCACCCGACGACGTCATCAAGGGCTCCTACCGCGACCCGTCGCTTCCAGGCTTCGACGGGATCCGCGAGTTGGCCGAGGAGGATCCGCCGGATGGAGCGGTTGAAGAGGAGGCTCAGCCAGCCGTAGCCTCATAGCGATCGGCACGTCCCGTTGACTGCCCCCTGACGGATGAGGGGGTATGGCCAAGAAGGTTCGTGAAGTGATCGCGATACTCGAAGCGCACGGCTGGACGCAGGTGCGCGAGCGCGGAAGTCATCGTCAGTTCAAGCATCCCGAATTCGAATCGGTCGTAACGGTCACCGGTAAGCGGAGCGGTACGCTTCCAGTAGGGCAGCTGGCGAGCATTAGGCGTAATTCCGGAATTGAGGAGCTGCGATGACCGACTACCTAGTTATCTATGAGACGGGCGAGGATGGCGGATGGGGCGCCTCTTCCCCAGACCTACCCGGCTGTGTTGCTGTCGGGAAAACAAAGGCAGAGGTCGAAAAGCTCATCGGCGAAGCTATACCGATGCACATTGAACTGCTGCGCGAGTATGGAGAACCCATCCCTGAGCCTCATCACATCGCGGGCTCAGTCGCCGCTTGAATTTGCCGTCGTCCTGACCAGCCCCAGCTTTTGCGCGCGCGACAGACGCTTGATCCGCGCCTCCTCGCGCATGGCGGCGCCGCGATCGGCCATTGGCAGCGCAAGTGCCAGCTCGACCGGTAGCCGGCTGGCGGTGTAGCGGCTGGCCTTGCCGGCGGAGTGCCTGGCCAGGCGCCGTGTCAGGTCGTTGGTCCAGCCGGTGTAAAGCGAGCCGTCGCGGCAGCGCAGCATGTAGACCCAGGCGTTGCTCACAGATTCCGTTTCTGCGCCGGCGGTGCGGCTCCTGCGAGCCCGCTCAGGACTGGACCTGCGAGGGCGCGCGCCGTGACGCGCCCGTTCCCGGCAGGGGACCGAGCTTTACGGGCGAGGCATGCATCGTGCGCAACCGCACGTCCTTCCAGGAGAGGCCCTCGTTGACGAGCGCGGGCGTGCCCATGATGACCGCGGTGGCGACCTCGACGGCCTGCAGCACGATCCCATACGCCAGCGCTTCGGCCGACGGCACGTGGTAGGCGCCGGCCAGCACCGCCACGCAGGCCGCCTGGAAAACCCCCACGTTGGCGGGCGTGGCGGGGATCACGGCTGTGACGTTGACAGCGAACAGGACGGCGGCGGCGGCACCGAAACCGACCTGGTTGGGAAACCCGAGCGCACGCAGCAGCAACCAGCACGACAGCCACTGCAGACCCCACGCCGACAGCTGGATAGCGGTCGCCAGGGCGGCCTGGCGCGGGTTGCGGAAGATGCGCAGACCGGCGCGCACGCGCAGTAGCGCCGCGCGCACGTTCGCGAGTAGACGCCCCAGTCGCCGCGAGCGCGAAACCGCCGCGCGCGGCACCAGCACCGGTGACAAGAGCAGTGCGAGCAGCAGCGCGAGCGGCGCCAGCGCGACCGCCAGCAGCGCGCTGGTGTGTTTGCCGGCAAAGCTCACGCTCGAGAACATCACGCCGCCGAGGATCGCCAGCGCGAGCAGGTTTAGCAAAGTCTGGGAGACCATCGTGCCCAGCACCACCGGCAGCGTCTCACGCGCACGACCAATCCGCCGCGCAACGATCAGCGCACGCGAGGGCTCGCCCAGACGGGCGGGAAGGGTAGCGCTCATCAGCACACCGATGAACGTCCCCTGCAGCGCGTCGCG
>JBAWFB010000214.1:0-1543 GCA_049591495.1 Solirubrobacteraceae bacterium
GGGCGGTGGTGGTGGTGGGGGTGGATACCGTTCGTCTCCTGCCCAGGGAACTCCCGTTATCTGTTCAGGTTGCGGACAGCCGACCACCGTGCCGTTTGAGCCGCGCGGTGACCGCCCAGTCTACTGCCGCGACTGCTACGCGGCGCGCAAGGGCGGCAGCGGAGGACGTGGCCGCTAACCAGCTTGTTCACCAATTTCATTTCCGTGAGGGCCGCGTCATGGCGGCCCTGCACGCCAATTTTGACGGCTCAAACGCGCGGCGGCAGAACAGCCGCAATCCGATCCGTTATTCCTGATTCGGCTTTTCCGTGGAGATACGCGGTCTGCCGGCGTTCCGTTTCATCCCAGCCCTGTTGCCTTGGTCGAAAGCGGCCCGAGCAGCCCTGTGCCGCGCCTTTCCCAGGTCCGCCTGCGCCCCGCAGCCTCAACTCCGCTCATAATGGTGCGTTCAAACGCGAGCGGCATGGAATTGATTTTGGACATCGGACTCGGCTGCCGGTAAACTTGCGGACGCCACCGAACTCCAATGCAACGAATATTTGAGTTTTATCAGGGAATTCGCTCCCTTCCTCAGGCTCCGAATCGGGATACCGGCAGGCGCGTCTTCTGTTCCCGCCGTGGTTCCAGCCGGTGGTCACTCTGCTGGTCTCGCCGGAGTCGTGCGGCATGACGAAAGCCATCCTCGTGGCGCGCGACCTGAAGAAGAACTACGACAATGGCCGCGTCGAGGCCCTTCGCGGCGTGGATCTCTCGATCGACGCAGGCGATTATGTTGCCATCAGCGGCCCAAGCGGCAGCGGCAAGTCTACACTGCTGCAGTTGCTTGGCGGCCTCGACTCGCCTTCCAGCGGCGAAGTGCTTTTTGAGGACACGGTCCTGGGTGCGGCCATGGATCTGGACACCTACCGCTCCTGCAAAGTGGGCTTTATCTTTCAGGCGTTTTATCTGCTGCCCACACTGCGAGCCATTGAAAATGTGCAGGTGGCCATGCTGGCGCGAAACTGCAGTGCCAACGAGCGCGCCACGCGCGCCGAAGCGCTGCTCACTGAGATGGGCGTCCAGCATCGCATGTATCACTACCCCAACGAGCTCTCGTCGGGCGAGCGCCAGCGCGTAGCCATTGCCCGCGCCCTGGCCAACAATCCTGCCGTTCTGCTGGCCGACGAACCCACCGGCAACCTCGACAGCAAAAACTCCGCGCACACCATGGATATCCTCACCGGCATTCAGCGCGCGCGCGGCATGACTCTGGTCATCGTCACCCACGATCTGGACATTGCCTGCTCGGCGCCGCACCATATTCGCATCCGCGACGGAAGGATCGAAGCATGAAGGCGCGAAGCATGAAAGCTGCGGGCATGAGCGCAGGCCTGGCGCTGCTTTTAGCCCTGCTGGCAGCCTCTGTTCCCGCCGTTGCCTCCGATGCGCACGCCGTACTCGCGCAGCAGCGGCAGCGTATCGAGTCGGCCGACTTCGAGACGGTCGGCCGCCTGGTGCGCGTGGACGCAAACGGCACCCGCACCAGCTACGGACTGTCGATGAA
>JBAWFB010000215.1:0-9756 GCA_049591495.1 Solirubrobacteraceae bacterium
GCACATGTGCGGTCCGGCCGCCAGGCCCATGTGCCTGGCGGAACGGAGACGTGCATGCACGTCTCCGCCTGTTGGTGCATGCACCAACAGGAACGACACACGTACACTCACGCTCCATGAGTGAGCGCGTCAAAGAGCTCGAAGATCGCACCCGCTTCGAGCCCGCGGCGGTCGAGCCGCAGATCGTCGAGCGTTGGCTTGCCTCTGGGCTGTTCCACCCCGAGCCCGAAGGCGTCGCAAGCGAGAACTACTCGATCGCGATCCCGCCCCCCAACGTCACCGGCTCGCTGCACATGGGTCACGCGCTCAACGGATCGGTGCAGGACACGCTGATTCGGTACAACCGCATGCACGGACGCCGCACGAAGTGGATTCTCGGCACCGACCACGCTGGGATCGCCACCCAGGCTCAGGTCGAGAAGGCGTTGCGCGCGGAG
The DNA here is from genome assembly GCA_049591495.1 of Solirubrobacteraceae bacterium. Classification (GTDB taxonomy): domain Bacteria; phylum Actinomycetota; class Thermoleophilia; order Solirubrobacterales; family Solirubrobacteraceae; genus Palsa-744. The sequence continues at coordinate 438 of JBAWFB010000215.1, forward strand.
GGCACCAGCCGTCAGGAGATCGGGCGCGAGGCATTCGTGGAGCGCGTGTGGGAGTGGCGCGAGCACTATGGCCACACGATCGTTGAGCAGCTCAAGCGGCTCGGGGCCTCCTGCGACTACTCCGACGAGCGCTTCACCCTGGATGAGGGTTACGCCCGCGCGGTCGCCGAGGTATTTGTGAGCCTCTATGAGAAGGGTTGGATCTACCGCGACCGCTACATCGTCAACTGGGACCCCGGTAGCCGCTCGGCGATCTCAGACCTCGAGGTCGAGGAGCGCCACGAGACCGACACGCTCTACTCGATTCGCTATGACCTCGACGGGGGTGGGAGTGTCACGATCGCCACAGTCCGCCCTGAGACGATGCTCGGCGACACCGCCGTGGCGGTTCACCCCGACGACGAGCGCTACCGCGACCTGATCGGCCGCAGCGCGATCCTGCCGCTGGTTGGGCGTCACCTGCCGGTGATTGCCGACGACTATGTGAAGATGGACTTCGGCACAGGACAGCTGAAGATCACCCCGGCCCACGACCCCAACGATTTTGAGATCGGTGCCCGCCACGAGCTCGATCAGGTGTCGGTGATCGGCGAGGACGGCCGCATGAGGGCCGAGGCCGGCGAGCGCTTCGCCGGGCTGACGGTGATGGAGGCGCGCGCCGCCGTGGTGGCCGAGCTCGAGCGCGAAGGCCGGATCGTCGCGCGCGAAGAATACGAGCACGAAGTGCCCTATTCGCATCGCTCCGGCGAGCGCATCGAGCCACTCATCTCGCTGCAGTGGTTCATGGCGATGGAGCAGCTCGCTGCCCCGGCCATCGAGGCGGTGCGAGACGGGCGTGTGCGAATCGTTCCCGACAACCACCGGCGCGTGTATCTCGACTGGATGGAGAACATTCGTCCCTGGTGCATCTCGCGTCAACTGTGGTGGGGTCACCGCCTGCCGGTCCACTACTGCCAGACGTGCGGTCACGTCAACGTGGCGATCTCCTCCCCGGAGAGCTGCGAGGAGTGCGGAGGACATCTCCTGCAGGAGGAGGACGTGCTCGACACGTGGTTCTCCTCGGCGCTGTGGCCGTTCGCGACGCTCGGCTGGCCCGAGGCGACGCCCGAGCTGAACGCGTTCTACCCGACGAACGTGCTCTCGACGGCCAGAGACATTCTGTTCCTGTGGGTGGCCCGCATGATCATGATGGGCCTCGAGCTGACCGGCGATGTCCCCTTCTCAGACGTCTACATTCACTCGGTGATCCAAGCACCAGACGGACGGCGCATGTCCAAGTCGCTTGGCACCGGCATCGACCCGCTCGATGAGATCGATCGCCACGGGGCCGACGCTGTGCGCTTCGGTCTGCTCGCGATGTCCTCCACCCAGGACGTGCGCTACTCGGCGGAGAAGGTCCAGCAGGGACAGGCGCTCGCCAACAAGCTGTTCAACGCTGCCCGCTTCGCGCTGACGCGCATCCACGCGAGTCTAGGCAGGCAGGCCGCTCAGGAGTTGCGACCGGCCGCGCTGGCGCTCACGGTCGAGGATCGCTGGATCCTCTCGCGCCTCGCGCGGACGCAGCGCGACACGGCGGCCCGGATTGAGAGCTACGACTTCTCTCACGCGGCGCTCGGTCTCTATGACTTTGTCTACGGCGAGCTCTGCGACTGGTACCTGGAGCTCGTCAAGCACCGGCTGCCCGATCGTGTCGAGGGCGTGGACGACGGCGCGATCGAGGAGGACAGGACAGCGCTTGCCGCGACGCTCCTGCACGTCCTGCGCGAGACCGTCGCGATGGCCCATCCACTGATCCCATTCGTCACGGAGGAGCTGTGGAGCTATCTCGACGGCGACGGTCAGCTGCTCGCTGGCTCCCCTTATCCGCAGCCCCACGACGCGTCGATCGACGCAGAGGCCGAGCAGGTGATGGAGCGCACAATCGAGGCGATCACGCTCGTGCGAGGCTGGCGCGATTCCGTTGGCGCTCGTGCTGCTCTGATCGTTCCCGCCGGTCTGCGCGCCGAGGGCTACGAGCAGACCGCCCCTCTGCTGGCGCGTCTGGGACGCCTCGATCTATCCACCGGCACGCCCACGGCTGGGTCTGAGGACAGCTCTGCCGGCGGTGCCATCGTCGCCTCGATCCCGGTGCCTGGGGGCATGGTGGAGGTGCACTCCGCCGATGGCCTGGACCTCGATGCCGCCGAGCGGCGACGCGCGAACGCCAGGGAGAAGCTGCTGGCCGAGATCGAGCGGGCGCAGAGCAAGCTCGCAAAGCCCGGCTTTGTGGAACGCGCTCCCGCGGCGGTGGTGGACGGCGAGCGTGAGCGTCTGAATCGCCTGCGCACCGAGCTGGAGGCGCTGTGAACGCCTTTCAAAAAGATCGCACGCCCGTTTTGAGAGGTGCTCTGTGAGCGAGCAGTGGAGCCCGGAGCACGCCGAGCGTCATCTGCGCTCGCTCGAGCTGTTTGGGATGCGCTTCGGCCTGGACCGGATGCGACGCATGATGACCGTGCTCGGCTCGCCCGAGCGCAGCTTCGACACGATCCACGTGGTCGGGACCAACGGCAAGACCTCCACGACGCGCATGATCGCGGAGATACTCGAGCGTCACGGTCTGCGCACCGGCTGCTACCTCTCGCCGCACCTGGTGTCCTACGCGGAACGTGTGCGAATCGCAGGGAGCGACATCGAAACGCACGCGTTCGCTGCCGCGATCGCGCGCGCGGCGTGGGCAGCCGAGCGGGTCAACCGCACGCTCGCCGAGGACGACCACGTGACTCAGTTCGAGCTGCTCACAGCAGCCGCCTTCTGGGAGCTCGCGCGGCGGGGAGCGCAGGTCGTGGTCGTCGAGGCAGGTCTCGGCGGTCGCTATGACGCGACCAACGTGATCGACTCGACAGTGGCCGTGCTCACCAACGTCGGGCTCGAGCACACACGCTGGCTTGGGCCGACTCTGCGCGACATCGCCACCGAGAAGCTCGCGGTCGTCGAGGACAGCTCGGTGTTGGCGCTGGGAAGGGGGTTGCAGCCAGAGGTGCTGGATGTCGCACGCCAGGTGGCCGCCGAGCACGGTGCTCGGCTGATCGTTGCCGGCGCCCCCCCTTCAGATCTGACGATTGGCGCCGAGGGCTTCTTCCAGCGCAACAACTTCGCGCTCGCGCACCTGGCCGCCGAGGCATACCTCAACCGGGCGGGCATCGAGATGTCCGAGACGCAGGTGCGCGCGGCCGCGTCTCACACGTTCGTGCCCGGCCGCATGCAGGTGGCGTCGCGCGATCCGCTGACGGTGCTCGACGGCGCGCACAACACCGCGGCGGTCATCGCGCTGGTCGAGTCATTGCCGCAACTGCTTGTCGGCCGCCCGCTTGCGCTCGTGCTCGGCGTGCTCGACGACAAGGACGCCGCGGGAATGCTCGCCGCGCTGCTCCCTCTCTGCGAGCGCGTGTGGTTCACAGCGCCCCCGAGTCCGCGGGCGCTGCCGCCGGCGACGTTGCAGTCGCTCGCCCGCCAGCTCGGCTTCGAGCAGCCGGTGTGCGAGTCGGGTCCTGTGAAGGCCCTCGTTGCGGCCCAGAGATGGGCTCGTGCCCAACCGGGCGGCGCGGCGGTGCTCGCGACCGGTTCGGTGTATCTCGTTGGAGATCTGCTCGCTCACGCGCACGAACTCGGGTTGCGCACCGGTCTGGTGGGTGAGCGCTTGGAGATCGCTCATTCGGATGACGAGGCCAAGCTGGGGGCCGAGAGTGTCGAGGGGAGGGGAGGGGCTTGAACGACGACGGCCCATCGGTACTGACGATGATCGGCGCGGTGGCGCTGATCGTGGCGCTCGTGATCCTGGTGTTCTTCGCCGCCGGCTACGGGTTTGGTCGCCTGTTCCTGTGAGAATGCGTTTCACCCGGTCGATCTGGGTCACCGCGTCAATCCCGGCTCGCCGATCCATTGGGGAGCTGTTCCAAGAGCCGACTGACAAGGTTCTCGCACGATTCCTCCGGTTTAGGCTCTAAACTCGTCGCCCAATGCTCGCTCTGGCATCAATTCGCACAAGTTCGCGCGTTTGCGCAGGCAGGCATGCTCGCAGTGCCTCGTAGGGATCGCCGATGCCACCAATCGCCTATTTTGGAATCGAAAGCAGTGGCTTGAGCCTCGCCATCGATCTGCTGATCCTGTTCGTGGTGGTCCTGTATTTCTCGCTGCTCTACTGGACCTACGCCGACGCCCGCCGGCGGATCGCCGATCCGATGCTGATCGGCTGCGCTACCGCAGCGTCGCTGTTTCCCTTCGTTGGAACGATCGTGTACATGATCCTGCGCCCCCCGGAGTATCTGGAAGACGTGCGCGAGCGCGAACTGGAGCTGCAGGCAGCCGAGGCACGGCTGCACCAATTGGACTACAGCCTCTGCCCGCACTGCGACTACCGCATCGAGCGTGACTTCGTGCGCTGCCCGAGCTGTCTGCGCAAGCTCAAGGAGCGCTGCGTGAGCTGCTCGCGGCCGTTGGACCGTGCCTGGACCATCTGTCCCTACTGCGAGACGGAGGTGCCGGCGGCCAAGCCAGCGGCTCGCCGCGTCGCCCGCCGCGAACGCGCTCCCGCTTCCGCTTCCGCTTCCGCTTCCGAGTCTTCTGCCCGCGTTGGCACCGGAGCGCGAGCCGGGCTCGAGGATGAGCTGCAGTCAGAGCCGCTTGAGGCGAAGCCCGTGTCCTCCGCGCGTGCTCGTGCCGCAGCACGCGCCGCGACCAGAGCGCCTGAACCGGCTACGCATGAGGATGAGGAGTCGCAGCCGGCCGCGACTCCGACGCAGAGCGCGCCGTCGCGCGCCACGCGTCGCCCACGCTCGAGCACCTGAGGGTTCGGCGTGAACTCCACACTCACCAGAATCCAACCACGATCCCAAAGGACGCCATGGACCGTACGCTGATCCTCGTAAAGCCCGATGCCTTCGCTCGCTCTCTTACGGGCGAGATAATCGCGCGGTTCGAGCGCAAGGGCCTTCGCATCGTTGCCCTGCGACACACGACGGTGTCGGTGGAGCTGGCCGAGCGCCACTACGCCGAGCACGCCGAGAAGCCATTCTTTGGCGAGTTGGTCCAGTTCATCACCTCCGGTCCGATCGTCGCGATGGTGCTCGAGGGTGGCGATGCGGTCAAGGCAGCCCGGCAGGCGATCGGCGCGACCAACCCGCTGGACGCCGCGCCCGGGTCGATCCGCGGCGATTTCGCGATCGAGATGGGCCAGAACATGGTGCACGGCTCAGACTCGCCCGAGTCGGCGGCGCGCGAGTCGGCTTTGTTCTTTCCCGAGCTGGCCGGTTGACGGCGCGAGCTCGCGAGCGTGACTGAGGGTCCCCCGCTCGTACTCGCCTCGGCCTCGCCCCAGCGGCGCGCGATTCTCGAGCGTCTCGGGGTGAGGTTCACCGTTAGACCGACGGGGGTTGAGGAGATAGAGCAGGGCGAGCCCGAGCAGGTGGCGGTCGAGAATGCCCTGCGCAAGGCCCGCGCAGCATATGAGGCTGGCGCAGAAGCCGATACGCGCGAGACCGTGCTCGGGTGCGACACGCTGGTCGCGCTCGGGCAGTGTATTTACGGCAAGCCCGCGGATGAAGACGCCGCGCGCGAGACACTCAGGGCGCTTGCCGGCGCCACGCACACGGTGTTCAGCGGGATCGCGTTGCTGTCCGCAGGCGAGCAGCAGGTTGCGCTGGCCCGCACACAGGTCAGCTTTCGCGAGTGCAGCGAGGATCTGATCGACTGGTATCTGGCCTGCGGCGAGTGGCGGGGAAGAGCCGGCGGCTATGCGATTCAGGGTCTCGGGGCAGTGCTCGTGCGGGAAATCCATGGCGACTATGAGAATGTCGTCGGGCTGCCGCTCGCGGCGCTGCTCGACCTCTATCCCGAGTTGCTCTGAGTTGCTCGCCGGCGGGAAGGAGGTGGTGGGACTCCATTTTCGGAGACCCTCGGCTTTCCGCAACGGCAGCGAGATCGCGCCAAGCCTCCAGACCGAAACACCTTCCGCGCGAATATGCCTGCAAATGCGCTGTCAGACCTGCCGACAACACGGTGTCGTCCGCTAGACTCCCCGCCGGACACGCCCCCGGTCACCGGGCGCCAGACGAACGGTGAGGCAAAGCCGAATCAGAGCGTGCTCCCACCCTCAATATGAGCTTTCTCACGTACCTGACCGGATTCGGCGGCCGCGACATGGCGGTCGACCTTGGAACCGCCAACACGCTCGTTTACGTGCGCGGGCGCGGGATCGTGCTGTCCGAGCCGAGCGTTGTCGCGATCGACTCGCGCACCGGTGAGGTGCACGCCGTTGGGATAGAGGCCAAGCGGATGCTCGGTCGCACACCAGGCACGATCCAAGCGATCCGCCCGCTCAAGGACGGTGTGATCGCCGACTTCGACGTGACCGAGGAGATGCTGCGTCACTTCATCCAAAAGGTTCACCAGAATCGTTGGGCCCATCCTCGCGTGGTCGTGTGCGTGCCCTCCGGAGTGACGGGCGTGGAGAAGCGGGCCGTCGAGGAGGCGTGCCTATCCGCCGGCGCCCGTACCGCCTACCTGATCGAGGAGCCGATGGCGGCCGCGATCGGCGCGGGTCTACCGGTCGGCGAGCCGACCGGCTCGATGGTGGTCGACATCGGCGGCGGCACCTCCGAGGTGGCGGTCATCTCACTCGGTGGGATCGTCGTCTCACAGTCGATTCGCGTTGGGGGCGATGAGATGGACGAGGCGATCATCAACTACGCCAAGAAGGAGTACAAGCTCTTGATCGGCCAGCAGACCGCCGAGGAGCTCAAGCTCGAGATCGGCTCAGCCTGCCCGATGGAGGAGGAGCTTCAAGCTGAGATCCGCGGGCGCGACATGGTGGCCGGCCTGCCGAAGACCGTCGTGCTCACCAGCGAGGAGATCCGCCAGGCGCTGGAGGAGCCGCTCTCACAGATCATCGAGGCGGTCAAGGAGACCCTGGACCGCACTCCGCCCGAGCTCGCCTCAGACATCATGGACCGTGGAATCATGCTCGCCGGCGGTGGGGCACTGCTGCAGGGACTAGACCAGCGCCTGCGTGAGGAGACACAGATGCCTGCGCACCTGGCCGAGTCGCCGCTGACATGCGTGGCGGTCGGCTCGGGGCGCTCGCTTGAGGAGTTCGAGGCGATCCACCGCTCCAACCGCAACTCGCGCAGCCGCCGGCGGCGATGAGCGCGACGCTCTGCTCCGCGCGCATCGGGTGGCAGGCAGTGTCTGCGTCCGCCCACCCCACTCGGGGGTACTCTGTCCGATGAAGACTTCGGAAGGTCGCTATTCGTGTATGACAAGACGGTCCGGCGCAGGCGTGCGGTGCTCATACTGCTCGTCGTGCTCTCCCTGATACTGCTGACCGCATACTTCGGAGAGGCCCGCAGCGGTGGCCTGCATTCGGTGCAGCGCGGCTTCCTGACGGTGGTGTCCCCGATCCAGGACGGCGCCAACAAGGCGCTGAAGCCCGTGCGCAACCTGTTTGGGTGGTTCAGCAGCACACTGCACGCCAAGAGCCAGAACGCCGAACTGCGCAAGCAGGTGGACAAGCTGCGCACTGAAGTGACCGCCAATCAGGAAAGCGAACACTCCTACCGGCAACTGCTGAAGCTCTACCACCTCGACAGCGAGCTCAGCATCGCCGACTACAACCCGGTCCCCGCGACCGTCGTGTACCAGTCGCCAAACATCTGGTATTCGACGATCACGATCGACAAGGGCTCCTCCTCCGGTGTGCGTGTCAACGATCCGGTGATCACAGGCGAAGGGCTGATCGGCAAGGTCACCGAAGTGGCCTCCGACGGGGCGCTCGTCAGCTTGATCACCGACAGTGCGGTCGAAGTGATGGCCAAGATCAGCGCCACAGGCGCGATCGGCCTCGAGCAGCCGGAGGTAGGCGAACCCGGCAAGCTGCTGATGAACTACGTCGAATCGACCACCAACGTCGCGCCGGGCGACTATGTGGTCACTTCCGGCACCGTCTCGAGCCAGGGCGTGTCGCTGTTCCCCAAGGGCATCCCGATCGGCCAGGTCACCTCGGTCAACGAACAGAGCCCGTTCAAGTCAGTCGACGTGAGCCCGCTCGCCAACCTGCACAGCCTCAACGTCGTGCAGGTGCTGACCTACTCGCCCGGGTCGCGGGCCGCCTCGCTGAACGACGTGGCATCAAACCTCACACCCGCCCGCCAGCTGGGTCCCGAAGAAGAATCCCAGGGTGGACAGGTCGCTCAGACGGGCGGCGGCGGGTGAGTCCGGCGATCGGCAGCTCTCAGCGTGCTCGCCCCGGCATCGCACCGCCCGGCTCGGCCTGGCTGCCGGGAACGCTTGTGTGGCGTGTGGCGGTGCTGTCGATCGTGGTCGTGTTCATACAGATCAGCGTCGTCTCTGAGGTGCCCGTATTCGGCGTCAGCGTCGACCTGACCCCGCTCCTGGTGGCATTCATCGGGCTTCTGTGTGGCTCGATGATCGGCGCTGTCGCGGGCTTCTGTGTGGGGTTGCTGATCGATCTGGCTTTGATTCAAACGCTCGGCGTGACCTCGCTGACGTTCACGATCATCGGCTACTGGGGCGGACGGCTACGCGAGCTGCGCGATCCGCAGGCAGCGCTCACCCCGCTGTTCGTCGGAGCGGTCGCCGCGAGCACGGCGATGGTCGGCTATTCGGTGATCGAGTTCCTGCTCGGCGTCGACGCCCCCGTGAGCTTTGAGCTGTTGCGCGAGATCGTGATCGGGGTGCTGGTCGACACCGTCGTCGCACTGCCGCTATGGGCGCTCGTGCGTCGCTGCCTGGTGGGAGCATTGCCAGACGATCCGCGTCGCCGCCGCCGCCGCCGTGCTTATACGACCGGAGGTCTCAGCCCGCTCTCAGGATCCAGGGGGAGCGGTAGGTGAGCACGATCGAGCGGCTGCGGCCCAGCGAGCCACCCAGAGGCGGCCCCGTCTCTCCCTCGCTCGCATTGCGAGTCGCGATTCTCGGCAGCATCGCGCTCGTGCTGTTCGGAATCATCTTCTTTCGCCTGTGGTATCTGCAGGTGCTCAGCGGCGAACAGTACGTGCAGCAGGCCCAGGCCAACGACCGGCGCGAACTGTCGATTCCCGCACCGCGCGGGAACATACTCGCACGCGAAGGCCAGCCGATCGTGACCAGCCGTGTGACCAACGCGGTACAGATCCTGCCGAGCTCGCTACCCGAATCGGTCAAGGAACAGGCTGTCGAATACCAGAAGCGGCTGAGCGAAGCCGACGCCGAATACGCGGCGGCGGAAGAACGGCTGAAGGACTACGAGAGCGATCTCAATGAGATCCATCGGCGCGCGGCCCACCGT
>JBAWFB010000216.1:0-40816 GCA_049591495.1 Solirubrobacteraceae bacterium
GCTCGCGCGCGGGCGCGAGACCCTCGCGCAGCCCACGCTCGATGCGGGCCACGTCCTCGCGCCAGCCACCGCCGGCGAGCAGATCGAGCGAGGCGAGCGCCACCGCGCAGGCGAGCGGGTTGGCCATGTAGGTGGGACCGTGCATCAACGCAGCGCCCTCCCCCGTCGAGATCGCTTCAGCCACCTCACCGCTGCAGAGCGTGGCGGCCAGCGTCATGTAGCCCCCCGTGAGCGCCTTGCCCACACACATGACATCCGGCGCAACATTCGCGTGCTCGCACGCAAACAGCGCCCCGCTGCGCCCGAAGCCGGTGGCGATCTCATCGAGGATCAGCAGCTGTTCGTTCTCGTGGCACAAGCGGCTCAGCTCCGCCACACAGGCGGGTGAGTGAAAGCGCATCCCGCCCGCGCCCTGCACGACCGGCTCGACGATCACCGCCGCTATCTCATCGGCGTGCTCGGCCAACAAGCCACCAACGTGCTCGGCCCAAGCCCCGTCGAGCGGACGGTCAAAGCCGTCGGGAGGACGATCGGCAAACACGTGCTCGGCAAGCACACTCGTGAACATCGAGTGCATCCCACCCACCGGATCGCACACCGCCATCGCCCCGAACGTGTCCCCGTGGTAGCCCCCGCGCACCGTCAGCAACCGTGTGCGCTCAGGATGACCAATCGCGCGCTGGTACTGCAGCGCCATCTTGATCGCCACCTCCACCGACACCGAGCCCGAGTCGGCAAAGAACACTCGCTGCAAGCTCGCGGGAGTGATCTCCAGGAGACGCTCCGCGAGACGCACCGCCGGCTCATGCGTCAGCCCGCCGAACATCACATGCGCCATGCGCCCCAACTGCTCGCGCACCGCCGCGTCGAGCGCGGGGTGACAGTAGCCGTGGATTGCACACCACCACGACGACATCCCGTCGATCAGCTCACGCCCGTCGGCCAGCTTCAGGCGCACACCCTGGGCGGACACAACAGGGAGCGACGGGAACGATGCGGGCAGGGCCGAATACGGATGCCAGACATGCCGTCTGTCGAGCTCCCCCAGCTCGGCCCAGTCGGTCAGCTCGTCAATCCTCGTACAAGGTGAAGTCCCGCTTCCGTGCTCCGCACACCGGGCAGAACCACGTATCGGGAATGTCCTCGAAGGCGGTGCCAGCGGGGATGCCCCCGTCCGGGTCGCCATCCTCCGGGTCATAGATATAGCCGCAGGACTCGCAGATCCAGCGTTGCAGGGTTTGGGTCGCGCTCATGCACACAAGACTACCTGGCGGTAGGGTCACAGGATGAGCACCCCCACCCCCGGCGGCCAGGAGGAACCCCACCTGGAGCCCGGACAGGAGCTCAACCTCGACGTCCACTCCGGTCCCGGGCAGGAGCTGAAAGCCGACAAGGCCACAACTCCACGTCAAGCAGCCACCGTGATCCTGCTGCGCGGAGGCGAGAGCTCCCTCGAGCTGCTGCTCGTCAAGCGCACCGAGCAGGCACGCTTCATGGGCGGCGTGTGGGTGTTCCCCGGAGGCGCCGTGGACGAGCACGAAGGCGAGACCGCCCACCGGGCCGCCGCCGTGCGCGAGCTGCGTGAGGAGGCCGGCATCGCACTCCCGAGCACCGACGCGCTGGTCGAGTTCTCGCGCTGGATAACGCCCGCCGAGGTCACCGTGCGCTTCGACACCCGCTTCTTCCTGGCGGAGCTGCCCGACGGGCAGGAGCCTGAGGTCGACGGCGAGGAGTGCGTCGACCAAGACTGGTTCACCCCACAGGGCGCGCTCGACGCCCACACTAGGCAGGAGATCGCACTCGTTTTCCCCACGATCAAGCACCTCGAGCAGCTGAGCGCGTTCACAAGCGTCGCGGAGCTGCTCAGCTATGCAAGCGGCCGCCAGGTGCTGCCGGTGCAGCCAAAGGTGTGGTTCGACGGCGAGGTGGCACGTGTGCTGCTGCCGGGCGAGCCAGGCTACGAATAGCACCCCACCCATCCGCGTGTTGGACCTCAGCCCTACGCGGCACCGCCACGCGCGGTGCGCCTGAAGAACGTGCCGGCCGCCCAAGCGGCCAATCCTCAGTCCTTCTAGGGCTCTACGGTCAGCCGATCACGTGCGTCACCGCATTGATGAGCGCCAGGTGGGTGAACGCCTGCGGATAGTTGCCGAGGTGGCGACCGCTCGACGCTTCCAGCTCCTCCGCATACAAGCCCAGTTCTGAGGAATAGCCCAGCAACCGCTCGCACAGCCGTCGTGCCTCGAGATGCTCGCCGATCTCACATAGCGCCGACACCAACCAGAACGAGCAGATCAAGAACGTACCCTCCTCGCCGCTCTGCCCGTCGTCGGTCTCATCGGTGCGGTAACGCAACACCAGCCCGTTCTCGGTCAACTCATCCGCGATCGCCGTCACGGTCGCCCGCACGCGCTCGTCGTCGGGTGGCAGGAAGCGCATCAGCACGATCAGCAGGTTCGACGCGTCGAGCGCGTCGGTGTCGTAGTGCTGGCGGAACACACCCCGCTCGTCCACGCCGTGCTCCAGGATGTCGGCCTTGATCTCATCAGCGGTGCCCTGCAGGCGCTCAGCGTGCTGATCCTCCCCGCGCCGTTCGGCCAGCCGCGCCCCGCGATCGCACGCCACCCAGCACATCAGCTTCGAGGACACGTAGTGGCGCGGCTCCCCGCGCGCCTCCCAGATCCCCTGGTCGGGCTCCTTCCACACGCGCCCCGCACATTCGGCCTGGTCGACCAGCACCGGCCACAACCGATCGGGAATGTGATCGCGTTGCTTTGCGTGCAGGTACACCGAGTCCAGCACCGACCCATACACGTCGTTCTGGCGCTGGTTGTAAGCGCCGTTGCCGATTCGCACCGGACGCGCACCCTCGTAGCCCTTGAGGTGGTCGAGGGTCGACTCGGGGAGATCCTTCTGGCCCTTGATCCCATACATGATCTGCAGCGACCCGTCCTCGTTGCGCTCCATGTCGGCGACAAACTGGATGAAGTCGTCCGCCTCCCAGTCGAGCCCAAGCGCGTGCAGCGCCCACAGCGTGAACGACGCGTCGCGCATCCAGCAGTAGCGGTAGTCCCAGTTGCGCGACCCGCGTGGGGTCTCCGGCAGCGAGGTGGTGGGGGCCGCCACCAGCGCACCCGTGGGCATGAACGTGAGGCCCTTCAGCGTCAGCGCCGAGCGCTGCAGGTGCGCACGCCACGGATGGTCGGGATAGGTTCCTTCCGCCAGCCACGTGCGCCAGAAGTGACACGTTCGTTCGATGCGCCCCTCCGCTTCTTCCACTGTGCGCGGCCCACGCAGCTCTTTCGTCCAGGACATCGCGCAGAAGCGCTTCTCGCCTTCGCTCATCGTGTGGCGCGAGTGCGCGCGATTGCCCTCGATGCCCATACGCGTGTCGCTGAACAGGCGAAACGCGGTCACCCCGTCGGTCGCGTCCAACCCATGCCCGTGCTCGTCCTCGGCATCGCTCCACTTTGCCGCCGTGGCACCGTAGTCGAGCATCGGCTCGCACACCATCTCGACCTGTACCTGGCCCTGTATGCACTCGATCACCCGCACCAGCAGATGGTCTGCGTCATAGTCGGTCGGCGGCCGCGTGTGGCTCGTTTCGCGGTTTTCGTCGTGCCAATCGCTGATCGTGAGCGCATCCACGACGCGCAACCACCCCTGGGGTGTCATCCACGTCGTCTCGATCACGTTCGTGCCCGGCAGGTAGCGCCGGCCAACCGGCACATACATACCGTACGGCCCCACCCTGAAGCTGCCGGCCCCGCGGTCCAGCATCGCGGCAAACACCGACGGAGAGTCGAAGTGCGGTATGCACATCCACTCGATCGACCCGTCCGCAGCAACCAGCGCCCCCGTGTGGCAGTCCGACAGGAACCCATACCCGGCGATCGGGGGGAACGGCGAGTCCGGCGGCGAGCTCGCCGCTTTCGACCCAGCCGGCCGCTCTCCCGGTGTGCTCGGCGGCATGCCCGTCGGCTTCGGGGGAGGAACGCTCATCGCGCCGCACACGGTAGCGGCACGCGAGCCGTCAAGCGCTGTGCGCAAAGTCTGCCGGGCGCATGGAGCGGCACACGAGCCCTCAAGCGCCGTGCGCGCAAAGTCTGCCGGGCGCACGTAGCGACATCGCCAAGCGCTTCTCGCGCCCGCTCACCACGCCGGCCGCTCAACACCCTCCGGCAGCAGCCCTTCGTCGGCAAGCTTGTTCAGATGGGTCAACAGCGTCACCGCCGCAACCGGGCGCAGCTGCGCAGGAACGTCCGACCACGCAGCATCCAGCAGCTCCTCGGTGCCGCGGCGGCCTTCGGCGAGCGCCTCCAGCAAACGGCGCTCACGCTCCAAACGATGCTCGATGTACTCCGTCACACGCTCGCGCGGCGTCCATATCGGGGGACCGTGACCGGGGCACAAAACCTCCACGTCGGCGCGTTCGCGCAACCGCGTGAGCCCATCGAGATAGCCCGCCAGCGCGCCGGGGTCGGGGGCTATGAACACACTTCCCTCCCCCAGCACGGCATCGCCCGTGAAGCACACGCCGTTGGTGACCAACGCGAAATGGTCGGTCGCATGCCCGGGCGTGTACATCGCTTCGAACGGACCAAAGCGCTGGCCGTCGCTCAACACCACCTCAGCCGGTCCACGCCCGGCGGCCAGCGGAGCGGGGAAGCGCTCGCGCAGCGCCGCCACCGCCTCGGAGTGGTCGATGTGGTCGTGGGTCAACGCCACCCCCCCGAGTCCTCCCCGCTGCGTGACCGCCTGCGTGAGTCTCTGCAGGTGCTCTGCAAGCGCCGGCCCCGGGTCCACCACCCACGCCGGATCGCTCCCCACCACCCAGCTGTTGGTGCCCGACATCGTCAGCGGGCCCGGGTTGGGAGCGCGCACACGCAGCACACCCCTGCGCCCCAGCCACTCAGCCTCAATGCTCGCAGCCTCAACGCTCGCGGGGTCCACGATTGCGACGTTAGCGGAGGCCACGATCCCCGGAGGTCACCGCTCTCAGAACAACGCCGCTACTTGTGACCCCCACACCTGTTAGTGATGGTAGGCACAAGCAAGGAGACCAAAATGCCCAGACCGACGAACGCCAACTCACACCATCCACGCAAGCTGCGCACCGTGCCGGTCCTGGCCTGCCTGGCGGTCATGGCCGTCGGCCTGCCAGCCGCTGCCGCACAGGCCGCGCCAACCGTGACCGTCAAAGCGAAGGTGCTGCCGGTTCCGATCAACCCGAGCTCCGCCAACAGCAAGAACTACCCGAAAACGGGCAACATCCTCGGCGCGGGCGCGTCGGTGGAAACGATGATCACGATCCGCGGCACCGAATACGGCGGCTTCCCCTCGCCCCTGACGGGCGTCGTCGTCGATCTTCCCTCCGGTACGAAGCTGCACCCCTCCGGATTCTCCACCTGCTCGGCCGCGATCCTCGAAACTCACGAAGTGCAGAAGTGCCCGAAGAAGTCGATCGCAAGCCCCCAGGGCGAAGTGCTCGGCGTGGTCAGCTTCGGCGCCACACGCGTCCCGGAGAAAGCCACCGTCCAGGCGTTCTTCACCACAGGCGGCAACTTGGCCTTCTTCACCGAAGGCAGGTCGCCGGCGTCCATCGAAATCCTCTCCACAGGCAAATTCTCAACGGCGCCGAAGCCGTTCGGGCCGAAGCTCACGGCCGCCGTGCCACTCGTGGAGACGGTGCCGGAAGCTCCCTACGCGTCGGTCGAATCGATCAAGATCAAGGTCGGAGCGGCGTTCATGCAGGGCAAAAAGCTGATCTCCTATGGCACCGTGCCCACCAAGTGCCCAAAGGGCGGCTTCCCAGCCAAGACAGAACTGACGTTCCTCAGCGGGGAAACCACGACAACCAGCATCAAGGTTCCCTGCCCGAAAAAATAGCTTGGGGGTGGACGAGCGCGGGGGGCGAGCACTCGCCGCCGGTTTGGGAGGCCGGCGGCGAGTGCTTGCTCGATGCCGTTACCTGGGCTTCGACGCCGGACGCGACTTCGAGTGGGAGATCGTCGTCAAGGTCAACACCACCCCAGATCCTGCGCATGGAGCTTGCCCGCCCCTCCTGGAAGGGTGAGCACGTGGCGCTCGGCACCAACACCGATCCCTACCCCAGCAGCGGGGTAACGTTCATCGCGCTTGCCAGGGATCGACGATCTCGACTCCGGTGTCCCTGAAGTCGGCGACGTTACGCGTCGCGAGCGTCGCTTTCAGTCTGCGACAGATCGCAGCTATCTGCGCATCGGCGACGCCGATCGGACAGCCGGCGGCATCACGATCGCTGACAAGCGCTCCATAGTGAGCGGCAGCCGCAGCGTCAAACGGCTCGACGCGACCTTCGAAGTCCTTCTCGATCAGCCCATCGATCGCCTCACGCAGCCGCCGCTTGCGTCGCCCCTCCGGTAGGCGGGCCACCCCATAGAGCAACTCGGCGGCGGTGATCGCCGTCGTGACGACCATGGCGGCGTCGAGCGAATCCAGCCAGTCCACCACCCGCTCGTCCGGCTCGCCGCGGATGAGCTCAGAGAGAACGTTCGTGTCCAGGACGATCAAGCTGGCAGGTCCACCGCACGGGGCATCTCACGACGGTCGGGCAGATCGAGCTGGCCACCGCCGACAGCCGCGAATCGATCGCGTATACGACTGCCGAGACCGCCGGACGAGGACTGTTGGGGCAACGCGTCTTGAAGTATGACCCGCACCTCAGCCTCCATCGAGCGCCCGTGACGCGCGGCGCTCAGCCGCAGGCGCATCTTCGTCTCATCGTCGAGTCCACGAATCGTCAGCGTCGCCATCAGCCACCCTCAATTCTGCTGTCATTGACTGCAATGCTAGCACGTGGGTTGGGGGGCGTAACACACTGGCCGCCCACCCATTGATGCATGTGACGCTTCATCCAAGCCCCGGAATGCCAGCCCGGACTGCCATCAAGAGCGCGTCAGCCTGCCTGCCCGTTGACCTCGAGCCGCCGAGCTCGGTAGAGAGCCACCGGCTCGCGAACACCGCGCAAACGCCGCTCTCCCGCATAGGACCAGCGGTAATCATCGCGGGTCGCCTCACGCACCTCACGCTCGACGAGCACGCTCCCAGGGCGGGCAACGCCGGTGATACGCGAAGCGAGGTTGACCGGCCGCCCGAACCAGTCGCCCGCCCGGCTCAGCGCCGGCCCAAGCGCGATCCCCGCGCGCAGCTGAGGGAACTCCTCGCCCTCGGCGTCGGCGGCACCGATCAACGCCAGCGAGCTGTCGAGCAGCATCGCGGGATCTGGCGAGACCAGCATCACCGCGTCCCCAATCGTCTTCACCAGTCGAACCGGTGACTCGACCACTTCGCTTGCGAGCGTCTCCAAACGCACCGAGAGACGGCCGAGCTCATCAGGGGGGACCTCCTCACCCAGCCTGGTGAAGCCGACCAGATCCGCAAAGCCAACGGCGATCTCTCGCGACCCTGGGAGCTGGCCGCCACTGCGCTCAGCCGCGTTGATCGCCTCCCCCTCAGCCATCTGGCGAAGGTGAAGAGTGAGCAGATTGGTGATCAAAGGACCCAGCATCGGAGACAGCTGGCTGGTCGCCAACGCATAGCGCTGCGCCAGTTCCTGCTCGCTGACGCCGGGCTCCAGCACGAGTCGCAGCACCAGCGCCCGCATCGCCTCCGCCGCCTGTGACAGACCGCGACCAAGGATCCTGGTCAACTCGAACATCTCCTCCTCGGAGATGCCCGCCTCGCGGAAGGCGTTGGTCATCTGCACCGACTCCAGCTCGTCCTCGGTGTAGACCGCCTCATCGAGGCCCGGTATCGGCAGGCCCATGGCACGGCGAATCGCCACCAGGAAGTCGAGATCGACCCCAGTCAACTCGGCTATCTGCCTGGCCGTGTAGCGTCCGCCTCCCGCGAGCACACGCTCAGCCGGCAGGAACATCACGGTTCCATCGATGCTGCGCCGCCGCAGTTCAGGCAGCGAGACTCCCTCCGCGACCAGCTGCTCGAGCAGAACCAACCGCTCGGCACGGTGCGGTTCCTCCAGCCCGTCGAGCAAACCCTCCGCCTCGAAGTCGATGCGTGTGTACGGGGCCGCTGGTCCCTGATCGCCTTCAGCCGCCATCACACACGCACCGTCTTCGCGGAGGCTCTAGGTCGGACAGCCAAGCGTCCAGTTCTTCAGACGGCTGGCCGACTTCGGGGATCGGCCGGTGAACTTCAGCGTCACCTTGTTGTACACCCGCAAGCCACCTTTGCAATTGCGTGGGCTGGTGGCCTTGACGGACACCGGATAGCTGACAACTTTGCCCGAGGCACAATTGGGTTCGCACGTGTTCATCTTGAACGTACCGCTGGCAGCAGCGCTCGTTCCGCCAAAGCTCGACCAGCTCAGTCCGCTGAGAACCGTGTTGCCGTCTCCGCAGGTGAGTGTCACCGACTTCGGCCTGCTTACCGCTTTGTTGCAGTTCGTGATCTTCAGGCTGGAGGCACCCGAGGCAGACATCGCGCCCAGGGCGAGGAGTACCACAGCGATGATTCCGCACGTCAGGAAACGTCTGTTGTATAGGCTCATGGGACAGATCATCGCACACAGGAACGGCCGGGGCCACGCGAGCGCCGATAATTTCAGCTTGTGATGACCACCTTCACAATTTGTCGCCCCACATCTGAGATGTAGTTGGTGTTGTCGTTGTTCCTGAGCCAGATTTCGCCCCTAGTCTTGGGTACAAAATCCAGCATGGTGTCACCGGCCTGAAAGAACCCAGGATTGTCAATCCCGCCCGGCCCTCCCCGTGGGGATCCAACCGGCACCATCACCTCTTTGGGAGTGGGCGGGGAGCCCCCGACGAAGCCGATCAACGACTCCACCCACGCCTTGGCGTCGATCCGGTATTGACCTTGATACTCGGGGGACCCGTTCGCATCTGAGTAGGAGAACACCCTCGGGTTGCCACTCCACTTGCCATCGCTGCGTGTGTCAGTCCACAGATGCTCGCCCGGAGCGATCGACAACCCGGTGTTGACCCACGGTGCAGTGGCCGCAACCGTGACGATCTTTTCAGACAGCACCTTCTGGCGAGCAGCGCTTATGGATTTCGACATACCCGGGTCCCTCCACGCGGGAGCCTTCGATGCCGACACGCTCGTGGCCACGTAGAGCACACAGCCCACCAACACCAAGCCCAGTATTCCCAGCCGTACTCGATGACGCACCAGATTGCTCAGCATGCGCAGTGCATCTTAGGAGACTCAATCGCCGCCAGTGCTGCCCCCACCGCCAACCTCCCGCTCGCGGATCGCCTCGTGGCGCTCGCGCAGCATCTGGCGGAACGTCTCAAAGCCAGCCTGCTCGGCGGCGGCGTGTGCTTCGCGCAGCGACTGCTGGGTCTTGCGCGCCGAGCGCCACGCCGCCTCGCCCGCGCGCGATGCACTGCGCTTGACCGCGCGACGTTCGGCGGCACTCATCTCCTTGACGGCACGCTTCAGGTCTCCGTGCTCCTGCTTGCGCAGATCTTTCCAAGCCGTTCGAGCCTGCTTGAGCGCATCCATCACCTGCGCCCGAGCCTCCTCGGCGGCCTTGGCGGCATCCCGTATCTGCTGACGAGTGCGCTCCCCCTGCGCGAGCAGGTTGAACGACCACAGCCCGGTGTCCAGCAGCCGGGCGGCGCGCTCGAGATCGGCGAACACCGCGTCGCGAAGATCGGCGCGGCGCAGTCCCCGTTCGATGTGACGGACACGCGACATGTAGGACACGTCCAGCAGCCCCACAATCGCACCCGCAACGATCATCGGCTCGGGATCGTGCGGGTCGACGTCGGCACGCGCGGCGAGCTCCTCGGTTGCAACGGCAACCAGACGGCCCTGAAGGTCAAGCCACGCCGCACGCAGCGATGGGGTGGAGGCGACCATCTCCGCGAACAATGGGACGAACATATGAATCTCGTCAGCCAGCCCCTCGAATTCCTCGGGATCTTCCTTCAACGCCCGCAGCATCGCCTTCGCCGGCGACTCCTCCGGCTCGCGCTCGCGCAGAGCCACCACCAGGCGTTCGATTCCCTCATCCGCACGGTCGAAGACCAGAGACTCCTTCGTCGGGAAGTAGTTGTAGACCGTCTTCTCCGACACCCCAACGATCTGCGCGACCTCAGACACCTTCACGTTGTCGAAGCCACGCACCACAAACAGCGTGGTCGCCACGTCGGAGATCTGCTGGCGCGTCAAGCGCTTCTTGCGCTCGCGCAGCCCCTCCTCAGGATGACGCTCGCGCGCTTTGCGCTCCTGCATGCGGTGTGCGCGCGCAAACGCATCCGCCATCTCCTCGCCCAATTCTTCGGCGAGGAGGCGGTGCACGCGCTCAGCTCCGGAAAGATCTTCGAGTGTCTCCGTGTCCAGCGTTTGAGCGCTCTCGGCCCCGTTGTCGGCCATCCTCACAGGCTAACAGAAATTTATAGTTGCAAAAATATTTTAGTCACTGTAGGATGCTCGCCATGACCACTCCAACACCGCTCGCCATCGAGGCCCACGGACTCACAAAGCGCTTCGGCGACTTCACCGCAGTCGACGCTCTGGACCTGCGCGTCGAGACCGGCACGGTCGTCTCGCTGCTGGGACCCAACGGAGCCGGCAAGACGACCATGGTGCGCATGCTCGCCACGCTGCTGCGTCCGGACGGCGGCCGGGCATCGATCGCCGGACACGACATCTCAAGCGAGGCAGACCGGGTGCGGAGCGTGATCTCGCTCACCGGGCAGTTCGCGGCGCTCGACAAGCACCTGACCGCGCGCGAGAACCTGCGCCTGATGGCTCGCCTGCGCGGTCACGGCCGTACCTCCACACGAGCCATCGTCGAGGAGCTCGTCGAGCGCTTCGACATCCAGGAGTTCCGCGACCGGCTCGTCAAGAACCTCTCCGGGGGCCAGCGACGGCGGGTCGATCTCGCCGCCGGCCTGATCGACAGGCCCCAGCTGCTGGTCCTCGACGAGCCCACCACCGGGCTCGACCCGCGCAGCCGCCAGGTCGTGTGGCGCACAGTGCGCGAGCTCGTCGGCGACGGGGTGACGCTGCTGCTGACCACCCAGTATCTGGAAGAGGCCGACGCGCTCGCCGATCGCGTCGTGCTGATCGACCACGGTCGCGAGATCGCCGCGGGAACGCCCGCACAACTGAAGGCGCAGGTCGGGGAGCAGCGCGTGGACGTGGTTGCCGCCGACGGCGCGGCGCTTGAGCGGCTCGTGGACCTGCTCGACAAGCACTTCACAACCGACGTCTCGCGCGAGCAGCGCACGATCTCCGTCCAAGCCCCCGAGGAGGCCGCCGACCTCGTGCGTGTCGCCCAGACCGTCCGCGACAGCGGGATCGCCGTCGACGAGATCGCATTGCGCCGGCCCACGCTCGACGACGCCTTCCTCGCCCTCACCGGCCACCCCGCCAGTGAGAATTCAGAGTCCGACAGAGAGCCCTCCGATCCAGATCAGGGCTTCGCACCGAAAGAAGAAGAGGTCTCCGTATGAGCACCACCGCGATCGCACCCACCCGCTCCGCCGGAGCGCCGCTGCGCTACCTGCGCGACACCGCATTGCTGACCGGACGCAGCCTGCGCTCGATCCCGCGCGTGCCCGAGCGCCTGCTGGACGTAACGATCCAGCCAATCATCTTCATCCTGCTGTTCCTCTACGTGTTCGGATCGGCCATCCACGTGACAGGGATCAGCTACAAGGACTACCTATTTCCGGGGATCATCGCCCAGTCGCTCGCGTTCGGGATCATCGGCGCGGGAGTCGCCACCTCCAACGACATGACCGAGGGCGTGATCGACCGCTTCCGCTCGATGCCGATCAGCCGCCTGTCGATCATCACAAGCCAGGTGATGGGCCAGTTCTGCGAGGCAGCGCTTGGCATGGTGATCGTGGTCGTCTTCGGACTGCTGCTCGGCTGGACCCCGCACCTCACGCTCGGCCATGGGATCGAGTTGTTCGCGCTGATGATCCTCGCCATGTTCGCCTTCACGTGGGCTGGAGTGCTGGCCGGAATGCTGGTGCGCTCACCCGACGCGATGCAAGGCGTGGGCTTCATCGTCATCTTCCCGCTCAGCTTCATGGCCGGCACGTTCGTTCCGATCGCCGGCATGGATCTCATACCAAGGACGATCGCGCAATGGGACCCGATATCGGCGCTGGTCGCCAGCGTGCGCGAACTCACCCAGGGCGTGCACTCAAGCGGCTCCTGGCAGCTCGACCATCCCCAGATCGCGATGGCTCTGTGGTGCCTTTTGATCCTCGCGATCTGCCTACCTATCGCCCTGCGCCGCTTCAATCGAACGCTTGCAAACTAAGCGAGCCGCATAGCTCCTTGCGAGGAGCCCCATCGCACACCTCGTTGTCGCGCGCAAGCTAGCCGGCTGTCACTCGGGCCTCGAGCGTCTTCTTGACGACATTCGTGCCCTGCTCCATGAACGTTTCGGTCGTCTCGGCAAGCTCGTTCGGCAGCAGGTCGGCGACCCACACGAAGCGCGCACGGCCGCCCTCCTCGGGAAAGACCTGCGTCGATCCGTTGTGGTGGGTGTAGGGCCCATCCACAATTGACCACACGAGCCGGCGAGCCTCATCGTCGAGATCCACCAGCCGCTCACGCAGGACGGTGCCGTTGAAGAAGGTGACGATCCGGTCCTCGCCGTCCAAGTGTGCGTCAACAACAAAGCCAGGGACCAGGCGCTCGTGCAAGGCGCCCCAGTCGCGGGCCGCGGCCCACACATCCTCGGGGCTTGCGTCGATCGTGATTTCCTTGCGAATGGAAGCCATCTATGTGTCTCCTGTCTGTTTGCACGTCTGACCGGCGAGACCATCAGCGTACGCCTCCTCGCACGAGAACCTCGATCTCCCCAGCCGGCGCCCGGATGGAGTCCGGCACCCACACCATCTCGCGGCAACCCGTGCTCGGAATCCACTCGGCCTGTTCCTGCTGACGATCTGGTCGGTGGCCGCACCGTCACTGGCGATCGAGCGGCGAGGCGTGGTCGGGTGAGCACGTCAAATGGAGTCGGGCTCAGGCCGGCGTGTCGGCGGCCAGGCCCACCAGCTCGGCGCTGTGCTCCCACAGGCCCACGGCGAGCGTCTCGTCCTGGGCTTGAGCAGAGGGTGTGAGCACCTTCTCATCCTGCACATACTCGCCATCGAGGCCGGCTGCCTGATCGGACAGCGAAAGCCACACCAGCGAGCGGGCGCCGCGCTGCGGTGAGCGGAAAAAGGGCCCACCCACAGTCGTGAGCACCTTCCAGATCCCATTGTCGTTCTTGCCGAAGCCGGTGCGCACCACTCCGGGGTGAAAGCAATTCGCGTGCAACTCCGGAGCGCGCTTGGCCAGCTCGCGCGTAAAGAGGATGTTGCAAAGCTTGGAGGTGCCATACACGCGCATGGCGGCATAGGACTTCTGCGACTGCAGATCGCCCAGATCCAGGCGTCCAGACTTGTGGGCATCGGAAGTTGTGGTCACCACACGTCCTCCCGCCAGACGGTCGCGCAGCAGATTGGTGAGCAGGAAGGGCGCGAGATGGTTGAGCGCGAAGGTCTGCTCGAGGCCCTCGGATGTCTGCTTGCGCGAAGCAAACAGCGCGCCGGCGTTGTTGGCGAGAACGTCGATGTGCTCGTAGCGCTCGCGCACCTCCTGCGCAAGCCTGCGCACATCTGCCATCAGCGCCAGATCGGCCACGTGCTCGTGAACCGGCGCACCCCCACCGGCCGCCCTGGCCTCCTGCGCAACGGCCTCCACGCGTTCCGCCTCGCGGCCCACGAGCGCAACCTCGGCGCCCTGGCCCGCGAGCTCGATCGCCGCGGCGCGACCGATACCGCGAGTGGCTCCAGTGAGCAGGACCAGCGTCATGTCGCCAACTCTACTTGCATCCGCACATATCGCGACCTCAAGATGGGTGAGGTTGTGCGCACAACGGTCCCTGGAGGAGCAGTGCGCGTCAGGTCAGGGCGATGAGGCCGGCGCGGCCGCGCGTGGCTCGTACAGCGGCGGTGAGTGTGTCGACGTCGTAGGCCCCGTGATGGCGGCGCCCGTTGATGAAGAAGGTGGGAGTGCCCGAGACCCCACTGGCGTCCGCGCTTGCGACATCCTCAGCCACTCGCGACGCGTGCTCGTGATGGCGCAGATCCTCCCAGAAGCGCTCGACATCGAGACCGAGCTCCTGTGCGTAGCGGCGCAGATCGGACCCGGTGAAGATCTCCTGGTGGGCGAGCAGCACGTCATGGAACTCCCAGAAGCTGCCTTGAGCCGCTGCCGCCTCGGCTGCCTCCGCGCTCAGCTGCGCGCTGGTATGGACATCGTTGAGCGGAAGATGACGCCACACGTAGCGAAGATCGTCTCCGAACGACGCCAACAGCTCGCGCACAACGGGCTCGGCCTGCCCGCAGTAGGAGCACTCGAAATCGCCGTACTCGACCAGCGTGACCAGCGCATTGTCGGCTCCCCGAATGTGGTCGCGGTCCGGATCGACATCGTCGGAGAGATCGAGAATGTCCTCGGCGGTGCCGCCTATCTGGCGCGCCCTGACTTGACGGGGAAGCCGCCTGATGACCTGAAAGACGCTCCAAGCCACCAACGGCGCCAACACCGCTGAGCCAAGCACTCCAAGCTTTGCCTCCTGCAAGACCTCGCCGTGGAAAGCAAGGCTCGAGATCAACAGTGAGACGGTGAACCCGATACCGGCGACGGCTCCGCCGCCGGCGAGCGACGGCCAGCTGAGCGCTGGGCGCACACCGCGCAGAGCAGGCCGGGAGGCGAGCCACGACGCGCCCACGATGCCCAGTGGCTTGCCCACGACATAGCCGACCAGGATCCCGAGCGTGACCGGCGAGACGATCGCATCGCCCAACAGACCGCCCGTCACGTGAATGCCGGCGTTGGCGAGCGCGAACAGCGGCACCAGCACATAGCTCGTCCACGGATGCAGGCTGTACTGGAGTCGCTCGTTGGGAGAGATCGCCGAGAGAACCCCCTGTTGTGCGGAATGGGCGAGCTCCGGCGTCGGCTGCTCACGGAACGAGCGCGTGAGGGCCGTCGCGCGCTCGAGGTCTTCGCGCGAAGGTGGATAGGCACTGGTCACCAGCCCAATCGCCAGACCCGTGATCACAGGATCGATGCCGGACTTGAACATCGCCACCCACAACGCCACACCGACTACGACCGATATCTGGCGCCGCCAGACGGGTGCATAGCGAAGACCCACGAGCAGCCCAAACAGTCCAATCGCGACGACCAACGCGGTGAGCGAGACATGCGTTGTGTAGGCGATCGCGATCACCAGCAGCGCACCGAGATCGTCCACGACTGCCAGCGTGAGCAGGAAGACCCGCAGCCTGGTCGCGCCCTGTGGTGTCAGCAACGCCAGGGCGCCCAGTGCAAGAGCCGTGTCGGTGGACATCGCCGCGCCCCACCCGTGCGCGTGCCGGCCACCGGCGTTGAACGCGAGGTAGATCGCGACCGGCATCGCCATGCCGCCGAGCGCCGCGAACACCGGAATCGCGAGCCGGCGACGCTCACGCAGCTCACCCATGTCAAGCTCGCGCTTGGCCTCGAGACCGACAACCAGAAAGAAGAACGTCATCAGGCCCTCGTTGACCCAGTGACGCAGGTCGGTCGCGATCCCGCCGCCGCCGACAGTGATCGAGAGCTTTGTAGTCCAGAGCGATTCGTAGGAGCTCGACCACGGCGAGTTGGCCCACAACAGCGCGATCAGGATCGCCGCCAGCATCGCGACCGCACCACCCGTCTCGGTGCTCAGGAAATCGCGAACCGGCGCGGCAAGGTTTCGTGCCCACGCAGTGCGACTGCTGTAGGCGATGGCTTGAGCCTCTGTCATCCCCGACGATTATGCCGGGAAGATCGTTTGACTCTCGACGCCAAAGCACCTACTCTGCCAGCATATTAGGACTCTTCCTACTAAGGGAATCAATCGGTATGGCGTTCTTTACGATCCTCTCATGGAACATCGAGACTTTTGGCGAGAAGAAGCTCGCCCAGATCGCGCAGTACGTGGCCAAAGTGGTGAGCTACTCGAAAGCTGACATGGTGCTCTTCATCGAGAGCACCAAGTACGGGCAGACGGAGATCGCGCGCGACATACCGGAGGCACTACGCGTGCTGACTGGAGATTCCTGGTTCGCGTTCGGGAGCGATCCAACCGGAAAGATCTCCCCGCTGCCTCTGGTGATTCCCTATGCCTCGTTTCCGAAAATCATGGACAGCAAAGACTTCAAGCAAATGCTGCGGATGTGCTACGACGACAAGCCAACACTGAAGATGCTGACGATCAAGGCGTCATACACGGAGCGGGAGGCTTCGGACTGTCGAAATTCGCTCAGCGCAGTGGGCTATACGCGGCGCGACGTGGAGACGTACACGTGCATGTTCCGCTACGACCCCACGATCTACAAAGACAGTCAGGGGCCGCTGATCGCGTTAGGAAGCTACGTCGGCATTCCGTCCGGGAGACCCCCATATGGACAACCAGGGATTCTCGTGAGCTTCGATCCGGCCGGGATGGACATCGGCTACCAGACACCCGGCTCGACGTTCGCTGGGCGCTCACCCTATATCGCGAACCTGTACTTCTCGAGCACCAGCAAACTCGGCGACGTCGCCGCGCCTTTCCCGTTGGCATGCTTTCACGCCCCGTTCGGAGACGCGATCACCCCGCGCATCTCCGCCGACGCCGGCCTGATGCGCCTCGCAACCCCAAACCCTGGGGGCGCGTCAATCCAGTTGGACGCCCAACCCCAGGGCGCCGCCGCCGCCGACTTCAACATCGACTTCAAATGGACAGACTCCTATGTGGGCTTAACCAACCCGATCCCCAACTATGAATCCCCCAGCACGCGCGTCTACGGCGCGTTCGCGGCGGCGGGATTCGGGGCCTCGATCTTAGAGTTAACGACGCTCACCACCGTCCAATCCGCCAATAAGACGTGGACCAACCCTCTGCTGTTCCGTTCCAGCGCATACGACAACGTGCTCGTAAGCGGCGTGGGGGCGGGCAAACCCATCACCGCCAGCGTCGGCAAAGCGATCGACCTCGTGCAAGACACATTCATTCACGCGAGCTATCTGAGCAACCTTGCGCTTCCGACGTGGCCAAACATGTACTCGGCTTTCGCGTACGTCCGGGAAGAAATCAGCGATCACCTCCCCGTCGTCTGTCAACTGACTGTCGCCGGGCGCCCCTGACACTACGATGCCCACCGCCGCATGGCCAATGTTGCTGCACGATCCCCGGCACACCGGGTGCAGCGCGAACTTCGGCCCGGCGACGTTCAGCACCGGCTGGCAGGTGGCCGCGCTCGGAGGCTTCTCGGGCATCGCAATCGACGCGGCGGGGCATCTGATCGTCGCGACCGCCACCGGCACCGTCGCGTGCCTCAGCGCGAGCGGCACCCAGGAATGGAAAGTCACGATCCCAGGCGCTTTCACCGCCGGACCGCCAACCATCGGTCCCAGCGGCAAGCTGTATGTGGCCAACGGGGACGTGATCGCACTCGACCCTCAGACCTCCGGCGGCGAAGTGTGGAAATACGCACGCACAACGCCCTACACGATCGTCACAGCGCCACTCGCGCTCGGCGCCAGCGAGACGGTGTACGCGCTCACGAGCACGTCCAACTCCGGGCAGCCGAACCGTCTGCTCGCGATCTCCGCGGGTGTGCTCAGCTGGAGCTTGACGCTGCCACAGCGCAGCAACTCGACGCCCGCAGTCGGTGCCGACGGGACGTTGTACCTCGGTTGCGACGACGGCTACCTGCGCGCCGTCTCCTCTGCCGGCGTGGTGTTGTGGACGTGGGCGGCGGACGGCAAGCTGGTGGGCCCCCCGGCGCTCGGCGCCGATGGGACGGTCTACATAGCCGTACAGGCGCCACTCACCCAGAACAACGCGCTGGTGGCGCTGACCCCGCCTGTATCGCCCAGCCTGACCCCAACCGTCCGCTGGCGCTACAGCCCCGATCCGGGCGAGTACCTGAGCGCGTTCGGGGGACCCGCGATCGCACCGGACGGGACGATTTACATCGGCTTTCACGCCCTACATGCGCTCAACCCGGACGGGACGAAGCGCTGGGCGACCCCCACCACCGCCAGCGAGATCTCTCCCGGGGCGCCGGCGGTGGGCATCGACGGAGCTGTCTACTTCGTCAGCGCCGCCGGCACGCTATGGGCCTATGACGCGAGTGGCACGGAATTGTGGTCGACCGCACTCGGCGCCGGCCCACAACCATTCGCTCCGGCGCTCGGCGCAAACGGCGCCGTCTACGCAGGCGATGGGCAGGGGACGCTCAAGGCCAGCGTCGCGGCCGCACCGCTCGGGACACGCCTGGCCGCGATCTACGCGGGCCTCGTGGGCGCTCGCACCCCCACCGGGACCGGCGGCCAGTGGAACTACCCGCTGAACGCCAGCTCGATCGCCGATGCGCCCGTGCTGGCGCTGGTGCAAGCCGCGCTCGGAGCACAGTCGGGCAGCCTGACCGCAGCCGCCTCGGGGTTGCGCATACAGACAGGGACGATCGTGCTCACAGGCACGACGAGCAGCTTCCTCGGCCGGCAGGCGACCGTCACGCTCACGTTTGGCGCGACACAGGCCGGTAACGATGTCACGCTCGCCCTCAGCGCGACTCTCGACGCAAACGTGACCCTCCCCCAGATGCTGCCGGCGCTCGCCGGCACGCTGTTCGACAACTGCAGCTTTACGGCGGCGAGTTTCACGCAGAGCTCGAGCACCGCTCAACCGACGCCACCGGCGTGGGGCATGACGGCAAGCACCAACCCCTACGCGAGCGCCAGTCCGCTGGGCGAATCGGCGCGTCTGCTGGCCCTCGCCACCGGTAATCAGGCCGTGTCAGGCACGATTGGAGCGGGGGCGCTACCCGCGGTCAGCTTGAAGGTGGGAGAGCCCCACACCCTGTCGCTGACCAACTGGACCAGCCTGAGTGTGAGCCTATGGCTGGA
The DNA here is from genome assembly GCA_049591495.1 of Solirubrobacteraceae bacterium. Taxonomy (GTDB): domain Bacteria; phylum Actinomycetota; class Thermoleophilia; order Solirubrobacterales; family Solirubrobacteraceae; genus Palsa-744. Next base: position 18,970 of record JBAWFB010000216.1, read on the forward strand.
GACGAGCGTCACCGACGCAACCGAAGGCACTCTGCTCGCATCGGTCGCCCTGTACTCGTCTCTGACGATCGCAAACCAGGAGATGAAAATGCGCGCCGAGGCTCCACGCGAGCCCGGTTTTGTCGTCTTCGACGCCGCCCCCACGAACGCGCTCCCAATCGGCCTCTCCGACCTCGCGCTGTGGGGGGGCGCGACGCAAACGCTCCCAAAGATCGTGCCAGAAAGCATGCGCGCGGCGAGCACGAAATTTGGTCTCAAGCAGGTGCGTGTCGGGTTTCTCACCAACTGCGCCGTGCAGTGGGTCGGCTTCACGCTCGGTGCACCCGACTGGCAGGCATTGAGCGCCGGCAGCGTGGGGATGGATCTTGCGGTACGGGAAGTGGGGCTTGAGATCGTGTGCTCGAGACCGTTTGAAGAACCAACGCTCAGCGCCACGCTCAGCGGCAAGATCGTCTCGACGATCGTCACGCAGACCGGGCCCGCGAGCAAGGCCGAATTCGCCATCAGGGCGATCGCACCGGACTTTCAGATCTACGGCTCGCTGGTCGCCGGCACAATCAAGCTCCAGGACGTCCTGGCGGCGATGAGCGGTAACGCGGTGACGTTGCCGAGCAGGGTGCCGGCGCCGGTGGTCGATGAAATCGAGTTGTACGCCGAGCCGTTGGTGGGCGCATTCTCGCTCGACCTCGCCGGCGATTTGAAATGGGCCCTCTTTGAAATCGGCACGACCGCATTTGGGGTGAGCGACTTCGGCATCTCGGTCAAGCGCCTGCAGACCAAGGGCGATCTGACCCACCCTGCAATAGCCGCAACCTTGACCGGGCGCTTTGACCTCGGGGGAGTCTCCTTCGAGATGATCGGCGAAAGCCCCGCCGGCACCGAAAGCTGGGACCTGCGCGCCAACTTGACATCCCCCGTCGCGTTTCCGACGATCGGTGAAATCGTCGGCACCTTCAATCCGGCGTGGGCCAACGCCCTCCCACCGCAAGTCGCCTTGGCCGGCCAGAACATCGGCTTCAAGGAGCTGACCGCCTCAGCCGATCAAGCGCCTTCGACTCACCGCGCCGTCAAAGCGACCATCGGCACATTGTCCGGGTGGGGGGGATGGATCATCATCACCTCCCCGGTGAGGCTCGAACTCACCGCTGTCGAAGTTCAACTCAGCGCCGATTCGGCAAGCGGCTTCTCCGGTTCGTTGCAAAGCGCGATCTCGGTGGGCGCAAGTGGAAAGATCGCGCTGACGATCGCGTTGCCGTGGTCGAGCGGCAGTTTCACGGTGAAATATCAGACGGGTAACGAAGGGCTGACGCTGCCCAGCGTCAGCGAGTTGGTCACGTGGCTGGTCCCCTCGCTGTCGCTGCCGGACAGCGTCGCCTCGATGGGGGGACTCAATCTGCAGACGTTCTCGCTGACGGTGCAGGTGACAAGCGCACAAACCACGATCGACCTGATCGCCAAGGCGCTCGACGCCTCACACCAATGGGTGATCGTCGGCGGAGGCGACCTACCGCAAGTGGCACTCCAGGATCTCGCCGTGAGCGCGCATCGTGACGCAAGCACCAGCAACGGGTCGATCGCGGCAATGCTCATCCTGGGCGGCAACGGCATACCGCTGAAGGCCGCCATGAAAGACAGTTGGGCGACGTACACGGTCGGCCTCGACACAAGCGTGCCGATGAACGAGCCACCAAGCATCGCCAACATCATCAGCGCCATCAGTCCGGCGCTCGCGGCGGCGCTGCCCAGCGACCTACGCGACTTGGCCAAAGAAATCGCGGTCACACAATTTCAGGTCGCCGTGACACCGGCGGGCACCACCCTATCGGCCGCGGTCGGCGCCAAGAGCCATACCGCCGAATGGCATCCGATCGCGCTCCTCCCACAATTTCGCATCCAGGCACTCGCAGTGGAAGCGACCGCCTCCAGCGAAGCGGGCGTGCCCACGGGCGCTGCGGTCTTAGGCACGATCGCGATCGGCGCCAACGGACACATCCCGCTGCGCGCCGCTGTGAGTACGAGCTCCGGGACTTTTAGCCTCACCCTCGATCCCGCGGGCGGGACCGCGACCATGCCGACACTGGGCGACCTCGCCTCGCTGGTGAGCAAAACCTGGGAGGGGATGCTGCCCAGCCAACTGGCCAACCTCGGCTCGACGCTGCAACTCTCGACTTTTGCGCTCGAGAGCACTCCGTCCTCGGGCGCGTGGTCGATCGACGTCGAGGTCTCGACGGACTCCAGTTGGAGTGGCTACCAGCCGGTCCCGGCGTTCACCGGTCTGACTCTTTTATCGGCATCGGCCTCGCTGAAGTCGGGTTCTGGGAGTACCCCGACCGTGGGCAAGATCACCTGCGCGGCGCTGATCGCAAACCAGCAGGTGACATTCACACTCACACTCCCCGGCGCGGTGTTCACCGCCACCCTGACAACTGAAGTGACACTGATGGCGCTCGCTCAATATCTGATCGGCACATCGGCCGTGCTGCCCGCCTGGTTGGAAAAAATAGGATTGCCAGAAATCGTCGCCGAAGCAGACTTTCGCCAAAACATCTATGCGCTCGCGGCGGTACTCGCCAAAGAAATCCCGTTGCCGTCCGCAGGAATGCTCAAGTTACTGAGCCTGGAGGGGCGCGTGAGCGGCACGAGCGCCGCGACGATATGTCTGGTCGGTGTCTGGGAAACAGCGCAAAAAGTGGAGATACCAGGACGCATCTGCTATCCGTTCGAGACGTTCGTCACCATCGGCGAGAAGTCAATCGAGAAATTCCCACGGGAGGGACCGCCGGATAATACGCCTCCTCCGACACAGGAGGTCAAGCAAATCGTCGAAGCGCTGCTCGCGGCGGGCGCCACGGCGAGCGCCGCAGCGGCGATCGCGTACTTCGCCTACAACGCAACCGCGGCGGCAACCGGCGCCGCGCTGCTGGGCAAGGGCATCACCCTGGCGGCGACGGCGGCGGCGCTCGCCAACACGTGGCGGCTTGGCGCGTTAGACCTGGCAAAGACCCTCTTAGAATCGGCCACCACAGCCGGCACGACAATCACGGCACCCGCGATGGCCGCGGCGATAGCGTCCGCCTACGCGAACACGCTCACGGCGGGTGAAGTAGCGACCGCGCTCGTGTGCGCACCGTACGTGCTCACCGCAACCGAAATGGTCGGCGCGCTGAAGGCCGCGCCATTCACCCCGGCGACGATAGCGCCCGTGATCAAGACGAGCTATGCGCCGATCGACGCGGCGGGCATGGTCGCCGCCCTCAAAACAGGCTGGCAACCTCAGAGCATCGACGCGCGAACCTTGGTCGGCGCGCTGGCGATCGCACCCTACGATCCCACCTCGGCAGCGGCGCCGTTCCACAACGCCTACCCAACTGAGACGGGCACCGGTGCGCAGTTCGCCACATTCTATGTCGGGGCAGGCTTTACACCCGCGTTGACAGCACAGACGCTCGCGACCGCGATGGCGGCGGCACCCTACACGGCAATCGAAACGATCAGCGGACTGCAAACCGCCTTCCCCCAGCAGATCCAGAGCGGACTCCAGGCCGTGCCCTACCTGTACGGCGCCGGCTACAGCGCCCAGCAGGTCGTGGGCGCGCTCGTTGCCACGGTCCCACAGGCCACCGACATGGCAAGCGCGCTTCACGGCGGTGGCTACAGCGCCCCACAGGCGGGCGTGGCGCTCGCGCAGGGCTACCCCACGCAACTTCCAGACGCACCGGCCCTGCTGGCGCTGCTGTCGAGCACCTGGTCGCCGCTATCGCTCGCCGACGCGGCGACGGCGCTCGCCGCGACCACGTTCACCCCACAGGCGGTGGGGGTTGCGCTGCGCGCGAACTCGACCTACGCACCCCAACTCGACACAGCGACGAAGCTCGCGACCGTACTCCACAACGCCTACGGCACCGCCCTGGTCTTGCCGGACATGCTGCTCGCGCTCGCGGCCTGCACGTTCCCGGCCTACGCCTCGGCCGCCGCGACGGTTGCGCTGTATCCCACACCGAGCGCCGCCAGCGTCGCCACGGCGCTACTGGCGGCCTACCCGCTTTTGAGCACACTTCCGCTTGGGGCGGCGCTGGCCGCAAGCTCATTTGGCGCAAACGAAATCCGCGCGGGGATTCTCGCGGTCGCACCGCAGACGCTCACAGGCTTGGTGACAGCCGTCACCAACGCCGTTTGCGCCGCGACGTTCGCCGCGACTTTGAGCACCGCAGACGCCGCGCGTAGCACCGGCAAGAGCGCGGCGAGCGCGGCGCGTGAACTGGTCGTCGCGACCCCCACGCTCGACCCGGACGTGCTCGTCGCGGCGATCGACGCCGTGTACATGCCGCCCGCACCCGTGCTCGCGCCGCTTGGGTTGGCGCTCGTTCCCGCCTACGCGACTCCCGCTGTCTCGGCTCTCGCATGTGCCCTACTGCTCGCCTCGGCAGCGGCCGCGCCGAGCGAGTTGGCGGTGGCGCTGGCCGGCGGCTTCGGCTCTACCCAGACAGCGCTCACGCCCAACGATCTGGCGAGCGCACTGGTCGCGGCGTACGCGCGCATCGGCGCGCCAACGGCCGAGACACCCGTCGCGCAGGCACTGGTGGCAGCGTTTGCGAGTCACCCCCAACCGCTCACCCCGATCGTGGGCGCCGAAGCCCTCAAGCACGCATTCCCCGCGACCAGCCCATCCGCATGCCTGAGCGCTTTGGCCGCATCGTTCAGCCTCCCAGATAGCCTGCCACCGTCGACCGTGGCCGCAGTTGCACAGGCGCTTGCGATCCAAAGCACCGCGCCGCTCGCGCTCACGCAGGCGATGGCTGGCACCTACCAACTCAACCGCTGCCCGATCGCGGTCGGAACGGCCGGCCTGGCGATGAGAATTGCCGGGTTCAAGTTGATCGCGGTATCGGCCGCCTTCGGCCAGGTATTGCAAAACTGGGACGTCTCCGACTACGGCACGCTGCTGAACGTCTACCAGGAGCCCGCGCAGTGGACCGCCGCATGGACGGCGGCGAGCTCGCGATCGACGGCGGCTGACGCGGTGCAAACGTTGAACACCCAGTTCAACCCTGGGGCGCCCCGGCTCGTAACGCTGGTGGTGGCCGCATACAACCTGATCGACCCGGTCGACGCCGCTACTCCGATTGCCACCGGTTTCAAGCGCCTGCAGATCTCAGAAAGCAACGCGCTGGCCGCGCTACAGGGCTTCTTCGGCGGCGAATGGACCGCGGCAGCCACGCAGGCGGTCAAAGCCGTCTACGCCCAAACCACCCACCACGAAAGGATGTAGATGTCGAGTACCAAGCCCACAGGAGAGGCGATCCGCGAGATCGTCCAAGGCCAAGGGTCGCTGCTGGAAGCAGCGATTGGATGCAAGATCAACGGCTACACGCCGCTCGAATGCGCCAAGGAGCTGTACGAAAACAGGTCGACACCGACGGCCGCGGAACTGGCCGGCGCGATCGTCAGCGCGTGGGGGTGCATCGTCTCGAGCGCCACGCTCACCGCGGCGCTCCAATCCTGTCAGGCGTGGGATGCACCCACGATCGCCGCAGCAACGAGTGCGGCGCTGCATTTGACCTGGCTCGATGACGCGGAAATAGGAGGATCGTTGTTGCACACGATCGGGCTCTTCAAGGGTGACCTTACGACGATGGCATCCGCGGAGAGTGTGCCGGTGCTAGTCATCTCCACCCTGCCCGGCGACTATCAGAACGTCCCGGGAAGCATGATCGCGGCACTCGCCGCACACGGCGTGTCGGTGGCAAGCCTCGCCCAGCACATGGCGCTCGACCGCCGCAGCCAGAACGGTTGCTGGCTGTCTCAGACGATCACGGGGCAGAGTTTCAGCCAATTGCTCGTACTCGAGACAACAGGTGACAAAGCGATCGCGGCGATTCCGGGTGTGATGACGACCCTACAGGCGGCCTTACCCACGCCGACATCCGAAGAAAACCTGACGATCGCCTGCTCGATGCTCTCGACAGGGTCCGCGGGAGCCAATCCAAGCCAGGTCCTAACAGCGCTGTTTGGCGCCGCGAAGGCCGCAATGTCAAGCGGTTATGCGCTCGCCGGGTGCAAGATCGTCAACTACCAACAGGGTTGGGATACGCAACTCACCGGCACGTTTCACCAACTCAAGGCGGGTGTCTGATGGCGCTGACGCTCGTTGACTCGTTCACCGTGGACCACCCCGGAGCCGGCACCCGCGACACCGAGTTGCTATGGGGCGATCTCACCCAGATGGATCCCAGCCAAGCGGTCGATGTGCTCGTCGTCTCAGCGCTACCGGGCGACTACACGCCGACGTCCGGCTCGCTGATAGGAGCGCTCGCACAGGCGGGAGTATCGGTGCAGCAGTTGAGTCAGAACAAGGCAAAGAGTTGGGAGCCGCTGATGCCGTGCTGGCTGAGCCAGCCAATCCAGAACGCGACTGTGCGTTGCACGCGCATCCTGGTGTACGAGCCCGCCAACCCCGCCACGAACGCCGCGACCCAGGCATGGATGATCTTCCAAGCACTACAGTGCTTCTACGGAGCCCAGCAGGTGAAGGTGGCGATGCCGCTCGTGTGCACCGGTTCGGGCGGTGCCGACCCCAAGCAAGTGTTGGGCGCGCTGAGTTGGGCGGCCGTCCATTACGGCGGTGCGGCGAGCGCCGCGCTTGCGAGCTCGCGCATAGTCCCCTACACGCAGGCCCTGGCGTCGACGCTGGCACCAACCTTCGCGGAAATCAAGACCAATTACACCAATGTGTTCAGCCTGCCGCTGCCCGGGCAATACGCCTACTACGTCGGGCTGGCGCAGGCTCACATCGCACACATCACACTGCCGCCAAACGTGAGCACCCGTCAAGCAACCGCAGTTTGCATCTATACGACCGAGTATTACAAACAGATCAACGAAACCTTGCGTAAATGTCAACCCACCGACCCAGCCTATCGGGCAATGTACCCGCTATTCGAGGCGATCGACACAGGACTGGTCAATATGGCAGCCCACCTCGGGACGACCTACCGCGCGGAGAACATGAGCCCCGAGCGCCGCAACGAATATCAACCGGGAGCGGTGATCGCCCACGTGGCGTACACGAGCAGCAGCACCGAACCGATTTGGTACGGGAGCGACCATTTCCTGATCGCGGGCCGCCAGGGGCGCGAGATATGGAACTACTCGTATTACGCGAATGAGCACGAGGTGCTATTCGCCAGGCAGTTCACATTCCGCGTCGACACGCGCAATTGCAATAGCGCGGGTTGTACGTTCAACGTCACCGAGATCGTCACCGAATGGTGCGGGAGGTAGCACACGATGCCCGATCTAACTCACGACAACGCGATCGCAATCATCGAGGTATATGAGGGGCGACTGAGCGCCGAGCCGAGCGCACTCGAGCCGGCCGAAGAGTTCGCCACCCAGGCCGCCGCGCTCGGAATGGAGGAGCTCGGCTTCGACTGGCAGGCTTGGCCACCCGCCCGCAGCGGCGAGGTGAACGATCCGGCGTTCATCGCGGCCGCCGATCCGCAAACGCTGAGGCTGATCATGACCACCCATCTGCGCATGAACCGTTACGAGGATGGTCATCTGCTGCTGCTCGAAGAGCGAGGCACACTCGCGAACATCGTGGCGCGGTTGCAGGAGTTGGTGCAGGCAGGAGAGATCTGATGCGCGGATTGCGGCGGACGATGGCGGTCGCGCTGCTGGCGTTTGCCATCGTCGCAACCCTGCTCGTGGTTGGATGCGGTGCCACCAACGGCGGGGGCGTGAGCGTTACGCGCCGGGTCGCCGTCCGCCAAACCGCCCTACACCAAGCCGCCGTCCCAGACCGAGCCACCGCGTCATACCCAGCCATCGCATCACGCCCAGATACCGCATCGCACCGGGCCACCGTCTCTCAGGCCGACGAACCATGGCTGCTGGTAAGCGATATCCACTTCACTCCGTTCGTCGGGGCCGACAAAGCGACGATCGCCAAGCTCGAAGCCGCGCCGGTGAGCGACTGGGCCGGGATTCTCGCAGCCGAGGGCAACACCCCGAGCGGCTATGGCCAGGACACGAACGACGCGCTGCTCTCCGGGTCGCTGGCCACGATGCAGAACGCGGCACCCTCACCACCGGTGGTGATCATCGCCGGCGACCTGCTGGCCCACGACTTCGAGCAGACCTACGACGGCCTCGCACCCCATCCGACGCAGGCGAGCTATGACGCGTTTGTCGACAAGACGTTCACCTATCTGGCCGAACGCTTCAACGCGGCGTTTCCGCTCGCTCAGTTCGTGCTCACGCTCGGCAACAACGACTCCTACTGCGGCGACTACCGGGCGACACCCCGCAGCGCATTTCTCGCGCACACCGCACAGGAGTGGGAGCCGCTCGTCGATCGAAACGGGCGTGCGCCGGACTTCGCATCGAGCTTTCCCAAGCTTGGCTCCTATGTCGCGAGGCTTCCAGGCTCCAACCTCGACGCGATCGCGCTCGACGACGTGTTTTGGTCTCGTAAGTACGACAACGCATGTGGCTCGCGCACGGAAGACCCAGGCGCCGAACAGGCGAAGTGGTTGGCCGCCACGATGAAGCACCTGCCCGCGAGCGAGCACGCCCTGCTGGTCACCCATGTGCCGCCCGGGATCGACGTGTACGGGACCCTTCACGGCTCCGGCGCACCGGTGCCACTGCTGGGCTCCAGCGGTCAGGAAAGCATGCTGCGCGCACTGCGCAAGGGCCGCGTGCGGGCACTCATATTTGGGCATCTGCACATGAGCACCTACCGCCTCAGCCGCGACACACCGATGCTGGGCGTTCCGTCGATCAGTCCGGTGAATGGCAACAACCCAGCGTTTCTAAGCGCCACCGTCGACCCCGATGGCACAATCGCAGACTACACAGCCTACGCACTTCAGCTGGGGGCAAGTACACCTCAGTGGCAACGCGAGTACGACTTTCGCGAAACCTACGGCCTGCCCGCTTTTGACGGTCCGTCCCTCAAGCGGCTCCAGGGGCTGCTCAAAGACGACGCGGCACTCCGCGCGGACTACGAGCACTACTACGTCTCCGGCGGCAAGCACCCAATCTCCGACGCTGAATACCCGGCATACGCATGCGGCTCAGTCGCCCTTCAGGTAACCGCGTTCGCAACCTGCTGGCATCCGGTCTACAAGTCCGGCAAACGAAACCCTGGGTCTACGAAGTAAACCCGGAGTCCCCGCAGCCCTGACCGCGAAGGCATATCGATGACCATTAGTGTGCTGCTCCCACGCAATTCGGTGTCGATTTCGTTATCCCCCGTTCGTCTTACAGGCGACCATTCCGAGAAGGAGGAAGCGATGAAATACATGATGCTGATCAATCTGGGCCCCAAGGTACGCGACTACAAGAGCCTGTCCGAGGATGAGCAGAAGGCGCTGGCGGCCGGGTTCCAGTCGCTCAACGCGACCCCCGGGGTCACGCCGGGTACGCGACTTCAGCCACCCGAGACCGCGACAACGGTACGGGTGCAGGACGGCAAGACGCTGACCACCGACGGCCCGTTCGTCGAGACCAAGGAGGCGCTCGACGGCTACTTCATGCTCGAGGCCGAGGACCTCGACGCGGCGATCGAGATTGCGGCACAGGTCCCGGCGACGCGCATGGGCGGCGCGATCGAGGTGCGTCCGATCGCGGAATGGTAGGAAGTCTCGAACAGAGCTTTCGCGACCAGTGGGGATACGTCCTGGCCGTCCTGGTGGGCTTCCTCGGCGACTTCGACCTCGCCGAGGAGGCCACGCAGGAGGCCTTTGCGATCGCAGCAGAGCACTGGCCGCACGAGGGCACACCCGCCAAACCCCGCGCATGGTTGGTGACCACAGCTCGCCGCCGAGCAATCGACCGGATTCGCCGCGACCGGTCACTCGCCGCAAAGACCCGGCTGCTGGAGGTACCCGAAGCGATGCAAGACACCTTGGAAGAGACAGCTTTCCCCGACGAGCGACTCGAGCTCGTCTTCACCTGCTGTCATCCGGCGTTGGCGACTGAGGCGCAGGTCGCCCTGACCCTGCGCACGCTCGGAGGGCTCAGCACCGGTGAGATAGCTCGCGCCTTCCTGGTCGGAGAACAGACCATGGCCCAGCGTCTGGTGCGAGCCAAGCGCAAGATCAAGGCTGCTGGGATTCCATTCCGGGTGCCTCCCGCCCACCTGCTACCCGATCGCCTGGCCGCGGTTCTGGCGGTCGTGTACCTGGTGTTCAACGAGGGCTGGAGCGGGCGTAATGAGCTCAGCGGCGAGGCGCTGCGCCTTGGACACGCACTTACCGAACTGATGCCCGACGAGCCGGAGGCGCAGGGGCTGCTGGCACTCATGCTGCTGCACGACTCTCGCCGCAAAGCACGCTTCCACAACGGCGAGATCGTGCTGCTCGCCGATCAGGACCGCTCACTATGGGACATGACGCAAATCCTCGAGGGCCGCGCGGCCCTCGACCGTGCCTTCGCCCTGCGCGGACGCGGCCAATACGTGGTGCAGGCCGCGATCGCGTCCCTGCACGTCGAGCAACCGCGCGACTGGCCACAGATCGCCGCCCTCTACGGAGAGCTCGGCCGTCTCACCGAGTCGCCGATCGTCGAGTTGAACCGGGCCGTCGCCATCTCCGAGGCTCAGGGGCCGGAGCTGGGCCTCGCGATCGTCGATCGCCTTCAGCTCGACGATTACCGTTACCTGCACTCGACGCGCGGCGAGCTGCTGCACCGTCTCGGGCGCACCGCGGAGGCCCGCGACGCCTACCGTCGCGCACTCGTGCTGGTCCACGACGACACCGAGCGACGGTTGTTCGAGCGGCGACTGACGGAGCTTGAGACCGCCATGGAGGCCGACCTGCCGGAGTCGTTGCTCTAGCGATCGAACTGCAAGACCGAGCGGATGCCGTCCTGTCTCTCCATCAGCTCGAAGGCCCGGTTGACCTCCCCCAGATCCATACGATGAGATATGAACGGATCGACGTCGATGTCGCCCTGCAGATAGCGATCCACCAGCTGCGGCACCTGATCGCGACCCTTCACCCCACCGAACGACGATCCACACACCCTGCGTCCGGTGATCAGCATGCGGGGCACGATCTCGAGCGTCTCCCCCTTGCCGGCAACGCCGGCAACCGTGCACAGCCCCCACCCCATCCGCGCCGCTTCGACGGCCTGACGCATCACCGAGACCAGGCCCGTCGCCTCGAAGGTGTAGTCAGCTCCGAAGCCTCCCGTCGCCTCCAGCACACGCTCCACCGTGTGCTCGTCGGCCAGCCAGCAATCCGTCGCTCCCTGCCCACGCGCCAGCTCGAGCCGCTCGGGCGAGAGATCGACACATACGATCCGCTCGGCGCCTCGCAGCCTGCAGCCAGCCACCGCTCCCAGACCGACCATACCAGCGCCGAAGACCACGCACGTCGTGCCGGGATCCACCGCGGCTGTGTGCATCGCCGCGCCAAGTCCGGTCGTCAAGCCGCACGCGAACAGGCACGCTCGATCGAGTGGCGCCTCCGGGTTCACCAGCGCCAGCGCGATCTCGGGAACGACCGCGTATTCAGCGAAGGTGGAAGTGCCCATGAAATGGCGAATCGGCTCACCTGAGCGCGAGAGACGCGTGCTGCCGTCAGGCAGATGGCCGCTGTTCTGCTGATCGCGGATCGCCAGGCAGAGATTGGTCTTGGGATTGAGGCAGTGCACGCACTCGCGGCACTGTGGAGAGAAGAGGGTGACCACGTGATCGCCGCGCTTCACCGAGCCCACCCCCTCTCCGACTGCCTCGACGATGCCCGCCCCCTCATGGCCGAGGACCGTTGGCGCATAGCCAGAGGGATCCGCTCCGGATGCGGTGTACATGTCCGTATGGCAGACACCACAAGCCACCAGGCGCACCAGAACCTCCCCGGCTCGCGGGTCGGCAAGATCGACCTCCTGGACGACCAGCGGCTGGCCGAACTGCTCGAGTACGGCGGCGCGCATCCTCACGGAGTCTGCCCTCAGCTGCTCTGCGTTGGCGTCAAGACGATCACCGGAATCACTCGTCCCTCCGCCTTCTGCTCGTACTCGGCGAACTGCGGCACGCGCTCGGCCTGCGTGCGATAGAGGCGATCACGCTCAGCGCCGGTCGCTTCCTCGGCCACAACATCGATCGTGTCGGTCCCGACCTCAATCGTGACGTTTGGATGAGCCTTGAGGTTGTAGTACCAGTCGGGGTTTGTCGGAGCCCCTGCCTTCGAGGCAAACACGACATAGCGTCCGCCGTCGGCTTGGTAGGCGAGCGGGTTAATACGGCTCTTGCCGGACTTAGCGCCAGTGTGATGCAACAGCAGTAGGGGCAAACCCTCGAACATGCCGGCAACGCGTCCTTCGTTGGCGTGAAACTCCTCGATGATCTGTGCGTTGAAGTCTGTTGGCGATGTGGACATCGGACTCCCTCGGGACGAGTGGACAGGACGGCAGCTGGACCTCGACTCAGTCTATGAGCAGCACGATGCTCCCACGCATGCGGCATGGGCACAAGCAATCTGTCAAAGACCCTCGGGTGGGCGTCGCCCGCGCTTGCGCTCGGCATCGCGGCGCTTGGCCTCAAGCCGCCGCTCCCGCGATGCCAAGGTGGGACGGGTGGCACGCCGGTGCTTCGGTTGGACGAGGGCTCGCGCGAGCCGCTCGCCCAGGCGCGCCAGGGCCAGCTCGCGGTTGCGTGCCTGCGAGCGCGCGTCCTGGGCGACAGCCACCACTCGCGGCCCCGCCTTCGCCAGCACACGCATGCGCTCGGTGTCGCTCAACGAGGTCGAGGCGAGCACGTCGAAGACGGCTTCCACGCGGGAGGCGGTGACGTTGGCATGCTGTCCACCAGGTCCCGAGGAACGGCTCGTTCGCACCGTGATCTCGGCCAGCGGGATGCTCAGCCTGCCGTCGATGCGCAGGCGCTGAGATGAGTTGTCAGCTTCGCTCACTGTGGTAGCGAGCATAGGGAGATGGTTGGCCCGCAGTGAGGATTGAGCCGAGCGAGCTCTCCCCTATCCCAGGCCCGGGTTGCGAACCACCAGGAGAAGACCAGCGCCGGTCGGCACAACCGCTTCGCTGACCCGCTCGTCAGAGGCGACCAGCAAGCGGAAGTCATTGACCTCCTCGGCGTGAGACAGCACGTTGTCGACAGCCAGCAGGCCGCCCGGTCTAAGCACACGCACCAGGTCCGACCAATACCCCGCGTAGGCAGGTCGTTCGGCGTCCAGGAAGATCATGTCCCAGCTCGCATCCGGCATGTCGCACAGACTCACGCCGGCATCCGCGACCTGCAGCTCGACCCATTCACGCAAGCCGGCACGGTCGAGGTTTTGTGCCGCCAGAAGGCTGCGTGCGGGATCGACGTCGATACTGACCAGACGACCACCTACGCTGCGGATGGCATCGGCCAGCCATAGCGTCGAATAACCGTTGGAGGTGCCGATCTCCAACGCATGTCGTGCGCCGATCGCCCTTGCGAGGACAGCCAGTACCTGAGCGCTGTCAGGCTCGACATTGCGCAGCCGCTCAAGTCGATCGGCCTTGCCCGCATCGTGTTCCACGCCATAGCGATGCAGATCGTCGAGAACCGTTTGCAGTCTGTCGTCCATGCCTACTCTCCTTTAGCGTCGGGAACCAAGCGGTGGATCTTGCCTGTTGCCCAGCCCTCGACGAACAGGACATCAAGCTAGCGGGGAACCAGCTGCACGATCGGAATCACGCGTCCTGCCTCCGCGGCCCAGTCGCGATAGACGGCGAACGGGGGAAAGACATGGTCGGCGAGACCCCACAGTCGCTCGCGCTCGGTCTCGTCCTCCACGACCTCGGCGCGCAGCGGGAGACCGCCGAAAACGACATCGGGGTGCTTGCGGAGGTTGTGGTACCAGGCTGGATGGTTGGGCAAGCCTCGCTTCGAGGCGATGATCGTGACCGTGTCGCCGTCGTGGAAGTAGAGGGTGGCGTTGCGGCGCCACTCGCCTGTTCGCGCGCCGCGCGTCTCCAGCAGCCCCGAGGCAACGACGCCTGTTGAGCCGACACGACCTTTGCTGAGCTTGAGCAGATACGGGTCGAGTTTCCAGGCGATCTTTTCAGAGAGCCAAATGCCGGCCTTCGTCGTCGAGAATCCGCACACGGCCATATAGAGCCGACCTCGGTGCTCGTGCGGGTCCACATAGCGCAGGGCCATCAGCGAAGCGCGCCCACCCGAAGCACCATTGGCCGCTCAAAGCCGGGGAAGCTCACGCTGAACCGATCGCCGAAGCGACGCCGGCAGGTGTCACGAGACGATCCCAGGATGCAGGACGTCGGGGTCGTGACCGGGGATGACGGTGAGGCCCGTGTCGCGCAGCGCGCGCAAACGGTCCGCCGAGAGTCCCTGCTGCTCCCGGTCATCGGCAAAGACCGGGAAGCGGTGGTCGTCCAAGCCTGAGGCGAAGTGGGCGACATCGATACCGAGCACCAGATCGCCGATGCGCACCGACTGGTGCCCGGGAGTGTGTCCTGGGGTGAAGAGAAGCTCGACGCTGCCGTCGCCGAGCAGATCGCAGTCGCCGTCGAGGAGGATCACCTCACGGTCGCCCCCGACGTCCCCGACATAGTCGCGCGGCAGGAAGAAGTTGCGCTTCACCGCCGCGTCGTCATGGCCCGCCTGCCATTCGCTGCGTTGGATCACAACAGGCACAGAGGCCGGGATCAGCTGCAAGCCACCCACGTGATCCCAGTGCAGGTGCGTCAGCACCACCTTGGTGAGCGTGCTCACGTCGATCTGCTCAGCGACGCTCTGCTCCTGATCGAGCGTCGACACCGCGAAGACGTCCGGCCGCTCGTAGTAGGCGGCCGGATCAGCGACCGCCGCGGGATTCAGTCCCGTGTCGATCAGGATCCGCTCGGTCGCCGTCTCGATCACATAAGCCGGCACGGGGTAGCGAATCGTTCGATCCATGTCGTCCCCCGCGCGGAAAACGCCCGCGGGAGCCGTGAACCATCCGACGATCAGTCTCTCCACCTTCATGTCAGGAAAGCGCATCGGCGTGGCGTAGAGGCTGCGCCATCTCCGGCGCCTTGTCGTGGCGCAGGTCGCGGGCGCGCACGAGCGCCACACCGGCAAGCGCGCCAAGCAGAACCACGCTGGATCCGATCAGGAGGATCTCGTTGGTGCCCGACACGAACGCATGATGAGAGGCGGCAAGCACTCCGTGCTGAGTGGGCTCCGAGCGCTGAGCCGCACGGGCTCCCCCCGACGCCAGCACCTTCGCCAGCTGTGCGGCGGGGCGCCCGAGCTCGGCTTCGAGCGATGTGGCCAGGTGATGCTGGAAGATGGCGCCAAGGGCGGCCACGCCGGTTGCCAGGCCACCGATCCGAAACGTGTTGCTGATCCCTGACGCCATGCCGGTGCGCTGCGGGGGCACCACGCCGAGCGCGGTCTTTGCGATCGCCGGGTTGGCGATGCCAACGCCAATGCCAGTCAACAGCAGGCCCGGGACCAGCGCTGTCCAGGTGGAGCTCACCGTCAGACCGTGCATGAGCGCAAGCCCCGCGGCCGTGATCGCCAGGCCGGCGCCCAGCACCACCCCGGGCGGCAGCTTTTCGGCCGTCGATCGCGTCGCCAAGGGCACAACGAAACACAGCACCGTCGACGGCAACAGGCACAAGCCCCCAATCAACGGCGAGTAGCCGAGGTCGTTCTGGAGGTAGAACGTCAGATAGGGGTACATCGCGAACATGCCGGCGCCAATCGCAAAGGTGGCGACCGACACGCCGACGAACGCCGGCCTGCGAAACAGCGACAGGTCGAACATCGGTCGCGAGTGGCGCAGCTCGGCGATCACGAACGCCACCATCAACAGCACCGAGCCCAACAGCAGCGAGACGATCAGCGTGCTGCCCCATCCCTCTTCGTTGCCGCGCATGAGTCCCAGCATCAGCGCAAACAGCGAGCCTGAGAACGTGATCAGCCCCGCCCAGTCCAGCCGCTCCGCGCCGGGGTCGCCAGCGTTCACCATCCGCGACACCGCCACCACAATCGTGAAGATTCCCACCGGTGCGTTCACGAAGAAGATCCAACGCCAGCCGAGCGTGTCGGTCAGGCCTCCTCCTACCAGCGGCCCCAACGCCACCGCGATGCCCACCGTGGCGCCCCACGCAGCGATCGCCTTGCCGCGCTCAGGCCCTTGGAACTCCTGGCCGATCAACGCCAGCCCGGTGGCGAACATCGCCGCCCCGCCGAACCCCTGCAGCGCGCGCGCCGCGATCAGCAGCGTGGTGCTGTTGGAGACCCCGCACAACACCGACGCAACCGTGAACACGCCGATGCCGACGATGAACACCGTCTTGCGCCCGAAGCGGTCGGCCAGCGACCCGAACGTGAGGATGAACGCCGCCAGTGTCAGCGCGTAGGCGTCGATCACCCACTGCAGGTCGGTGAAGCTCCCACCCAGATGGCGCTGGATCGTGGGTAGCGCCACCTGCACGACGGTGACGTCCACCAACAGCATGAAAGTCGCGCCGCAGACCGCGATCAGCGTCCACCAGCGTCGCTCCAGGCCGTGCCCACCGCTGCTGTCCTTGCCTTCCAGCGCCTTGTCCATCGATCCAATGTAGGGACAGACCGGTCGAGTCCAGGCTTCAGGCGTCGGGTCCAGGCGTCGGGTCCGGGCGTGAGGCCTGAGCAAAAGGCAGCCGTACACAGAAGGCTGTGCGGCCGGGCTTGCTGTCGAGCGCGAGCGAGCCGTCGTGGCGATCGATGACGATGCGCCGCGCCGTTGCCAGCCCAAGGCCCGTGCCCTGTCCGACGTCCTTGGTGGTGAAGAACGGGTCGAAGATGCGCCCAGCTATCTCCTCGGGAATGCCGGGACCGTCGTCGGCGATTTCAACAACCGCGCAATCGCCATCGGCGCGCGTGGCGATCGTGATCGTTCCCTGCTCACCCAGCGCGTCGATCGCGTTGTCGAGCAGGTTCGTCCACACCTGATTGAGCTCGGAGCCCCGCACCATCAACTTCGGTAGCGCGCGGTCGTAGTCGCGCTCGAGCGCGATCGAGGTGTGCTTGAGCTTGTAGCCGAGCACCGTCAGCGTGGTCTCCAAGCCCTCGTGGATGTCCACCTCGACCAGGGCGCCACGGTCCATGTAGGCGTAGGACTTCACGGCGCCCACCAGCGATGACATGCGCGCGGTGGACTCACACAGCTCCTCCGAGAGGCGCCCGGCGGTCAGTGTGGCGGCGACCCAGTGCAGAGCGGCGCCGGTCGCGGGACCCGCCAGCTCAGCGACGCGATCGAGCCATGCTTGATCGACGCCGGCCGCCGCCAAAGGCTCGGCCAGGCGCCAGGGCTCCTCTATCTCCAAGTCCTCCATGCGCGCCAGCAGGTCCTCCTCGGCGTCGGAGGCGTCCAGCGCGTCGAGCGCGGTGGCCGAGGCGGCCTTGGCGATCGCCTGCTGTTGCAACCGCAGGAGCTGCTCAGCCTCCTCGCGCTCGATGCCTGCCTCCACGAACGAGGCCAAGGCCGAGCTGATCGCCTCCAAAGCTTCGGTCATCTGAGCCGCGGCCCGACGAGCGGCGGCGGCCGGATTGTTGAGCTCGTGCGCCAAGCCGGCCGCCATCGTGCCCAGCGAGGCAAGCCGCTCCTGGTTCTGCTCGCGCTCGGTGATACGGCTCATCACCGGGGCGACCTGGCGCATCACGCGCTCGTGGACCGAGCGCTGGGCGAACGCCATGCGCTTGAAGTCCTCCGGTGAGATGACCGCAACTCGGCAGTCGGTCTCGGCCTGCATGCGCACCCCGAGCGAGCCACCGGTCAGCACCGCGATCGCGCCCATCCAGGTCGGCGCCGTGTGGTGGCCGACCGGCTCGCTGCGCCCCTGGGCGAGGATCAGAGCCTGCGCGCGACCCTCGAGCAGAAGCTGCAGACCCCGCGGACCCTCGCCCTGCTCGGCGATGATTTCGCCAGGGGCTATGTGGATGGCGCGGGCGAGCGGGACCCACTCGGCGAGCTCGGCGTCGTCGAGGCTGTCAAACAGGTCGACGCCGCGGAGCTCCTCAAGCGTGACGGGCCGCTCACTCACGCGTCCACCAGGTACTCATGGATCAGCGAGACGGCCATCGAGCCCTCCCCCACGGCGCTTGCGACGCGCTTGATCGAGCGCGCGCGTACGTCGCCGGCGACGAACACGCCGGGCACTGTGGTCTCGAGCACGTAGGGCTCGCGCTGCAGCGGCCAACCGTTCACCTGCGCGTCGCGCCCCGCGAGGATGAAGCCGCGCTCGTCGCGCGCGAGGACGCCATCCAGCCAGTCGGTGCGGGGGGAGGCGCCGATGAACACAAAGCAGGCGTCCGCGTCCAAGGACTCCTCGCCACCTGGGCCGTCTATCCGCAGGCACGTCAGACGACCGTCCTTGCTCTCCGCGGCAAGCGCCGAGCTGCCGGTGCGAACCTCGATATTGGGTTGCGCCGCGATCTGCTCGATCAGGTAGTGCGACATCGACTTCTCAAGCGACGAGCCGCGCACAAGCATCGTCACCCTGGCGGCGTAGCCGCTGAAATAGACCGCTGCCTGACCGGCGGAGTTCGCGCCACCGATGACAACCACGTGCTGGTCGGCGCACCCGCGCGCCTCGGTCATGGCCGCCCCGTAGTAGACCCCGGCACCGGTCAGCTCAGGGAACCCGGGTGTCGTGAGCTGGCGGTAGGAGACGCCCGAGGCGACAATCACGCAGCTAGCGCTGAGGGCGCTGCCCCCGCTCAACTGGACCAGGCGCGCGGCGCCCTCCGCGCGCAGGCCAACCGCCTCCTGGACGGTGAGCAGCTCGGCGCCCAAACGCCGCGCCTGGTCGGTTGCGCGACGCGCGAGATCCGATCCGCTGAGCCCCGCGGGGAATCCGAGATAGTTCTCGATGCGACTCGACTGCCCCGCCTGGCCACCAGGAGCCTCGCGCTCGACCATGACCGTCTTCAGCCCCTCTGAGGCGCCGTAGACCGCGGCCGCCAGCCCGGCGGGACCACCGCCGACGACCACGAGATCGTAGTGCTCCTGCGCCGGCGCGCCCGTGACACCGAGGCGCTCGGCCAGCTCGAGGATCGTGGGACGCTCAAGCACCGATCCGTCCTCCAACAGCGCCACCGGCAAGCGCTCGGCGTCCACGCCGGCGACCCGCAGCAGCTCGCGCGCCTCGCCGTCGCGTTCGACGTCGAGCCAGCGCGCGGGCACACGGTTGCGCACCAGGAAATCGCGGAGATCGTGGGACTCTCGCGAAAAACGATGTCCCACCACGCGCACGCCGCCGGACTCGAGCGCCGCGCCCGCCTCCCAGGTGGTGAGCAGATCCTCAACGACCGGAAACAGCTGCTCCTCCGGAGGATCCCAGGGCTTGAGCAGGTAGTAGTCGAGCGCCACCTCGTTGATCGCCGCGATCGCCGCCTCGGTGTCGGCGTAGGCGGTCAGCAACACCCGCTTGGCGTCGGGGACAAGCTTGCGGGCCTCCACGAGATAGTCAGTGCCCGACATCCCCGGCATCCGCTGATCGGCGATCAGCATCGCCACCTGCTCGCCACGCGTGCGCAGCTCGCGCAGCACATCCAACGCCTCAGCCCCCGAGGCGGCGCGCAATATGCGGAAGCGCTCGCCGAAGCCTCGGCGCAGATCGCGAGCGACCGCCGCCAGCACCGCCGGCTCGTCGTCGACCGCCACGATCGCGGGACGCCGCGTCGGCGAGCTGGGCTGCTCACCGACTGCTACAGACGCACGCTCCGCTTGGGCAGACATCGTTTGCGTGACACTAGAGGATCGGAGACGATCAGCCATGGCGAAGTAGGAGCGCGATCCAGTGCGAGGCGTCCGTAATAGATCCGCAAGGTCCATCGGTCATCCTCAACGACATGCTCCACTCATCAGCTTCGGATGAGCGATGATCGCTGTGCCGATGTCCACTCACGAAGATCTCGAGGGCATGCGCGGCGCCGCGGTGATGGTCGTCGACGACGAGCCCACGATCGGCGAGATACTTGCTCGCTACCTGGAGCGCGCGGGGTTCGACACGCGCGTCGCGCTGGACGGGCCGGGCGCGATCGCGATGAGCGCAGAGCGCTGCCCGGATCTCGTGATTCTCGACATCATGCTCCCGGGACTCGACGGCCTGGAGGTGATGCGCAGACTGCGCGAGCAGCATGGCCATAGACCAGCCGTGATCCTGTTGACCGCAAAGGGCGAGGAGTCCGACCGGATCGCGGGGCTGCGTCGCGGCGCCGACGACTACGTGGTCAAGCCCTTCTCTCCCGGTGAGCTGGTCGCGCGCGTACAGGCGGTGCTGCGCCGACACAACGTAAAGACCGACGATACCCAGCCGCTCGAGCTCGATGGCCTGCGCATCGACCCTGCCGCCCGCACGGTGCAGGCGGCGGGAGAAACAGTCACGCTCACCCAGCGCGAGTTCGACCTGTTGCTGTTCCTCGCGCGCCACCCGGGCCAGGTCTTCTCGCGCGACCAGCTGATGGAGCTGGTGTGGCAATTCGCGTTCTACACCGACACCTCCACCGTCACCGTGCACATACGCCGCCTGCGCGCGAAGATCGAGCCGCAACCGGACCACCCGCGCTTCATCCAGACCGTGTGGGGTCTGGGCTACCGCTTCCAAGCATGAGACGCTCACTGCTGATCCTGCTCGCCGCGCTGGGATTGTGCAGCGCCATCATGGCCGTGCTGGGCGGTGGCCACGCGGTGATCGTCTCGGTGGCGATTCTGTTGCCACTCGGCGTGCTCGCCCTGCTGATCGCGCACGCCGCCGAGGTGGGACGCCTGCGCCTGCCCACGCTGCGCGGTCGTTTCGAGATCGGCCTGGGTCTCGCGCGCGGTCAGTTGCTGGCGGCGGTGGCGATCGGCGCGGCGGTGATGTTCGTCTCCCCCCACGATGCGTGGGCCACGATCGCGATCCTGTTGTTCGCGGCGCTGATCGCGGCGCGCGCCGCGCAGCTGCTCTCACGCGGAGTCGTCAGCGACGTGCGCACGATTCGCGACGGGCTGCGCGCACTCGAGCGGGGTGAGCGGGACGTGCACATCGAGGCCAGCTCGAGTGTCGAGCTGGCCGAGCTGGCCGAGGCGGCCAATCGGATGATCCACACGCTGCGCAGCGAGGAACGCTCCCGCGACGCCGCCGAGGCGACGCGACGCCAGGTGATCGCCGCGGTCTCCCACGATCTGCGCACGCCGCTCACCTCGCTGCGGCTGCTCACCGAGGCGCTCGATGACGATCTCGTGGACGGTGAGACAGCCAGGCGCTATGTGCACACGATGGGCGCCAACGTGCGCGCGCTCGGCACGCTGATCGACGACCTGTTCGAGCTCTCGCGCCTGGACGCGGGAGATTTCACCTGGACCACACAAGCGGTGCCGCTCTCCGAGCTGATCGGAGAGACCGTCGCGGCGATGCGCGCGCAGGCCGAGGCCGCCAATGTGGCCGTCAGCGCCGAGGTCGCTCCCGGCCTGCAGCCGGCGCGGGCCAATCCCGAGAAGCTCCAGCGAGTGCTCTCCAACCTGCTGCAAAACGCGATTCACCACACGCCACCGGACGGGAGCGTGCTTGTCACAGCGGCAGCCGCCAACGGGGCAGTGGAGATCGAGGTTTCAGACACGGGCCAGGGCATCGCCGTCGAGGACCGCCCACGAGTGTTCGATGCCTTCTATCGGGGTGGAAGCCAGGCCGCGCGCACGAGCGCCGGGAGCGGGCTTGGGCTGGCGATCTCTCGCGCGATCGTGGAGGCCCACGGCGGGCGAATCTGGCTTGCCGATGCGTCGCACGGCACAAAAGTCCGGTTCACCCTGCCGGCCGGCACTGGCTGAATTCTCTCTCCTCGACTTTTTCTCTTTTCTTTCAGTCGGCGCATGCGCCG
>JBAWFB010000217.1:0-13933 GCA_049591495.1 Solirubrobacteraceae bacterium
GCCCGACACAGATGCTACCCTCCCTGCAGCATGTCGTTCCAGTTCTCACTCGCGCTTCTCCTGCTCCCCCCTCGGGGGGAATAGTGCGTGGCGGCCGCCTAGCCGCATACCAAAGGAGAAACGTCAAAGCGAGAGAACTTGAAAGGTGAGCACGACATGAGTGGCACAGCGACGAGCAGAGACGAGCGCGAGCGCGTGAGGGTGTTCGACACCACCCTGCGCGACGGCGAGCAATCGCCGGGAATCTCCTTGAACCAGCAGGAGAAGCTGGAGATCGCCCAGCAGCTGGCGCGGCTGGGCGTGGACGTCATCGAGGCCGGCTTCCCGATCACCTCACCGGGTGATTTCGAGGCGGTGCAGGCGATCGCCAGAGAGGTCGACGGCCCGGTCATCGGTGGCCTGGCGCGCACCTCCAAGCAGGACATCGACGCGGCATGGGAGGCCGTGCGCGACTCCGAGCGTCCGCGGATTCACACATTCATCGCCACCAGCGACATTCACATCGAGCGCAAGCTGCAAACCACGCGCGAGGACGTCAAGGGCCAGGTGCGCGCAGCGGTCGCGCACGCCAAGAGCTACACCGACGATGTCGAGTTCTCACCCGAGGACGGGTCGCGCTCGGATATCGAGTACATGGCCGAGGTGATCCAGATCGCGCTGGATGAGGGCGCCACCACGATCAACGTGCCCGACACGGTCGGCTACGCGCTGCCCGAAGAGTACGCTGCGATGTTCACAGAGCTCTACCGGCTGGTGCCCGGCCTGCGCGAGGTGGTCGTCTCCGTTCACTGTCACGACGATCTGGGGTTGGCGGTCGCCAACTCGCTGGCCGGCGTCCAAGCGGGCTGTCGCCAGGTCGAGTGCGCGATCAACGGGATCGGTGAGCGCGCCGGCAACGCGTCGCTGGAGGAGATCGTGATGCTGCTGCACACGCGCGAGCCGGCGCTGGGATTGTGGACGGGCATTGAGACGACCGAGATCGCGCGCACCAGCCGGCTGGTCTCGCGCCTGACCGGCTACCCGGTCCAACCGAACAAGGCGATCGTGGGGCGCAACGCGTTCGCGCACGAGGCCGGCATCCACCAGGACGGGGTGCTGAAGGAGCGCGCCACCTACGAGATCATGGACGCCACCACCGTCGGCTTGAAGAGCAACGCGATCGTGCTGGGCAAGCACTCCGGTCGCCACGCCCTGAGCAAGGCGCTGGAGGAGATGGGCTTCAAGGTCGACGGCCACGCGCTCAACACGGCCTTCAAGCGCTTCAAGGAGATCGCCGACCGCAAGAAGCAGGTCACCGCGATGGACCTGGAGGCGCTGGTCACCGAGGAGCTGCGCGGCGACGACGTGGCGATGTACTCGTTCGTCGACTTCGAGGTCAGCGCCGCTTCTGAGCGCCCCCCGATCGCCCGCGTCAACGTCAGCGTCGAGGACGGCGTTATCAAGACCGGCGAGTCCTCCGGCGACGGTCCCGTCGATGCGATCTTTCGGGCGATCAACGCCGCCACCGGTGTCGATGCCGCGCTGCGCGAGTTCCGTGTCGATGCGGTCACCGAGGGCCAGGACGCCCTGGGCGAGGTGTCGGTCGTCGTGGAGGTGCAAGGGCAGACCGGCGCCGGGCAGGGTGTGTCCACCGACATCATCGAGGCGGCCGCGCGGGCTTATGTGCGGGCGCTGTCGATTGGCGTGGTACGCGCACGGGATGGCGAGCGTGGGGTGGGGCTACCCGAACCGGCGGCGTAGGCGATAGCTCACCTGTCCATCGATTGCGCTGGAGCACGTCGCCGTGGTTGCTGCTGCACTCTGGTGGATTGCTGTTGCCAAGGTCTTCCCAGATTGGGAGGTTGCTCCTGTGCTCGTTGCTGACTCTCCTCGTCCAGATCCGCGATCCAGCTCGACGCACGGCTGGTCATACGATCGCGGATCGTGGCGAGGCGTCGTGAGGTCAGCCGAACAGTGGGACGCAATCGTCGCCACACCAGCCACTTCACGGCAGAGCTCAACAGGATCAGGGGGATGGCAACCAGCCACACAGGCAGCGTTATGCGATCGCTTGCCAAGCGGCTCCCGTCGCCGAGCAGCCAGGCAGCCAGTTCCCCGCATCCGTAAACCAGCACCGCCTCGAAGCAAAGCGTTCCAACCTTCGCACGCAGGCTGGTCCTGTGCAGCCGGTGTAAAACCACACGCCTCCAGTGACCCGCATCTAAACGTCGCGAGCCGTCGGCAGCTCGCGACGTTTGACGGCTGACCACCCGTGCCTCGACTATCTGAATGCGGGGCCCGAACTCCTCGGAGAAGATGAGGAGCTTGGCGTCCTGAGCGGCGGCTGCCTCGGAGATATAGACGAGACCCACATTGGCGTTGCGTAGAACACGCAGCGCCGCCAACGCAGCCGGCTCTTGCGCTTGGAGGGCCGCCACGCTCAAGAGCTCACAGATGGGCCGCGCGTCGACAATCCAGCTGTCCCTGATCCAAATATCGACGTGGTAGCGCCGGTTGGAGCCGATCTCGTCGCGATCGGCGGTTGAGGCGTGGTCACGGGTCTCGACAGTTTCGTGCGCGGCGAAAACGCCGTGGCGGTAGCGGCAAAAGGGGTCTCCACACCATCCCGGTCCCCTACGGGCGTGGATTGGAGTTGGCTGTTCGTGCTCGTCGAAGCGCGGCGACTCCTCGAGGTAGATCCATTCGTTGCGAAGACGCTGCCTCTGCTGGCTTATCCGCTCGACTTGTGCCCACTGCTTGGGCGAAAGACAGTTTTCCTGCTCATATGGCGTGGACATACGCTCAACCTCTCTCCCGTTTGCCCTCCTCAATTACCTGTCGCTCTGATGGCCCTATTTTTGTCGTCCTTTGGCCATTTGAGCGACACGGTGTATAGCAGAATCTCGCTTAATAAGGCTCTTCTACGATTTAGATGTGGTATTTTGTATGCACAACCATATGGCCCGCGATGGTATATGCTTGACTATAGATTGGCCGCCAAAGTGACCTGATGCCAATAAAACGATCTGGGCAGATTTCAACCAACCGAACTTAGGGCGAACGAAAGGTGGATCATGAGAAACGATGAAGATCATGAGCCTCTAGACAGAGGAGAAGCCTCGGCGGCATCTGGGGTCGGGCAGCCTGCTGGTGACGCCGATGAAAACGAGCCCACGATGGCCGACTGGCGGCGGATGTTCCTGCGGGCAAGCCGTCCGAACGAACTGCTGTCGTTCTTCCGTGACTTTGGCTTGGCCGATGAGTACTTGGCTACCGCGCTCGGTGGTGTCAGCGTGCGGACCATCCGCCGGTGGCTGAGCCAAGGTCTGCCCGGCACGCAATCCGCGACTATCTGGCGGACGCTGGACGATCTGCGTGCGATCATCGGAAATCTGCTCGCCGACGGCACCTACGATCGGGCGGGAATAGTGTCCTGGCTGTGTTCTCGTCAGGCAGACCTCAACTACGGTCGACCGGTCGATCTGCTGGGCAAGGGCGAGTTCGAGGCGGTCCTTGCGCTGGCACAGCGGATCACCGCGCCCGAGTCTGCCGATAACAGAAGTCTGATCAAAGGATCGCTGGGCTCCGAGGATCCGCACTCGTTCGACTCTGAGACGGTTGAGAAGGATCGCCAGCTCGAGTGCTGAGGGTCCTCGGTGGTTCCTGCCGGGCTCGCTGGAGCCTGCGAGCTTTGCCGACGGCGTGAACTCGTGTCAGGTACGCCCTGACCACGCGACCATCAGCATCATTTGACATTGATCTGGCCATTTGAATAAATATCGGCGATGGCCGAGCTCGAGATTCAGGAGGACTGGTATCGCTCGGCCTATCCGCCGGAGATGGACAAGCTACCTTGGGCGGACAAGACGGTCTCCGAAGTTGACCGTTTCATCACGATGCTCAAACCGTCCGGCGACGAGCGGGTGCTGGACCTCGGCTGTGGCACCGGCCGGCACAGCCTCGAGCTCGCGCGCCGCGGATTTTCGGTCGTGGGGGTGGAGTTGCTGGAGGAGAACGTGAAGGTCGGCAAAGACGCGGCCGCAGCGCAGTCGCTGAGCGTCGAATTCATGCAGGCCGATCTGCGCGAGCTCGAGCTGGAGGAGGAGTTCGACATCGTCGCGACCTTCAACGACGGCGGGATAGGCTACTTCGAGACAGAGTCCGAGAACCTGCGCACATTCGAGGTGATCGCGCGTGCGTTGCGTCACGGCGCCCGCCACTTGGCGCAGACGCCCAATCGTCTGCACGCCGAAAGGCATATGCCCGAGAAGACGTGGATTCTGGGGACGGAGTCGGTCGAACTGACCGATCACCGCTGGAACGCCAAGCGAAATCGCCTGGAAGGCACGGCGGCTTCGATCTGGTTCGGCGAGGTGTTCGAGCAGCTGGACCCGATCCCCTACAGCTCGCGCCTGTATACGGTCGAGGAGCTTCAGGATATTTACGCTTCGCTGGGCATGGCGCTCACCAACACGTTTCGCGGCAGTGGGAAAGTGGGGCGCCCGCGCGACAACCAGTTTGAGATCTTCTGGGAGGCTCGCAAGCTATAGGGATCAGAAGGCGCCCGCCGGACGTGGCCATCGCCGGCTGGTTGAGTTTGGAGGACCTGTTCGTTCTCGTGCAGGCTCCGAGGTCTGGGGGCGCGTAGCGTACGGCATGTCTGTGATAACGTACGCGCGTATGGCGCCTGCAAAGACGGTGAAGCCCCCCAAGAGCTCGGTGTTGGATGCACGCTGGAGTGCATTTGACTCGAAGGTGATCGGAGCGCGTGTGAAGGCGCTACGTGAGGCCTCCTCCTTGTCGCTGCGCGACCTGGCCGAGCGCAGCGGCGTTAGCGCACCGATGCTCTCCCAGGTTGAGCGTGGCGAGACTAGCCCCACGCTGACCGTCGCCGCCCGAATCGCCTCCGGGCTAGATCTGCGTCTTTCACAATTGCTGCGCCTCGACGAGACCGGCTCGGTGACGATCGTCAAGGCCGAGGAGCGCGGTGGTGGCGGCAACGTCAAGCGGGGCCATCGCTTCGAGGTCATGACCGCCGCCCAACCCGGTCAGCGCTCAGAGCTATCGCGTCACGTGCTCGAGCCGGGTGGCGCCACTGGGGCGCCGGATGACCCGCCGATGCACGAGCCCGGCAGTCGCGAGACCGCCCTTATAGAGCAGGGTGCCGTAGCGCTGGTCTGCGACGGTCAGCGCTACGAGCTGGCGAAGGGCGACTGTGTGACCTTCGATGCGGATCTTCCCCACCACTTCGAGAACGCGACCGGCGAGCCGGCGGCCTTCCTGGCCGTCGTCAGCGCCGGTCTACGCCGCAGCTGATCGACCCCCACCCATGGACCACGAAGAGAGAGCGCGATGACCACACCACAGACGATGTTCGACAAGATCTGGGACGCCCACGAGGTTGGCTCGGCCAGCTCGGGACTGCTCTACATCGACCTGCATCTCGTCCACGAGGTCACGAGCCCGCAGGCATTTGAGAGCCTGCGCCTGGCCGGGCGCAAAGTGCGACGTCCAGATCGCACGTTGGCGACCGCCGACCACAACACCCCAACCGACGGCACGCCGGTCGCGGCGCGCATCAAGGACGAGCTCTCGCGCGTGCAGGTGGAAACGCTGGAGCGCAATTGCGTCGAGTTCGGCGTCCCCGTCTACTCGCTGGGCTCCGAGCGCCAGGGGATCGTGCACGTGATCGGCCCCGAGCTGGGCGTCACCCAGCCTGGTATGACGATCGTGTGCGGGGACTCCCACACTGCTACCCACGGCGCGTTCGGCGCGCTCGCGTTCGGGATCGGCACGAGCGAGGTCGAGCACGTGTTGGCGACGCAGTGCATGGTGCAACACAAGCCGCGCTCGATGCGCATCCTGTACACGGGCGAGCTCGGATTTGGCGTCACCGCAAAGGACCTGATCCTCGGCACGATCGGGCAGATCGGCGTTGGCGGCGCCACCGGTCACGTCGTCGAGTACGTCGGTCCCGCGATCCAAGCACTCTCGATGGAGGGTCGCATGACCGTCTGCAACATGACGATCGAGGCCGGCGGGCGCGCCGGGATGATCGCCCCCGACGACACCACATTCGAGTGGTTCACCCAAGCGGGAGGGGGCTGGGAGCACGATCGGCCCGGAGCGCCCAAGGGGACAGAGCTGGAGGCGGCGATCGAGCGCTGGCGGCAGCTGGGCAGTGACGAGGGGGGCTACTACGACACCAACGTTGTGGTCGACGCCGCCGCGCTCTCCCCACAGGTGACGTGGGGTACGACCCCCGGGATGGTGGCGCCCGTCAGCGCAAAGGTGCCATCGCCCGAGGACTTCGACAGCCCCGCCGACCGCGAGGCCACCGAGCGTGCGCTTGCCTATATGGACCTGCAGCCTGGGACGCCGATTCAAGAGATCGCGCTTGACCGCGTGTTCATCGGCTCCTGCACCAACTCACGCATCGGTGATCTGCGTGCAGCCGCCGAGGTCATCGCCGGGCGCAAAGTTGCCGCCGGCGTTGACGCGATGGTCGTGCCTGGCTCCCAGCAGGTCAAGGCCCAAGCTGAGGCTGAGGGTCTTGACCGCGTCTTCCGCGACGCCGGTTTTGACTGGCGCGTGGCGGGCTGCTCGATGTGCCTGGGCATGAACCCCGACATCCTCGCGCCGGGTGAGCGCTGTGCGTCCACGTCAAATCGAAACTTCGAGGGTCGCCAGGGGCGGGGAGGGCGCACGCATCTTGTTTCCCCCCAAATGGCCGCCGCGGCCGCCATCGAGGGCCATTTCACCGACATCCGCGACTGGTCCCAGGAGGGTCGATGAGCTGCGCGATACTGCGTCCTCAGTCGCTCATGCGCGTAGCACATTTCGCTCCTTGCGCTCTTGTCTCGCTTGCTCCTCGACCCTCCTGGGAGGCTTAATTCATGGACCCGATCAAAATCATCTCCGGGCCGGTCACGCATCTCGACCGCGCCGACGTGGACACCGACCAGATCATGCCCAAGCAATTCCTCAAGCGCGTCGAGCGCACCGGGTTTGGCGAGTTCCTGTTCTACGACTGGGCCAAGGAGCCCGGTTGGGAGCTGCCCTCGAACCCGATCCTCGTGGCGGGGCGCAACTTCGGTTGCGGCTCCTCGCGCGAGCATGCCCCGTGGGGGCTGCAGGACTATGGCTTTCAGGCGATCGTCGCCCCGAGCTTTGCCGACATCTTCTACTCCAACTGCACCAAGATCGGACTGTTGCCGATCGAGCTGAGTGAGGAGGACTGCCGCGCGCTCGCCCACGCAGGAGAAGGGGAGGTCGATCTCGAGGCCCAAGAGGTGCGCTTCGCCGAGCGCCAGGTGGCATTTGAGATCGACCATGAGATTCGCCGGCGGCTGCTGGAAGGCTTGGACGACATCGGTGTGACGCTCACGCGCGAGGATCAGATCGTGGCCTATGAGCGTGAGCTTGAGCGCTCTGGCCCGGTCACGACCGCGTTGTAGGCAGAGGCCCCGGCTGCCGATGCGTTTCACTCCATGATACGAAGGCCATTATCCGAATAATAGGAATTCTTGTTAGCATCGGGCATCTGGATGGTTCCAGTGAGGCAACGCAGACACTTGACCACGCGCTTGCTGCTCGCGCTTCTCCTAGGCGCACTGCTTGGTCTGAGCGCAATCGGATGCGGGGCCACAGGCAATGCGGGTAAGCCGTCTAGCACCGTCTCCTCGCACTCCGACGCTAAGACCGAAACAGGCTCGATTACCACCAGCGCGATTCCACCGGGGCAGTCCGTGCGAGGAGACGGCGACGCCGACAACCCGGAAGACATCGACGGCAACGGTGACAGCGACAGCGCCAGTGTCGGCGGCCCCGACAACGACAACGACAGTCCGACTCCCCAGAGCTATGACTTTCCCGACGAGGATGACAAGTCCACCTTCGCCTACGGCCGCAAGCCCAACGGTGTGCTCGGCAACGCGATCGCGAGCACTATCAAGCGTTACTACGCGGCCGCATCCGCCGAGGACGGAGCTGCCGCGTGCTCGTTGCTGCTCCCCAGCTTCGCCGGTGCAGTCCCCGAAGACTACGGTCAGACCGGCGGCCCGTCATATCTACGAGGCAACAAGACCTGCCAGGCAGTCCTCTCGACGCTCTTCCGGCACCTACACGCACAGCTCGCGGAAGCGATCAAGGTGGTCGAGGTTCGCGTGAAGGGTGGCACCGCCCAGGTGGTGTTCAGCTCAAGGAGCATGCCCGCAAGCCACATCTTCCTGTTGCGAGAAGGCAATTCATGGAAGGTCTCGGCACTGCTCGGGCAGCCGCTGCCATAGCCGGATACAGTTCGCCGCCAGCTTGCCAAACACTCAATAAAGGGCGATAGCCCGTCAGAGAGAGGAACAGATGGCACGTAAGATCGTCATCCTGCCGGGCGACGGAATCGGACCGGAGATCATGGCCCCCACGCTCGAGCTGCTGCGTGCTCTGGGAGATTTCCAGTTCGAGTCACACCCGTTCGGCGGCGCGTCGATCGACCTGCACGGCACCGCGCTCACTGAGGAGACGCTCGCCGCCTGCCGTGGAGCCGACGCGGTACTGCTGGCGGCGGTGGGGGGTCCCAAGTGGGACACGACCGATCCCAACGCACCGCGCCCAGAGCAAGGATTGCTGGGCCTGCGCAAGGGGCTCGGGCTGTACGCCAACCTGCGACCGGTCAAGCCGCTGCCGGCACTGTATGAAGCCTCACCGCTGCGGCGCGAGCGGATCGAGGGAACCGACCTGCTCGTTGTGCGCGAGCTCACCGGCGGGATCTACTTCGGCGAGAAGACCCGCACGCAGGATTTCGCCTCGGACGTGTGCGCCTATTCGCGCGAGGAGATCGAGCGGATCGCTCGCACCGCATTCGGCGCGGCGCGCGCGAAGGTCTCAAGCGTCGACAAGGCCAACGTGCTTGAGACCTCGCGGCTGTGGCGCGAGGTTGTGGTCGAGTTGCACTCGCGTGAGTTTCCACACATACAGCTCGAGCACGTGCTCGTTGACAATGCCGCCATGCAGCTCGTGTCCTCACCCAAACACTTCGACACGATCCTCACCGAGAACATGTTCGGAGATATCCTCAGCGACGAGGCGGCGATGATCACCGGCTCGATCGGGATGCTCCCCAGCGCGTCATTGAGCGGTGATGGGCCCGGCATGTTCGAGCCGGTACACGGCTCCGCGCCGGACATCGCCGGGCGGGGAATCGCCAACCCGCTCGCGATGTTTCTCTCCGCCGCGCTGATGCTGCGCCACGGACTCGGTTTGGAAAGCGAGGCCGCGGCTGTAGAATCGGCTGTTGAACGGGCGCTCGAGCGCGGCCTGCGCACCCCCGACCTGGGTGGTGAGGCCGGCACCGCGGAGGCGACGCGGGCGGTGCTCGAGCACTTCTAACCAGGAGACGATGACGTGGAGACAAGCGACCTCATATGGATGAATGGTGAATTCCTCGCTTGGGAGGACGCCAAGGTCCATGTCCTGACACACGGCCTGCACTACGGCACGGGCGTCTTTGAGGGAGTGCGCTGCTACGACACAGAGCTCGGTCCCGCGGTGTTTCGCAACGCCGAGCACATGGAGCGGCTGCTGCGCTCCGCCGAGCTCTACTACATGCCCGTGCCCTACACCGCAAAGGAGCTGCAGGCCGCGACCCGTGAGCTGGTCGCGCGCAACAACCTGCGCTCCTGCTACATCCGACCGATCGTCTACCGCGGCTACGGCTCGATGGGCCTCAATCCCATGGACGCGCCGGTCGACGTGACGATCGCATGCTGGGAGTGGGCCACATATCTGGGCGAGGAGGGCACGACCAATGGCATCCGCGCGAAGGTGTCCTCATGGCGGCGTATCTCCCCGGATTCGCTGATCCCCCATGCGAAGGCCTCCGGTCAATATCTCAACAGCGTGCTCGCCAAGGTCGAGTCGATGAAGGCCGGCTATCAGGAGGCGATCCTGCTCGACGACCACGGCCACGTGTGCGAGGGCACCGGCGAGAACATCTACATCGTCTCCGCCGGGGAGATCGTCACTCCCGGGCACCACAACTCGATCCTCGACGGCATCACGCGCCGCTCGGTGATGCAGCTCGCCTCAGACCTCGGCTACCCGGTGGTCGAGCGCAACATCGCGCGCGCGGAGTGCTACCTCGCCGATGAGGTGTTCATGTCGGGCACGGCCGCCGAGCTCGTGCCGGTCGTTGAGATCGACGATCACAAGATCGGCTCCGGCAAGCCGGGTGAGGTCACGCGCCTGCTGCAGGGCGCTTTCGACGACGCGATCCACGGTCGCTCAGAGCCCTACCGCGAATGGCTCGACGTCGTCGAAGTCCAAGCGTCCAGTGCGCCGAGCCCGGCCGGCTCCCCGTCGGTCCCGCCCCTGTCGGGGGTCCCCCTTGGGGGATCTCCGCGCGGATAATGCGCGATATCGAGCTCTACGACGCCACCTTGCGCGACGGCATGGGGGGAGGCGGTATGAGCCTCACCGCCGAGGAGAAGCTGCGCGTCGTGCACGCGCTCGACGCGCTCGGCGTGCACATGATCGAGGCTGGCTTCCCGGCGTCAAACCCGAAGGAGCTCGCGCTGTTCGAGCTGCTTGCAGATGAGACGTTCGCATCATCGGAGATCGTCGCGTTTGGGATGACCCGCCGGCGCGAGGCCTCCGCTGACTCCGACGAGGGGCTGCGTGTGCTGGCTGAGTCATTCGCGCCGGCCTGCACGCTCGTCGGCAAGAGCTCGCTGCTGCACGTCGAGAAGGTGGTGCGCGTCGCCCCCCAAGAGAACCTCGCGATGATCGGCGAGTCCGTCTCATTTCTCGTCGGGCAAGGCAAGCGCGTGCTGTTTGACGCCGAGCACTTCTTCGACGGCTACACGGTCGATCGA
The DNA here is from genome assembly GCA_049591495.1 of Solirubrobacteraceae bacterium. Classification (GTDB taxonomy): domain Bacteria; phylum Actinomycetota; class Thermoleophilia; order Solirubrobacterales; family Solirubrobacteraceae; genus Palsa-744. The sequence goes on from JBAWFB010000217.1 coordinate 10,848, forward strand.
GGCTATGCGCTTGATTCTGTTCGCGCCGCCGCTGCCGCGGGGGCTGAGCGCGTAGTCCTGTGCGACACCAACGGTGGCTCACTGCCCGGCCGGGTGCGGGCCGTCGTCGAAGCGGTGCGCTCCGAGCTACCCGACGTCCCCATCGGGATCCACACCCACGACGACGGCGGCTGTGCGGTCGCCAACACGCTGGTCGCCGTCGAAGCGGGCGCCACGCAAGTGCAGGGCACCGTTAACGGGATCGGAGAGCGCACCGGCAACGCCAACCTGATCACGATCGCGGCCGACCTGCAGTTGAAGATGGGCTACGAGGCGCTTTCGCAGGAGCGTCTTGGGCGTCTCACAGAGACGGCGCACTTGGTCGACGAGCTGCTCAACCGCACGCCAAATCCATCCCAGCCATATGTCGGCAAGCACGCCTTCGCCCACAAGGCGGGGCTTCACACCGCGGCTGTGCGCTCGGACGCCGCCACGTTCGAGCACATCGATCCCGAGCTCGTCGGCAATGTGCGCGACGTGATCGTCTCAGAGCTCTCCGGTCGCGCCACCGTGATCGAGAAGGCAGCTGAGGCCGGCATCGAGCTCGACGAGGACGCGGCCGCGCGTACTGTCGAGCATGTCAAGCAGCTCGAGCACGAGGGCTTCCAGTTCGAGGCCGCGGACGGCTCGTTCGAGCTGCTCATGCGTCGCGAGGCCGGTGACTACGAGCCGCTGTTTCGCCTGGAGTCATGGCGGGTGATTGTCGAGAAGCGCGCCGACGGCAACGTTGAGACGGAGGCCACGATCAAGATCTGGGCGCCCCCGGGGCCGGATGAGCGCCGCTACGTTTGCACCGCCGAGGGCAACGGGCCGGTGCACGCGCTCGACCTCGCCCTGCGCGAGGCGATCGGGGAGACCCATCCGCATCTGCGCGACATCGACCTCGTCAACTTCAAGGTGCGGATTCTCGACGAGGCCAAGGGGACCGGTGCCGTTACGCGTGTGTTGATCGACACTTCCGATGGGACCCGTCTGTGGGGGTCGATCGGAGTCTCTGAGAATCTGATCGCGGCCTCCTGGGATGCGCTTGTGGACTCGCTGGAGGTTGGGGTTCAGGCGGGGACGCGGACCCACGTTGAGTAGCGAAGACGTCATTCCGCTGGCTCGGCCTGTTGTTGGGGCTTTGGAGGAGAAGCTTGTCTGCGAGGTGATGGCCTCCGGGCAATTGTCGCTCGGGCCCCGCGTGTCTATGTTCGAGCGCCTGTTTGCCGAGCGGGTCGGCAGCCCGTATGCTTCGGCGGTCTCAAGCGGCACAGCAGGATTGCATCTTGCGCTGCGAGTGGTGGGGGTGAGCGACGGGGACGAGGTGATCACGAGCCCCTTCTCGTTTGTGGCTTCGGCGAACGTCGCGCTCTATGAGCGGGCTCGTCCCGTTTTCGCAGACATCGATCCGGTTACGCTCAATCTTGATCCGCAGGCCGCCGAGGCAGCCGTGACCGAGCGCACCCGGGCGCTGCTGCCGGTGCACATCTTCGGCTACCCGGCCAACATGGGCGCCTTTGAGAAGATCGCGGCGCGGCATCGGCTCGGGGTCGTGGAGGACGCCTGCGAGGCGCTCGGCGCCGTTCATGGGGATGGGACCCCTGTCGGTGGGCGCGGGAACCCCGCTGTGTTCGGGTTCTATGCCAACAAGCAGATCACCACGGGAGAGGGGGGGATGGTTGCGCTTGGCGATTCTGCCAGGAAGGCCCAGATCGACTCCGAGCGCAACCAGGGGCGCACCCCGGACATGAACTGGTTGGATCACGATCGTTTGGGGTTCAACTACCGCCTGTCTGACATCGCCTGCGCGGTGGGGCTTGGGCAGCTACAGCGTCTCGAGGGGATGCTCGAGGTTCGCGCTCGTGTCGCGGCCGGCTACCGGGAGGCGCTCGGGAGGATCGAGGGGCTTGAGCTTCCTTGCGAAGACCGGGAAGGCGAGCGGCGCGGGTGGTTTGTGTTCGTCGTGCAGCTGCCGCGCGGTATCGATCGGGATGAGACCGTTCGTGCTCTGGCCGCGCGAGGGATCCAGAGCAAGCCCTATCTGCCCGCGATCCACCTGATGAGCTTCTACCGCGAGCGCTTCGGTCACAGGCCGGGTGAATTTCCGGTGTGCGAGGACGTGGCCGCTCGCTCGCTGGCGTTGCCGTTCTTCCCGGGGCTCGACGAGGAGCAGGTGCAGCGCGTTGCACGGAGTCTGCGCGAGGCGCTCGGACGCTGAGATCGCACGACACTGCCTCGGGCAACATCGGACAACAGCTCGATTGTGGCCGTGGAACTCGACCATTCGTCCACCGAAAGATGTCTCTGACTCTCGCTATTGAGGCGGCTGGGCTCCAAAAGCGTGCATATGCAGGAGAAACGTGTACATCCCCGCCTTTAGATAAATTCCATTAGATCGATATCGGAAAGATTCGGACTGGCAGGCGCCAGTTATCTGTGATAGGACTTCATGTGGCCCCTGCCAACCAAGGGACCCGAATGGGCAAGGCCCAGGGCCGGGGTGCCCGCACACAAGGGAGCACCCCGGCTTGGGCCGAGGCCAGGGCTATGCCGCCACCAAGAGGCACCTGTCTCGCGAGCATAGGCAGACAAGAAGCTGTGAAGCACACGCAACGATGGTTGGCGGAGCAGTGAGCTATAGGCCACCTGAGCGCCAATGACAGAGGCGTTTCGAGCCGGCGCCGGATCCCTATAAAAGTTTCTACTAGTGGAATATAGGCGGTCATCGGCCGGCTGCTTGCAGAATATCGCGAAGCTTTTGGCTCTAACACAGGGGAAACGGACAACTCTCGGGATCTCACTGGTTCTAGCGCCAAGTGGGAAACACCAGTGCACATTTGCTTGACACCGCGCTAAGGTAGCTGGTACGCTCGCGGCGAGATCCCATTAGTCGGGATCTTAATGGAGTGCTATAAGGGCCGGGACTCGCGCTTCTCTGACCTAGGACGAGTGCTCTGACCGGCCGTATCAAGCCTCGGAAGGGGCTCAACCAAGTCTCGGACGAGGGAAAGGTAGAGCAAGATAATGAAAAAAATCCATGTAGTTGGATTGGCTATGTTCGCGGT
>JBAWFB010000218.1:0-1604 GCA_049591495.1 Solirubrobacteraceae bacterium
CTTGTAAGGGTCACCCTGGGAGTTCGGACGGCGGTCTTCGAGATAACCTTTGTAACCGTTGTTCACGAAGCTGTGCGGCACCCGGACGGATGCGCCCCGGTTCGCGATACCATAGTTGAACTTGTCAATGGACTGCGTTTCATGCAGGCCGGTGAGGCGCAGGTGATTGTCCGGGCCATAAACGGCGATGTGCTCGTTCTTGTATTTGTCGAACGCGGCCATGAGCGCTTCAAAATATTCCTTGCCACCGACCTCACGCATGTGGGTGGTGGAGAAGTTGGAATGCATGCCGGAACCGTTCCAATCCACATCGGAGCCGAGGGGCTTGCAGTGCCAGTTCACGTCCACGCCGTATTTTTCGCAGAGGCGCATGAGGAAGTAACGGGCGACCCAGACCTGGTCGGCGGCGTTCTTGGAGCCTTTGCCGAAGATCTGGAATTCCCACTGGCCCTTGGCCACCTCGGCGTTGATGCCTTCGTGGTTGATGCCGGCGTCCAGGCAGAGATCCAGATGCGCGTCCACGATTTCGCGGGCGATGCAGCCGACGTTCTTGTAGCCGACGCCGGTGTAGTATTCACCTTGCGGATACGGGAAGCCGGAATTGGGAAAGCCGAGGGGCTTGCCGTCCTTGTAGAGGAAATATTCCTGCTCGAAACCGAACCAGGCACCGGGATCGTCGGGGATGGTGGCGCGACTGTTGGTCGGATGCGGCGTCTTGCCGTCCGGCAGCATGACTTCGCACATGACCAGCACGCCGTTTTTCTTGGTCGTGTCGGGATAGACGGCGACGGGCTTGAGCATGCAGTCGGAGCTGCGGCCTTCGGCCTGACGAGTGGAACTGCCGTCGAACCCCCACATGGGGAGTTCAGCCAGCTTGGGAAATTTGGCAAATTCTTTGATCTGGGTTTTGCCGCGGAGGTTGGCGACGGGTTCGTAACCGTCCAGCCAGAGGTATTCGAGTTTGTATTTGGCCATGTGAGTGGTGATTTGTTTTTCGGTGTCAACAGTTCACGGTTCCAAAAGCATGATGGCAGTTGGTTGAACTGGTGACCGCTTTTTAGCAGGACAAATGCCACGCGGCAAGAATTTTGCATCCCCACCAAAAACAAAGGGCTTTCTTGGAAAAATGATTCCGGCCCGCAATGGCGGCGGCCCGGCGGCTGTTGAAAATTATCCGTCCTGCGCAAAACGGTGCTCAATCGGCTTTTCATCGTCCCGTGAATGCGCGATAGTGGCGCGAAATCACGGCCTGATTTTCAACCGCATGTTAAAGGTCAAAGATACGCTCCGTGCCACCGTCCACCTCAGTTTTGATGGCCGGGTCGTCAAGGCATACCACGGACCAAAGGCGCAGGAACGCTTCGACAACGAAGTGCTCATGCTGCGGCATCTGGAGGCGCACGGCTGTCCGTTTGTGCCGCGCCTGCTGGAGGCGGACCGCGAAAAACTGCGCATTGTCACCACCAACTGTGGTAGCCGCGTGGAGCGTCTGGACGAGAAACGCACCAAGGAGATTTTCGCCGAACTCGAAAAATATGGCGTCCGGCATGATGACCCCGACATCCGTAATGTGACGTATCGCTTTTCCGACGGACGGTTCTGCC
>JBAWFB010000219.1:0-2345 GCA_049591495.1 Solirubrobacteraceae bacterium
CTCCGCGGGCACGCGCGTGGTGTGGCGCCGGCGCTGAGCGCCGCCTCGCCCTGAGTGGACGGTGGCGCGCCGGGCAACGCCGCTGACCGCCCCATCGCCGAACCGTCCGCCGCCGAGTTTCGTCGTACTCGTTTGCAACGCTTTGTGAATGCCGGGTTTGACGGCACGGGAGCGGGTTAGAATCGGCGTTGTGCGCACGCTGATCCTGGATCCTCCGACCGCTGGTCTGCAGGAGCTGCTGGAGCGTCGCCGACGCTCGGGGCTCGATCGTCTGGATGAGGTATGGGAGGGCGTTTATCACATGGTTCCGGCCCCAAGCTTCGAGCACGCGGACATCACCCAACAGTTGGCCGAGCTGCTCGGACCGCCGGCGAGAGCCGCCGGTCTGGTCCCGGCGATGGGCGAGTTCAACCTGGGCTCCTCAGAGCACGACTTTCGTGTGCCGGATGGTGGTGTGCACCGCCCTGGCGCGTCTGGCACGTGGCTGCCGACTGCTGCGCTGGTGGTGGAGGTCCTTTCCCCCGAGGACGAGACTTGGGAGAAGCTCCCGTTCTACGCCTCCCACCATGTCGAGGAGCTCCTGATCGTCGATCCGCGCGAGCACGCCGTTCACTGGCTTGGACTTGTCGGCGAGGGTTATGAGCCGATCGAGCGCAGCGCCCTGATCGACCTCGGCGCCGAGCAGCTCGTCGAGCGGATCGACTGGCCATAGCGATATCCCGCTCGCGCCGGGCGGTAAGCGCTTCGGCCGACATCTCTTGAGGAGCTGCGCCGAGTATCGCCCGGAGCGGGAGGTAGCTTCTTAGGGAGATGTACAACATGAGCGCAACCCACGTCGCCGGCCTTGCGACGCCTGCGGGCACTCCTGTCGCGGGAAGCCCCGTCGAGGCTGACACCGCCGTCGCCGCAACCCGGAGTGGCCCCATCTCGCCCCCGAGCCCGGAGCGACTGCTGGAGCGCTTTGGTCTGCAAGCGTTTCGTCCCGGTCAGCGTGAGGCGGTGCAGGCGGCGCTTGACGGGCGCGACAGTCTCGTGGTGATGCCCACGGGCGGGGGCAAGTCGCTGTGCTACCAGCTGCCGGCGCTGGCGGATGGTTGGGGTCCCGCCAACCCCGCCAACCCCGCCCACTCCGCCGACCCCGCTCATCCCACCAACTTCGCCGATCCCACGCCCCCGCTCGTGGTGGTCGTGAGCCCGCTGATCGCGCTCATGGCCGACCAGCACAAGCGCCTGGAGCGGGCGGGGGTGAGCGCGGCGATGCTGGCGTCGGGCATGGCGGAGGGCCACAACGCTCAGGCGCTGCGCTCGATCGCCTCCGGGGAGGCGCGGCTCGTGCTGGCCGCGCCCGAGCGGTTTGCCTCGCGCGCGTTTCGTGACACGCTCGCCACCCGCACGGTGGGATTGTTCGTCGTGGACGAGGCCCACTGTGTGGCGGAGTGGGGACACGATTTCCGCCCCGACTACCTGCGTCTGCACGACGCGATCGAAAAGCTCGGCCGTCCCGCGGTGATGGCCGCCACGGCAACCGCCACGCCGCGCGTGGCCCAGGAGATCGCCGCGCGGCTGGGTCTGCGCGACTGGCTGGCGGTGCGCTCGGGCTTTGACCGTCCCAACCTCACATTCGACGTGGTGGGCGTGGAGGGCAAGGGCGCGGTGGCGCGCAAGCGCGCGACGTTGTTGCACGTGCTCGAGCGTGAAGACGCGCGACCGGCGATCGTGTATTGCGGCACCCGCAAGCACACCGAGGAGGTCGCGGCGCTGCTCGCCGGACACGGTCTGGAGGTAGTGCGCTACCACGCCGGCATGGCGCCCGAGGCGCGCCGCGCGAGCCAGGCCGCCTTCATGGAGGGACGCGCCGAGGTGGTGGTGGCGACCAACGCGTTTGGCATGGGCGTGGACAAGGCCGACGTGCGCACGGTGGTGCATTGGGCGCTGCCGACGAGCCTCGAGGCCTACTACCAGGAGGCGGGGCGCGGCGGACGCGATGGGGGGCCCGGGCGCGCGCTGCTGCTGGCCTCACGGATGGACTTGGGACGGCTGATCCGGTTCATCAAAGAGCGCGAGACCAGCGTGGAGGACGTCAAGCGGTATGTCGCGCGCCTGCGCAGCCGCGCCCAGGACGGAGTTGCGGCGATCGGGCACGGTGAGCTCGACGAGCGCGAACGGGTGCTGCTGTCAATCGCCGAGCGGGCAGGTGCGGTGGAGCTGCGCCCCGGCGGCCCGGAGGGGCTGCTGGTGCGCCTGACCGGCGAAGGGAGCCCGCGCAGGGCATATGAGGCGATCAAGGCCGCCCGCGATCGAGGGTGGGAGTCCTACCGCTCGATCGAGCGGGATATCTCGACCGG
>JBAWFB010000220.1:0-4695 GCA_049591495.1 Solirubrobacteraceae bacterium
GTGGTGGGACCCGCCACGGCCACCGCGATCGCGCCCGGCACGAGCAGGGCGGGCGGCAGCAGCGCCGCGACGAACAGGCGCTTGGCGCGGCCGGTGAACACCAGTGGCTTGACCGCCTCGCGGCGCCATTCTGCGACCCCGAGCGCCACCATCGGGGTGCTCGCGAGCAGCAGCGCCCCGCACAGCCACCCCGATCCCGCGGTGCCCGACGCGTGCGCGGCAATCGCCGCGCCAAACAGCAGCGCGAACGCCGCCAGCTCGCGCACCGGCCACAGCTCGCCGCGGCGACGCAGCCACAGCATCAGTCGCGCCCCCTCGTAGTGCTCCAGCTGGAGCAGGTGCAGCAGCCGGTGCTGGCGCCCCCGCAAGCGCATCGTGAGCGCAAACATCGCCAGCACCGTGGCGATGCCCTCGAACGTCCTCATCGCAACTCCCCGTTTGGGGAGCCCGCAGCCGATACCGCCCGTAGACCGCGCCGCGTGACCGTCACGAGGACACCCCCTCTGAGGTTTCCCTGTCGGCCACGGGCGGCGGCGCTAGGAAGTGCGAGACGATCCGTGAGAAGCGCGCGGGCTGGTCGAGGTAGCTGTAGTGGCCCGCTCCCTGCAGCTCCACCAGTCCGGCGTCGGGGATCAGCCGCTCCATCTCGCGCGCGTCCGACAGTGGGGTTTCGGTGTCCTCGGTGCCCCACACCAGCAGCGTGGGCACCCCAACCTGGGGCATGAAGGGCCGCAGGTCGGCGTTCACCAGCTTTACGAGCGTGGGACGCATCTCACCGGCCGCGAGGTAGTCGGTCGAGCCCGAGCGACCGACGAGCAGCGCGCGCAGGCGCTCACCGGGAGCGCCAAGGAAGCGGGCGGCATACTTGCCGAGCTTGGCCATCCCCACCCGCCGATACCAGCGCAGCGTGCGCCGCGGGCGGATCCCGGCGGAGTCGACCAGCACCAGCCGCGACGCGCGCGCCGGTTCGGTGGCGGCCATCCGGATCGCGATGCGCCCCCCGTTGGAGTGCCCCACGATCGCGGGGCACTCGATCGACAGCGTGTCCATGAACGCGGCAACAAACGCCTGGTAGTCCTCAACTCCCCACGGCTCGGGCGGCAGCTCGCTCTCGCCGAACCCCGGCAGGTCCAGCGCGTAGACGGTGGCCACCGGTGCGAGACCGCCCACGATCGGATACACGGCCTCGATCGAGGCGCCCCAACCGTGCAGCACGAGCACGGGAGGTCCGCTGCCGCGCGTGAGACAGCGGACACGCAGGCCCTGCACGTCGATGAACTCGGTGTCGAGAGTGGCGGGCACGGACTAACGGTATTGGGTGAGCCACCGATCTCGCCAATCAACACCACGTCCTCCCTCAACGTGCTATTCTTCATAAATCTGATCGAGAATCTGGAGATTGCGTATGAAGACCGACATTCACCAACATCTTTGGACCGAGCCGCTCGTGGAGGCGCTGGCGCGGCGGCGGGAGCTGCCGTTCGTCCGCGACGAACAGGGGCTGACCGTGCTGTTTGGGGCTGGCGAGCGCCCTTATGTGATCGACCTCGACGGCGAAACGTCCGCGCGGAGGGCCGAGCTGGTGCAGCGTGACGGACTCGACCGCGCGCTCGTGTGCCTGTCGAGCCCGCTGGGCATCGAGCCGCTCCCGCGCCAGGCGGCGAGCGAGCTGATCGACGCCTACCTCGACGGCGCGCTCGCGCTCGACGACCGCTTCGGCGTGTGGGCGCCGCTCGCGCTGTCCGGCGTTGACCCCAACGACGTCGACAGCGCGCTGGAGCGTGGATGCGTCGGCATATCGCTGCCCGCGGGCGCGCTCGGCAGCATTGACTCGCTCGCGCTGCTGGCCCCCGCGCTGGCGCGCGTGCAGAGCCGCGGCGCACCCCTGTTCGTGCACCCCGGCCCGGGCAACCGGCTACCGGTGAGCGAAGCGTCGCTCGGCGATCCGCTGTGGTGGCCCGCGCTCACGCGCTACGTCGCCGAGATGCAGGCCGCGTGGCTCGTGTGGGTCACCGCCGCACGCCGCCTGTTCCCGGAGCTGCGCGTGGTGTTTGCGATGCTCGCGGGGCTCGCCCCATTGCACACCGAGCGGCTGCGCTCACGCGGGGGGCCGGCCACGCGCAAGATCGACCCGCTGGTGTTCTACGACACCTCCTCCTACGGCCCGCAGGCGGTGGGCCTGATGGAAAGGGCGGTCGGGGTGGACCAGCTCGTGTACGGCTCCGACCGGCCGGTGGTTGACCCGGGATCTCAGGAGGTGCGCGACCGGCTCGACTGGAGGCTGTTCTCGGAGAACGCCGCGCGCGTGTTTGCCCATGGGGTCGAGCGCGGGTCCCCTCCACCCCGCATCGCAAGGCCCACTCGCGCCAGACCCAAGCGCATCGCCGTGCTGGAGAGGGCCGCCCTATGAGACCGTCCTTTGCTCACCTACCCCGCCCGCACCAGCGCACGCTGTCCAGCGATGAGCTCCAGAGCTACGTCAACGAGCTAGCCGGACGTCCGGAGCTGTGGATCGGACTGGTCAAGCACGACCGCACCCAGCGCGTCTACGAGGAGCTGTTCAGCGACGCGCACCTCACCGCGTGGCTGATCTGCTGGATGAACGACCACGACACCGGCTTCCACGATCACGACATCTCGTGCGGCGCGGTGGCGGTCGTGAGTGGACGCGTGCGCGAGGAGCGCCTCGCACTGGACGGCCCGCCCTCCAGTGCCGTGGTCAGAGCCGGCGAGAGCTTCCACTTCTCGGCCGTCGACATCCACCGCGTGCGCCACGCGGGTGGCCCGCCCGCGGTGACCCTGCACGCGTACTCGCCACCGCTGCTCAGCATGGGCGCGTATGTGGTCGGCGAGGACGGACGCCTGGAGCGCCGTACGGTGCCCTCCAACGAGGAGCTGCGCCCGCTGCAAGGCGCAACGGCCGGCTGACCCTCACGCGTTCGTCGGGACAGTATGAAATTCCGCCGAAATCGAGAGGCGAATCACCTGTAACGGCCCGCGTTGAGAGCAGCAGTTCACCCAGCACGAATTGAGGCGCCACAGCGGTAGCTTTGCTGTGTGCGCGCCCTAAATGTGTGTCTATCCTTTGGTGGCCGGGTCAAACATCATTGGGGGAGAGAGCGATGTCCACACGTGAGAACGCCGACCAACACGCACCGTTGAGCCACGCCTCGCTCGAGCCTCGACAGGGCCTCGGCAAACTGGGTGTGGCGTTGCTGTCAATGTTCCTCACCCTCGCCGCGTTGGGGCTGCCCGCTGCCGGCCTCGCCGCTCCAACCGTGACCGTCAAGGCGAAGATCGTCCCGATCCCGATCAACCCCAGCTCGCTCAACAGTCCCACATACCCCGGCACCGGCAACATTCTCGGAGCTGGAGCGGGACTGGAAGCCGAACTGAGCATCAGCGGCACCGAATACGGCGGCTACCCCTCCCCGATCACACAGGTCGTGGTGGAGCTGCCGCAGGGCACCAAGCTTCACCAGTCCGGCTTCGCGACGTGCCCCACAGCGGTGCTGGAAAGCCACGAAGTGCAGCGTTGCCCCAAGAAGTCCTACGCGGGCCCCACTGGCGAAGTGCTCGGCGTCGTCAGCTTCGGCGGCACCCGTGTACAGGAGAAAGGCACCATCCAGGCGTTCTTCGCGCCGGAAGGCAAGCTGGCGTTCTTCACCGAAGGCCGCACGCCCGCGTCGATCGAAATCCTCACGATCGGCAGCTTCTCCACGGCCCCGCCGCCGTTCGGTCCGATGTTCACGGTGCCAGTGCCGCTCGTGATCACCGTGCCGGAAGCGCCCTACGCCTCGGTGCTGTCGATCAAGGGCAAGATCGGTGCGGCCTACAAGCAGGGCAAAAAGCTGATCTCCTACGGCACCGTGCCGAAGAAGTGCCCCAAGGGCGGGTTCAAAGGGAAGGTCGAAATCACGTTTTTGAGCGGTGAAAAGGTTACGGTCGAACCAGTTGTTCCCTGCCCGAAGCGGTAGGGCGACCAGCGCCCACTCGACACCGTCCCACCCGAATCGGGCACGTTGCGAACAGAGTGCGACGAAACTCGGCGCCGGGCGGTTCGGCGATACCATCACCGGGTCCCGCCGACGTAGCTCAGCTGGTAGAGCACTTCACTCGTAATGAAGGGGTCCGGGGTTCGAGTCCCCGCGTCGGCTTCGCTTCACTACAACTCGGCGAGCGTCGCCAACAGCGACTCGCCGTGGCGCTCGCAGAACGTCGGCCCGATCCCCTTGACCTCGATCAGCTCATCGAGGTTGGTGGGCCTTGCGCGCAGCACGCCTTCCAGCGCCGCGTTGGCGGCCACCGTGTAGGCGGGCTTGCCTTCGCTGCGCCCCAGCCGCCACGCCTTGAGCTTCTCGAACTGGCCCTCGTCGACTGGGTCCAGGACGGGCTCCCCGTCTGTGCCCGAGCCGTTGGCCGGGGCGCGTGCGCCCGCACCGTTGTTCGCGCCAGCCGCACCAATCGCGCCGGTCACCCCCGCTAGAGCCCGCGACCCGTCACTTGCGGCACGGGTCCCACTCCCACGCGCCGACGCACCTCGCGCCCTACTCGCCGCCGGCGCGGCGCGGCGCGAGGCCGCGACCAGCTCAGCGTCGGGTTCGCACACGTCACAGCAGCGACCTTCCGGCGCACACGGCTCGCGGTCGCCGAAGTGGTCGAGGATCTGGCGCCGGCGGCATGTTTGGCCGGTCG
>JBAWFB010000221.1:0-8358 GCA_049591495.1 Solirubrobacteraceae bacterium
CTTCGCGGACGCGCTCGTGCAGGAGATAGTCGCCTGGATTCTGCAACAGCAGGGCGACCCTGCCTGCGCGCTCGATCTGCCCGCGTGTGGGCGCCACGAGATCCGCCGCGTGACGCAGCAGCGTGGACTTGCCGGCCCCGTTGCGCCCCATCAGCGCGACGCGCTCTCCGGGGCGCACCACGAGATCGACTCCGCGCAGGATCGCGGGTCCGCGCGGGATCTCACACCACACGCCGCGCAGCCCCAGGGCGACCGGCCCAAGCTCACCCCGTTCGCGGCGCACCCACCGAGCTCCCGCTCCGATAACGCGACGCACTGGACCCGCCACCTCGGCCTCCTCCTCGCCGTCGGCCGCGGAGGACCGGCCCGGCTCGGGCTCGTCCGGGAGCAGCCTTTCGCGGCGCAGCGTGGCGCGCGCCTGCTTGACGCCAACCGGCGGCGGGGAGAGGCCGGCAAGCGCAAACAGCTTCGCGCCCGGGGTCTGAAGCGTGGGCTCGGCGGCGACCGCCCAACTCAAAAACGTGCTGGGAGAGCCGTCGTGGACGACGGCACCGCCGTCCAGCGCGATCACGCGGTCGGCCGCAGACAGACAGCGCTCCAGGCGATGCTCGGACACCACGATCGTGGTGTCCCACTCCTGGTTGAGCCGCCGCAGCAGCCCGATCAGCTCATCGCCCGCGACCGGGTCAAGCTGTGAGGTGGGCTCGTCCAGCAACACCACGCGGGGACGACCGACAAGCGCGGCGCCGAGCGCCACCCGCTGCTTCTCCCCCCCGGAGAGATCGTGGGTGGAGCGGTCGAGCAGCTGGTCGATGCCGAGCGCAAGCGCCACCTCCTCGACCGCGCGCGCCACCGCTGTGGCGCCGTGCCCGCGGCTCTCCATCGCGAGCGCCAGCTCCGCGCGCACCGAGCTCATCACCAGCTGGGTCTCAGCGTCTCCCTGCAGCACGCCCACGTGGGCGCCAATGTGCGCAGGTGGGTGCTCGCGCGTGTCCAGTCCCGCGACGCTCACGCGCCCGGCGAACGTGCCGCCGTGGAAATGCGGCACCAGACCGCAAGCCGCCCGGATCAGTGTGGACTTGCCCTGCCCGGAGCGTCCCACCAGCAGGCACAGCTCACCCTGCTCGATCTGCAGGGTGACATCGCGCAAAGCAGGATGTGACCCTGTGGGGTAGCGATAGGTGACCTGCTCGAACGCAACAGCTGGTCTCAAAATTCAATCCCCCGGCGGTCAAACAGCGGAAACAGGACCACCGCGGGCAGCGCAAGACACAGTGCGACGGTGGCGAGCGACACCGGCATGCTCACCAACGGATAGGCCGTGAACGCGGCGAAGCCCGCGAGCCGTCCGAGCAGCGCGAGCGCGAGCACGCCGGCGGCCGAGAGGGCGAACGCGTGGTCGTGGCGTGAGAAGGGGTGGCGCCGTGCCGGCGCACGCTTACCCCCGACCGCGAAGCCGCGCAGCTCTAGCGTCGCCGCGACGTCCATGGAGCGGTCAAGCGAAGAGCCGACGATCGCGCTCAGCAACCTGACGCGCCCACCGATTGGAGATCGGCCAGCACCGCTGCCGGCGCCATCGGGACGCGTGCGCTGCGCCTCTGCCAGCCGCTGTGAGTCGGCGGCCAGCACTCCCACCATGCGTGTCGCCAGCGACGCGGTGAGCGCCGAGCGAAACGAGTGCCGGCGGAACACTGCGAGCAGCTCGTCGGGGTCGATCGCGAGGCTCGCGAGCGTCGTGACGAGCATCAAGAGGCCCACCTTGAGCGCGATCACCGCACCGTAAACGAGCGCCTCAACCGTCAGATCGCCCTGACCGAAGGGTCCAAGATCGCCCAGGCGCGCAAACACGGTGAGACCTTCGCGTGAGACCAGCACGTTGATCGCGACGATCGGCGCGGCGACGATCAGCACGGTGCGCAAGGTGCGCGCCAGCTCTTTCCACACCCCCGCGCCTGCGCCCGCGCCAAGAACCGCGGCGACGAGCACTGCGAGCACGAGCGGATTGTCGGTCAGCAGCGTCGCGGCGACCAGCGCCCCGGCCCACGTGGCCGCCACCGTCGCGCGAGTCGCGTGCAGCGGACTCGCAAGCCGGCGGTAGAAGAGCGTGGCGAGCATCGTGGTCGCTACATCCCTGCGCTCATGGGCTCGCGGTGGGCACGGGAAGCCCCGTCCCGGAGGGTTCGAGCGCGAGCGCGAAGTGGTTGCGCAGGGCGCGTTCGCTGAGCGCGTCCGCCGCCAGAGCGACCCCGGCGGCATCGGTGCCGGTGATCACCCACTCCGGCGCTTCCTTGCCGTATTGGATCGCCGCGACCAGCCCGGCGCCCGCACCCAGAGTGCGCGTCGGTTGCCCGCGCCCGTCGAGCAGCGTGAGCGTGTGCCCGCTGGGCGTGAGGCGCACATACACCCCGCTTGCGCGCGGCCCGCGTTCGATCGCCTGCGTCGCCGGCGTGCCTCGCACCGCCGTCCAGGTCCCCACGAGCACCCGCAGCGTGCTCGTGTATTCGCCTGGGTCGATCGAGGAGAGCGCCGCCGGCACGCCCACTTGTTGCAGCCGCGTGTTGACCGTCTGGCACGGCGCGCTGGTGGTTTGCTGGCATTCGATGCGCACCGGCAGCCGCCGGCCTTCGGTCCCGTGCCGAAACGGCTCGGGGTAGGAGCCCACGACGGCCGGGACGCCTTCGGCTTGGCTCCAGTCGTGCAGGTCCCACCAGATACGGTCGCCCGAGTTGACATTCGTCTCAGCCGCGCCCTTCGGGGCCTGCACACCGTTGACGTAGTAGAACCAATCCTGCGGTTCACCCCGCTGAGTGCCGCCCGAATAGCCGTTGATGTTCTGCACGAAGCCGCCCCCGTAGAGGGTGTTGACTTTGTTGTTGCGCATCAGCAGGCTCATCACGGTTTCCTGGCCGCGCACGTGTGGCGAGCTCGATGAGCTCACCAGGTGCGTGCCGAATTCCTTCGTCACCGTGATCCTTACCCCGGTCGGGGCGGAGCCGGCACCCAAGCCACAGCCAGTGAGCAACAGGCCGAGCACCCCCACAGCGCCAAGTGAGCGCCGATCGAACGCGCGCGCCATTCGCGCACACGTTCGCCAGACACCCCGCGGAGCGTCACTTGACATAGAAGACCACGTGACTGACACCCGCCACGAGCTTGGTTGTCTGCCCATCGCCATTGATCGCCTCGATGTCGTAGACGTAGCGTCCTGGCGGCAACGACGCCGGAAGCAAATAGCTGAACGACTCGGCTCCACTGACCGAGAAGAAGCGCGTAGCACCACAATGAGCGCGCACAAACATCTCCTTGGCTCCGCTGAAAACTGTGCAGCGCTTGCCGTTACGACGCTGGAGGCTGATGCGCACCTCACGCAGTGTGCCGCCTGTGGGCACCTGAACGAGTCCGCTCAAGGTGCGCGGCCCTTTGCGGCGACCATAGTGACGGCCGTTCTCAACTCCACCAGCCGTCGCGACATCCACAGGCTGGACACTCACACCGGGTGCTTTATCGAGCACGATCCCTTTGGCGACTGCTTCAACAGTTGTCCCACACGTTCCATCATTTCCGTTGTGCACGCACACGGTATGGGGATCGGAGGGCACCGAGTTGGGCGCAGTGGCTTCAATCGTATAGGCGCCAACGCTTGGGAACGTCAGCGTTGCTACGCCCTGCGCGTTAGGGGTGGCGTTGATCGAACCGGCGTTCACCGTCACCCCACTGGGAAGCGATTCATTGGCACCGCTTTCGGTGTTCAGCGAGCCCACCGTTACCGCAACTGGCGTGCCGACCTGCACGCTGCTGGACGCCGGCGCGGCCACGGTCAGGAAGTGTTGCGGGGAATCGTCGCTAGTGGGACAGTCTGTGCCGACTGCGATGCATTGGGCGAAGAACACCACATCGTCTCCCGATTCGAGCTCCTGCCCGCAGGCCCCTTCGGTGGCGGGTGCGCCATTTAGCCAGAACGACCAGTACGCGTCTGGGGGCGACGTGGACGAGAAGGGAGGGAAGTTCAACCCCTGTATGCCGTCGATCCCGTAACCGAGAGATTCGTACTTGACGACCCAGTTGCCGTGCACCGCATCGTAGAGCGCTCCACCGGCGCTGGTACCGCTACAGGACTCGGGCGGTTCAGGTTCGATCGGCGTGGAGGTCGTGGTGACCGACGTCTGCGGGAGCAGTGTTGTGCCGGTGAGACCCACAACGCGCACCGTAACGGTGCTCGGTTGCCCCGCAAAGGCCGATGAGGCAAGCAACAGACAGGACAGCAACGCGGCGACGAACGCCACGGACATACGACTAGATGTAAGCATTGAGCCAACCCCTTTCCACGAGGGCTTGTGGGCGTGTCGGTCGGAGGCAGGTCTCCTGGCTCCCGGGCCCACCCTCCGCGCCTTCCCGATCCGCCGAGCGGCCGATCAGTGGCTGCGCGTCGCCGCGCCGCGGTTGGCATCCCCGGTCACAGTGGCGGGTCCGCGCCGGATTCGCACCGGCTTCCCTTGACCACCGACCGTATGAACGCGCACATCCTACTCCTGTGCGAGAGCGGCGCGGTCCTTCTCCTCGAGAACGGTGCGCTCGACGATCAGCCGGCGCGCCTGGTCGAGGTCCTCAGAGCGCCCGAACGTGAGCGCGGCACGCACGCGTCCGTCCTTCAGGTACCAAGTGGTGAACTTGCCGTCCTGGTAGGAGCCGCGCACGATCTCCTCGTCCCACTCATAGGCGGGGCCGACGTACTCCAGCTCACCCCAGTCGCCGAGCACCGAATAGAAGTAGGGCACGACCTCGTGGGGAACGTCGCCGCCGAGCATGTTGAGCGCGGCGGTCTTGCCGTGGTTGAACGCTACGTCCCAATGCTCGATGCGTATGTGGGTGTCGTGCAGCAGGGAGTAATACTCGGCGATGTCCCCCGCGGCGAACACTCCCGGCGAGGAGCTCTCAAGACGGGCAGAGCACACCACTCCGCCGCGCTCGCCGATCCGCAGACCGGCGTTCTTGGCGAGCGCGACATCCGGCGTTACGCCGGCGCCAACCACGACCGCTTCGGCGGGCAGATCGAGGCCGTTGGTCGTCACGACTTTACTGACGCGCCCATCCCCCTCGAAGCGCGCCAGACCGTCTGGGCCGTGCACCACGATGCCATGCGATTCGAGCAGCCCCTGGAAGAAGCGACCGGCCTGCTTGCCGAAGCCGCGTTCGAGTGTAGCCTGCTCCTGCATCACAATCGTGGCTTTCTTGCCCATCATCGTCAGCGACGCTGCGACCTCGCAGCCGATGTAGGAGCCGCCGATCAGCACCACGTTCTCGGCGTCGGCAACGCCCGCGCGGATCGCGTCGGCGTTGCCGAGCGTGCGCAGGTAGTGAATGTTTTCAAGCTCACAGCCCGCCACGTTCAGGCGGCGCACGTTCGCACCGGTGGCCAGCAGCGCCTTGCCGAAGTGGATCTCCTCCTTACTGGAGAGCTTCGCGATGCGCGCGCCGGTGTCGAGCGCTGTGACACTCGTGCGTGTGAGCAGCTCGATTTTCTGCTCTGCCCACCACTCGTTGGGCCGAAACAGCGGCTCCTCGCGACTCTCCTCCCCGCGTAGATAGCCCTTCGAGCACTCGGGGCGGTTATAGGGCGGGTCGGGCTCGCGCCCGACCAACACGATCTCCCCGTCTGCACCCGACTCGCGCAGCCAACGGGCGCAGTTGGCGGAGGCCAGGCCTCCTCCAATCAACAGAAAATCGACCTCGCGTGCCGTCATGGTTGCAACCTTAGGGCATATACCGGGATAGACGGCCCTCAAACATTCTCAGGCGCTACCCATCCGGTTGTGAGCGTGCGGTGACGACGTGATCTCGCTGCGGGAACAGGTGACGCGTCACGACCAGAACTATGCCGACGACCTGTACGACGGTGGCGGCAAGCCAGATGTTGATCACGAGCGGTTCCAGATTCCAATTCTTGCCTGCCCACGCGTAGACGATGAATACCCCATCCGCGACCAGTAGCTGCGTGGCGAGCGACCTGCGCAGCCAGGTTGCGTAGGAGAGCTTCAGCACACGATCCTGCTCCTGTTCCTTCTCGCGAAGGAAGCGCAGGCCGTCCGGCATCTCCGCACTTTCGCGCTCTTCGCCGGATCGCAGGATGTGTCGCGCAGTGGCCTCCGCCGCAGCTTGCACGCCGAGCGGATGTTCGGCTCGCGACATCAGCACTCCAGGTTGAGATCGCGCAACCGGAACTGCAGCGCTTCGCGCGACACATCGAAACGCATCGCCATTTCCCAGTCGTACATACCCTCGTTGTGCATGCGCAACACTTCTCGCTCAGGCATCAGCAGACAGGCCGCGAACGCGTTGGCGTATACCTCCTCCTCGTCGGTTCCCTCTGAGGAGAGACCGCTACGGAGATCCACGGTCGCGTACTCCTGTGTCTGGTCGGAGCGCCTGACGTAATGTCCGAGCTCATGCGCGCATGTGAACCGTCTACGGTTCAAGCTGTCTTTCTCGTTGATCATGATCGTGGGGTCCTGACCCGGTTCCTTGACCAGCGCGCCCATCGTGTTGTCGTCCAGCGCAGCGTCGACCACACGCAGCCCTGCGCGGCGAGCGATCGATACGGGATCGATCGGGACCAGCCCACGCCACACCTGGGCCAGTAGCCTCGATGCGTCGCGTGCGGCCTGTTTTCTGACAGAAGGCGACATCGAGATTCATCGTACGTTTGTCTGCGGACGGAACACGGGGCTCCCCCGGAGCTCGTCAAATCGCCGAGCGGCCCGGTGAAACGACGCGCAATTCACAGCCCCGGTGGATGCCTGACCGACCAGTGCGCCCATGTCGGAATGTGGTCGAGTATCCGCCAGCGCGGGCCGCTTTCGTTGCGGTTGGGGCCCACGTCGGTGCCTTTGTAGCTCGTGTCCAAGCGCAGTCCGGCGATCACGATGAACACGTGATCCGTGGGTTGGGTGGTCGAGTAGACCGTCACCCACCTGCCGGGTCCGGGGGCACCCCAATCGACATAGTCTTGCGCCAGCGGGTTCTCGCGCAGGATTTCTGCGATCGGACGTACCCCGGAGCGGTACAACACAAAGTTGACGGTGCTCGAGCAGTCCTCGCTTTCCGCCCCGCGCGGATCGGGGTGGCCGGTCGGTCCGTAGGGCAAGTCCTGTAGTTCGTTGCCTGCCATCAGCATTGCCTGCACCACCGATGGAACGCCGGTTGGAATCAGCGCGAGGTGCCCGTCGGTGGGAGACAGGTACGCACGTTCGCCATTGATGTATTGAACAGGGGCGGTGCTCCCTGTCACCGACCCCCCATACGACACCTGCGCGACCGTCGCTTGTTCATCGGAGCCTCTGTACAAGGACGCCCAGTGCTCGACCTCATCGACATACCATTCAGCGTGGTTGTAAGCAAAGATCGCCTTGCGGTAGTCACGAGGGGCGCCCGAGGCGCGCAGGTAGTTGGCCGCCGCGTAGATCGCATCCGACGGACTCCAGCGGTCAGGCGCCCCGCCACCTTCGGCGTCCACCCCATACTCACTGAAGGTCGAAGCGAGGAACTGCATCGGCCCGCCCGCGCCCGCTGAGTTGACGGCGCCCTCGTGTGTGCATGACGGGGCTGGGTCGCGCCCGTGGTCGCACTCCACCTTTCCGATGCCCGCCAGAATCGCCCAGTCAAGGCCGTAGCGCGTCGCTGCCTGCTGGTAGAGGTGCAGATAGAGCGGCGGGATTTCGCGCTGGGCCAACGCGGAGACACCGTAGGCTTCTTCAATTATCGGTCGTGACGGCGCGAGCGCAACGCCGAGCACCGCCGCAAGTGTCAACACCAACCCGAGGCAGCCCGCGACGGCCGTCAGTGCGAGCGCCAACCCCAGCCGCAATACTCGCCCCGTCGCAAGGCCGGGTTGGGCGAGTGAGTGTGCGCTCACCGCGAACGCTCCCACCCGAGCTGGCGCTTGCGCCGCCCCTCGACCTCGCGTACATCGTCCATCACGGGCGATCTGGGTCTCGATCGTCCTCCCTGTGCCGGCGGTGACTTTCCTGCACGTGCATACGGGGATCGCTCCAGATAGGTGTCGAGCGCGGAGGGCTTGGGCTGTTTGGACGGTGGGGTGTAGCCGTCGTCGCGCATGCGTTGCTCAAGGGCGTGGTCAAGCTCGCGATCCACCTTGCGTTGCTCGCGCCGCGCGAGCGACGGCGCCATACGCTCGCGGGCGACGTCCCGTGCGGCATCGCCGAGGTGAGAGCGCCGCGCGAGCTCACGGTCAATACGCACGCGCGTCTCGCGCTGCTCACGCGGGCCCAACCGCTCGTACTGCTGGCGCCCATGGCCCGCCAACGGGGCCAGCGAGGCATAGTCGCGTCGCCGCCCGTCGGG
>JBAWFB010000222.1:0-24357 GCA_049591495.1 Solirubrobacteraceae bacterium
GGGAGGTTTTTGACCGTCGTGGCCCATCCCACAAGCAACCATAAATCAGATGCCCTCGCGGGCCGCGACGGTCAAAAACCGAACCAGCCCGTCAGGGCTGGCGGTTTACTCCGCTCCAGCGGATTCCAAATCCGGGACGCAGTCCCGGCATGAATCCGGATTCGCAACCTCAGATATCTGGTGCAGTTGCCCTGCTAGCTGCCTAATCGTCGCGATACGAGCCACTCAACGTCACTCCAGACCTGAGCGTCAACCGGGACAACATCGAGACCCGGGGAACACCTTTACAGCCCTTCAGTCGAGGTTATGATGCACTCATTGCTCGGCCGGCCCCCGGAATAGGGATCGCGGGCGGAGCGCCGCTAGGCCCGCTTCGGCGGGCCTAGTGCTTTTCTAGCCTGTTGTGCCAGACTGCCGCATCTTGCTAGGCCTAAGAAATGAGGACTACGTAGCCTTTATCGACGAGTCCATCGAACTGGGTACCCAAGGGCTTATGAGCGTAACGAGCAGAGCCGTAGTCAGCGCAAGGATCTCGGTCGTCAGGAGAACGATTGCGCCCGAGGCGTGGCGCTCAGCAGCTTGTCGCGAAAGCGAGCGCACGGCAAATTTCCGACATGCGCTCTGGCCCAAGCTGCGTGATCCGCTCGGTCAGGAATACCTTGTCCGCAGCGCTTGCGTGGTCAGCGTTCAGCACACAGCTACGTGGCATCCCGTCCGCCGGTCCTAGCTCTACCTCGGTGGGCAGTCCGCGAACCGTGGTCGTAGCCAGGATCACGAATAGCTCATTCAAGCTTTGGGCGGACTCCGTCCGAGTCATGACCAAAGCCGGGCGACGCTTGGCGTCTGGTGGCTCATACCACCAAACCTCGCCACGACTCACCACGGACTGCGTCCGGCCTCTCGCTCTTGCTCGTCGAGCCGCCGCATAGACCGAGCAGCAGACTCCCGCAGCATCGCTGACACATTGCCCCACCCGTCCACGACGTCGCCAGGTCGGCCGCGCGTGGCTATGAAATCAGCCACGGGCTCTAGCTGAGCCTCGGGGAGTTCGTCGATCAACTTGTGGATCTTCTCGCGTGTGGTCATCTGAGGAGAGTGTAGATCCTGCGGCGGAGAAAACAGGCCAACATGGCGCCTCAACGGCACGATTCGGCTTCGTGCCTCCGTGCCGAGTAGCTTACTTACACGCCCGAACCGATCCTGATGTCGGTGTTCGCGTTAGCTAAACTCGGGATTCCGAGGCTCTTACTCGATGAGCTCTCGGAGTTCGCCCGCCCCACCCTCGACGCGTTGCGCCAGCCGCTCGAGGAGGGCAGGGTGGCGATCGTGCGCGCACGACACTCCGCCGTCTATCCGGCGCGCTTCATGCTGCTGGCAGCCACCAACCCCTGCCCTTGCGGATACGCGGGCGAGAGGGAGCGCTGCCACTGCAGCGAAGTTGATCTCGCTCGCCACCGCCGCCGCTTGAACGGACCGCTGCTCGATCGCATCGACCTGCTAGTGAGCATGGAGCGGGTCGGCTTCAATCCCCTGGACGGCGCGCCCGTCGTGAGCTCAGAGCGTGCTCGCGAAAAGGTGATCGAAGCACGCGAACGCCAGGCGGCGAGGCTGCGAGACGAGGGGATCCTCGTGAACGGACAGATGGATGCACGCATGCTGCGCCGCTACGTACCGCTCGATCGCGTGTGCGAGCAGATGCTCACCGACGCAAGCCTGTCGAGTGCGCTCAGCGCACGCGGTGCGCACCGCGCTCTGCGTGTGGCGCGCACGATCGCGGATCTAAGAGGCAGTGCGAGCGTCAAGGCCAAGCATCTCGGGATCGCGCTTTCCCTGCGTCCGGAGGCACACATGTCGGGCAGGAGAGCAGCATGACCGGCGCCTGTCCGTGCTGTATCCGGCGTTGCTGGCTGCTTGGAGAGTTGAGCGGCCGGCTCGATCTCTGCGCGCGCGATCCCGTGCGCGTCTGGAACCTGCTGAAGCTCTCAGACGGAGACTTGATCGAGGCGATCGGCGGGCGTCGCCGTCGCGAGTTGCAAACTGCCTATGCGGGACTGGAGCCTGGCACGATCGATGCTGGGACGAATGTGCAGAGCATGTGCCGCCACTGCCACACATATCCTCAAGCTCTACGCGAGAGCCCACTCGCGCCGCACGCGCTCAGCCTGCGCGGTGGAGTCCAGCGTCTCGACGGGATGCTCGAGCAGGCGGTCGTCGCAATCGTCGGCACCCGCCGAGCGAGCGACCATGGGATGGAGATCGCTCGCAACCTGGCTCGCGGTCTGGCCGCATCCGGAGTCACCGTCGCCGGCGCACTGGCGGAGGGCATCGCCGTGGCAGCGCACCGCGGAGCGCTGGAAGCGCGCGGCGCGACATTCACCGTCATGGCCGGTGGGCTGGAACGTTGCTCACCCGCATGGTGCGAAGTGCTCTACCGCCGCTTGCACACCCATGGTTGCGCAATCTCTGAGATGCCGTGGAGCCTGCGTGCGCGCCGTTGGGGTGCGCTTGCATGCGCACGCACGCTGGCTCTACTCGCGAGCATGGTGATCGTCGTGGAGGCCGAAGAGCGCCCATCCGATCTGGCATGCGCACACATCGCCCAGGCACTCGGTAAGCCGCTCGCGGCCGTGCCCGGACGTGTGAGCTCACCATCATCGAGAGGAACCAATTCGCTATTGATGAACGGCGCGAGTCTCATACGCGGCCCACAGGACGCACTCGACCTGCTCTACGGCGTAGGCACACGCAAGCTCACTGAACCCTTAGTCAAGCTGGAGACACGCCTCACTGCCGTAATCGAGCAGGTGAGCGCCGGCGCAGACACAGTGGCAAAGCTCACAGCACACGGCATCGAGTCCGGCGATGCCGCGTGCGCACTCACAGAACTAGAGCTACAGGGACTACTCGTGCGAGGTGACGCAGGACGGTACATACCTACCATGAGCATTCACTAGCACTATCCGACCGTCGATCACTCCGTACTTTCACGCCTTCCCCTGGTAATCGCACCCGCCGCTCGCCGCACACGCATAACGAACATGGTCGGCCCATCCAGGACACCGACGCTTCTACGAAGACGCTCCCTGACACGACGCAGATCGCGTACCCGAGCCTCCGGAGATGAGAGATAGAAGCTCGTCATCGCAGCCAGGATCAGCGCGTGCCCGTGACGCGGCTTGAGCCTCTGGGCGCGCAGCATCGCCTGTTTGGTGATGAACTCCAAACGCTCAGTGGCTTGCTCGGACGAAGCGTAGTAGTCGAGCAGGCGATGCTGACCGGGAGCGTCATCCTCATGTTGGTCCACGAGACTGTCAAGTAGCGAGTTGACAGCCCCGATCCAGGGGAAGTAAGCGTCGTCGACCGCTTCGGCGTGTGCGCGCACGGTACGAGGGTCAGCGGCGGCGGCGATCAGAGCGAACGCGGCCAGTGACGATCCGCCGGCCGCTCCGACCTCCCACCATTGCAGCTGTGGCCCACCGCGACGGTGTCGATGAAGCTCGGTCTCAGACAGCGCCCAGCGCGCGAACGCATCGTGGGAGCCATGGGCGTCTCCATGATTGAAGCTCTGGTAGGCGGCGATGCGACTCGACACCCGCACGAGAGCCTCACCCACCGCGGAGTAGGCGGGCAGCGAGCCGAGTGTCGTCTGGCACGCGTCCACGAGTGCCCGCAGATAGCCACCGTCCCTGGATGTTGAGTGATGAGCGTAGTAATCGTCGTGTCCTCGGCCCGGTTGCACCGCGACGATCAATGCCTGACTGAGCTGGCGCCCGTTGAGGAGAGGGTCCGCGTTGGGCATCTCACAGAGGCAATCGAGATAATCGAAGGCGGCCTCATACGCAGCCATCGCACGAGCGCTGCACAGTCGATGCTCACACCCGGCGAGCGTGGCGAACGCGACAGCTCCCTCCAGGTTCCCGCGCTTGACGTGCTGCGCTTCGAGCGCTACACGGCGCAGTGTCTGATCCGGTATCGCCTCGGCGCGGCTGCGCCACTCCCGCATCTCCGCTCGCAGGAAGGGCCACACCTCGAACCAGTAGATTCGCGTGGCGGCGAGGAACGCCATCGAAAGGCAGCGACAGCTTCGCTGTTGAAAAGAACGCTGAACCAACTCCTCATGCCTACTCCTGGAAGCTCTCGCGCGCCGGGACCTGAACCGCTGAAAATCCCGGCAGCATGATCACCAGCAGAGCGATGCCGATGACAAGCGCCAGGGTAGCGAGAACCTGTAGCTCAGCGAGCGAGAACTGTGTGGGAAAGCCAGCGGATTGCTTGAGCCACCGGCTTGCCAGTGCGTGGCCGTAGACGCCGAACGCGGTGCCGTCCACACCACCGATCAGCGTCAGCACCGCTGCCTCGAGAATGATCGCCCGCCACAGTTGCAGGCGATCGAAACCCTGCGCCTTCAGAGACGCCAGGTAGGCGCGGCGCTGCCAGATCGCGGCGCTCAGCGCCGAGGCCACAGCAAGCGCTGCTGCCACCAGCAGCAGTGTCGCGATCTGGCCGAGGGTACGCAGACCATCGCTGACTATGCGCTCAACCTCCGCGATGCGCTCACCCGAGGTCTGTACCCGCAACGCCGTGTGTGAGCGCAGCGCCGCGGCAACGGCAAGGGCGCCCCGCTCGTCGCTGACGCCCGGCTTGAAGTCAATTGCCAGAGTCGTCGGGTCGCCCGTTAGCCAGTGGCGCCGGTAATCGTTCGTGTTGATCGTGATGGTCCCCGAAGGCCAGCCGATGTTCGTCGTGATCGCCGCCACCCCAAAGCGTGCGGTACCGGACGGTGTCGGCAACTCAAACGATCCACCCACCCCAAGATGATGTTCGCTTGCGAACCCACTCGACACAGTCGCCCATCCGCCCTGGCGCAGACGCGCGGCGGCGGTCGCGATGTTGCCTTCGATCAACTGGCTGGAAAGGATCAATCCGGCACTGTTTGACGGACGAGCGCGTATCCACAAACGGTGTTTGCCGAGGTCGAGAAATCCGGCCTGGTAGGCGTGGACACTGGCAACCGCAGGCACGGCGGCCAGCTCCCGAAGAGAGTTTCCGGGCCGAAAGCTGTCGGCGTCGAAGATGTTTTCATCCGGTGTAACCCACGCGTCGGCGACACTCCACTCCTGGACGATTGCCCGATCGAGGCCACGCAGCAGATCGTGGCGGGCACCGCCAACCGCAACGCTTCCATACACGGCCAGCGCCACGATGCAAGTCAGAGCGACCGAGCGGGTCGCGGTTGCCGAGAGTTCCGCCGCGGTGAGAGGCAACGCGCTGCCGGGAACGTTCTCCCCGACCTTCACCAGCAGCCACAACGCGCCTCCAAGGGCAATCGGAACGAAGCAGAGAGCTGAGATTGCAAGCGTCACTCCGCCAACCACCGTCAGGCCGGGAGCCAGCGCGACCGCAAGTGAGATCAAAGCGGTCAACGCCACTCCTGCCAGCGCGAGCCTGACCATGATGGCTGGAGTCACCCGCTGTCCAGCCTCACCGGGCTCCCGCAAAACAGCGTCGGCCACATCGGAGTGCAGGTCGAGGATGCAGGGGATTGACGCAGCCAGGGCGGCGCACACTCCGCAAGCCAGCGCCACGAACACAAGCGGGAGCTGAAAGGCGTGCTGTGAGTCGATCAGGAAGGCGGAGGCAAGGAAGCCCGGTGTGCTGTGAAAGACCGTCTGGAACAGGACATATCCCGCGCCGATTCCGACAAGCGAGCCCGCGACACCCAGAATCGTCGCCTGGAAGGCGAGAATTACCAGTATGTAGCGGCGAGCAAAGCCGAGCGTGCGCATCTCGGCGGTGAAGCGGCGGCGCTCCGGTGTGGTGATCAACACCGAGTTGAGGGCCAGCAGGAAGCCGACCATCGCTCCAATCGCGGCGAACAGGCTCGTTGACTGGTCGCTCGGCTTGGCTGCTTCTCGCAGCAGCCTCACTTCGTTGTCGGCCGGCGTAACGTCCAGCAGTCCACCTCCGACCTTCTCCAGCTCGCCACGCACCAGTCGATCCTTACCGGGCGCGGGACGTACCAATATCGCTGTCACGCGGTTTGGCAGTCCGCTGAGTCGCTGGACTGTCGGCAGCAGCCCAACCGCAACAGGACTGCCGGCCACCGCTCCGATCGTCTGCGAGCCGAGCGCCGCGCGCAGCAGGACCGTGTTCGTCGCGCCTTTGGCAAAAACCGTGAGCGGATAGCCCGCGCGCACACCGATCTCATGCGCAAGCTGTTCGGGCATGCCGATACCGCCCGCGAGCAATTGGTCGCCGGCGCCGAGGTTGCGTGTCGCTTCACCTTCAAGCGCCACGATCGTCGGGGTGACTCCGATCAGCTCGATCGGCTCGCGGCCCTTCGGACCGACGACGATGGCTGTCTCGCGCAGGATTGGAGAAGCGATCTGCACGCCCGGCAATTGCCGGACTGTCGCGGTCAAGTTTTCGTCGTAGCCTTCGGCCGAGCGGGCCGAGAGCTCATAACGGGCCGAGCCTGCGATCTGGCGAAACAGTTGCGCGCTGGAACCCGTGACGCCCACGTTCGCCAGCAGCACGCCGAAGAACAATGCCACGCCAATCGCGATCCCCACTCCCCCCATGAGCTCCTGCGCGGGGTGCTGGCGAACACGCCATACGTACAGATCCCAGAGCGCCCTCAATCTGGCGCACAGGCTCTTTGCTGCGGGCAGGACTCGGGGCCTCATTGCAGGGCAAGCTCTGAGCTCACGCCGTCGTGGAGCTCACCGTCGCTGAGCGTGTAGGCGCGGTCGACGTACTCGGCCGCCCGCAAATCGTGGGTGACCAGCAGTCCGGGTATGGACCTGTCATGGCAGATGCCTTGCAGAAGGGCCAGGATCTCGCGACTGCGCTTTGAGTCGAGGTTGCCGGTCGGCTCGTCGCACAGCAGCAGCCGTGGCTCGTTGACGAGCGCTCGCGCGATCGCCACACGCTGGCGCTCGCCCATTGAGAGCTGGCGCGGACGATAGTCATGGCGGTCCATCAAACCGACACGATCGAGCCAGGGGCGTGCCATCTCGCGCGCCTTCTTGGAGCTCACGCCATCGGCGAGCGGCTTGATCGCAGCGTTGTTCAATACAGAGGCACCCGCCATCAGGTGGAAGGACTGAAAGACGATCCCAACGTCATGGCGGCGATAGGCGGCCCTCTCGCTCTGGGTGTAGTCGTTGATGTCGCGCCCTTCGAACAGCACGCGACCGCGTTCCGGGCTCAAAAGACCGGCGGCTAGCAGCAGCAGGGTCGTCTTGCCTGATCCACTCGGCCCATACAGCGCAACGAACTCGCCCGGCGCCAGCGCCAGCGAGACACCATCGACAGCGCGGACGGTCTCTCCCTCGCTCCGATAGTGCTTGACGAGATCACACAGTTGCAGCCGACTCACGAGCCGCCGGTACCGATGCGATCCGGGAAGGAGAGAATTTTGCCGGGACTGTCCATCGAGCGCAACCGCCCATGGCCCAGCGCCATCGTTCGTTGGGCACTCTGCACCGGTCCGGTATCGCACGCGGCAACAAGCATCGCGCGCCCGGACTCCTCGCCAAGTGAGCTCAACAACTCGTGCAGTTCGGTGTTCTCGCTGAGACCCTGAAGCGCTGGCGGATCGTCGACGAGCAAAAGCCGCGGCTCGCGCACGATGGCTCGTGCCAACTCGACGCGTATCTGCTCGTTCAGCGACAGCTGGGCAAGCGGCTGCTCGGCACAGTCGGCCACGGTCAGCCGGTGCAACGCGCGGCGGGCCAGTACACGAGCCTTTTTACCGGTCATGCGATAGTCAGCGGAGGCAGCCAGAGCGACGTGCTCGCAAACCGATCGGTTGCGATGCACGGGCCACCCGAATGACGCCAGTCCAACCCTGCTGCGCAGCAGCCTCGCTCTCGGATCCGGCGCGAGGGTCGTCAACTCGACGTCGTCGAGCCTCACGCTCCCGCTATCGGGCAATTCGATGCCCGCGAGAATCCGCATGAGCGTGGACTTTCCTGACCTGCGCATGCCCCAAAGTCCGACGAAATCCTCCTCGAACATCTCAAAGGACACATCGTTGAGTACGGCAAGCTCGCGAGTCCCATCGGGATATCGCTTGCAGAGGTCGCTGACTTCAAGCAGGGTCACCGCGAATCCGTGAATTCAGCGATGAGGCCGCGCGTGAGTTCGATCCAGGACAGATCGCCCTCGACTCGGATCACAACACCCTGACGCGCAAGCTCCAACTCCAAGCCCTTCCACGTCTTGACAGGGAACGGTCTGCCGTGCTCTTTGAGAAGCTCAAACAGTTGCCGCTCGTAGTGGTCTAGTGCCCGCAACAGTGCGGGAGCATGACCGGGACTGGATACCACCATTCGAGTCCACAGCTCCGCGCGAAAGGGCTCTTCCGGAACAGGACTGCTCATCCAGTGCTCCACGGCCGTTGCGGTCAACTCGGTCGGCTTGTACATGCGCACGCGATGATGCGAACGCTTGGAGTCGGCCATGCTCGAGCAAGCCAAGCCAAGCTCCTCGGCCCGTTGCAGAACGCGGCCCGCGTCGTTTGGATCCAGCCTCCACGCCGGCCCGGCGCGCTGGATCAAACGGTTGGCAAAGTCATACGGGTGGCCAGGGCGCTCCAGCAGCAGCGTGAGCAACGGTCCCTTCCATGGGGATCCGCCCTTCAGCCAACTAACCCAACGCTCACTCTCGCCCAGCATAAACCCGCCCATCTCCCGATGAATAATCGGAATCCTACCGCGTGTCGATACTTGATTCTAGGACTTGCCATTAGATTCGCGAGCGGTGTTTCCGACTCTGGCCACCGGCCTGGCAGGCATCCGCGGCACGGCCGCTCCGGGCTGGCTGACCCGTCGAGGACGCCGAGATCGGGGGACGGATCCGACGCACATGGTCGCGCACAGAAGACCTACGACGGACAGGATCGTCCACAAGCCGATGAGACAGCGGGTCGCACACAAGGCACGAGGCAAGAACAACACAAGGCAAGAACACGATCCCCTGGCAGCTGGGAACAGCGTAAACCGAGTGAAGCGGATGAAGGGATTCGAACCCTCGACCTTCGCCATGGCAAGGCGACGCTCTAGCCAGCTGAGCTACATCCGCGCGATCGCGCCATTCTAGCCTGCGGCGCGGCCGTGCGTCCCGAGGCGTCGGACTCACGCGGCTCCGTCGAGCTCCGCTCATCGAGTCGAAAGGCGTCCACCGGTCCATGGAGCCGCTCCGACACTGCATTTGGAGCATATCTGGAGCACCGGTGAGGCCCATCCCGTCTCGATGCTCGCTGGCTCAACGCACAGCCCGACCACGGCGGAGCCATCCGCATGCGCTTGGTCCTCGAACGCCTTGGTCCTGATGAGCGGACAGATGGAGGTCGGCCTTCGCGTGCCCGACTCCGCCGGGCACAACCGTCAAGCTTCTCTGAGCGAGTATGCGGCTCGCCAAGCCCTCAAAATCGGTCCGAGCAGCATCGCAAGCGGACCACCGGAGCGCAGCAGCGTCCTGCTTGTCGCCTCCATTTCGGGCTTTCGCGCACTGTCCTTGGAGAGGTACATCGCGATCATCGCCGCCAGGATCACGGAGTGGCGCTCGCCGTGATGCAATAAGCGAGCCTCCAGACTGGCGCGTCGTAGGACCTCCTCGATGCGCCACACGGCGCCCTCCAACGACGTGTAGCGCCCCACAAAGCTGTTCTCGTTGTTGAGCTGATCCTCGATCAGATCGCCATAGCTGTCGAGCAAGGTCGCAGACAGCGAGACCCACGGGAAATACGCTAAGTAGACATCGGTTGCGTGGCTCACCGTCCGTCTTGGCTCAGCCGCGACCGCCAGCAACGCCAGCACTGTCAACCACGCACTCGCGGCACCCGCCGTCTCATACCAACCAAGTCCATTGTCAGGATCGCCTTCTAAGGCGGCCCACGCTTCCAGCACTGCGTCTCGTAATGCAGCGTCGAGCTCATGGCTGAGGCCCTGGACCTGGGCAAGAGTGGCGGCGCGCATCAACAGTGGCCTTATCCTCTCGTAGGAAGGCAGTTCGGTGCAACCGCGCCGGCAAGCCATGACGAGCCGCGATAGATACCCTCCATCGTCCCGCCACGGGTGATATCGATAGTAGTCCGATATCGGAGCCTTGACGTCGACGGCCTCGACGAGCGCGAGGTGAAGCTGACGTCCGTTGATAATCCCGGCGTGCGCGCCCCGCTCTATCGCACTATCGAGGAAGTCGGCCATTATCTCATATGTCACGAGCAGGCTCAGGAGCACTGGAGATCGTTTTGAGGTGATTATCCAGAACAACGCGGCGCCGTCCGTATTGGGACGCTTCTGCTCCAGTGCGTCCAGCGCATCCTCACGGACCGTTGCATCCGGTATCTCAGCTGCGCGCGCCCGCCATCTGTCAACCTCGCGCGAGACGCCTTGCAGACCCCACACAAGCTCGCGCACGATCGCTAATCCAAGCGCCCACACCTGCCAATACGCGATGCGGGTAGTATGACGATTTCTCCCAGGCATACATGTCTCTGGAAGAGGACCCTGAGGTGAATTAATCTTGTAGCGCCGGCTTAACTTGTGCAGCTAGATAGCCCGGCAGCGCAACCATGGCGAGCGCGATCATGATGACGATCGCAAAGCTTGCCACTGCGACAGAGATACCAACCGAGAACACGACGGGAAAGCCGGTGACGCTTACCAACGCGTGGCTCAGCACGAGTTGACCGTACAGGCCAAAGATCGCACCGATCGAGCATCCGGCGCCGAGAAGCATGGCGCTCTCCCACAACAGCGCTCGCCACAGCTCACCCTGGTTGAACCCGTCAACCTTCATCCCTGCCAGTCGCGGACGACGTTGCCAGATCATGGCTCCCATGGCCGATGCCATTGCCAACGCGGCCGCCACAAGCACAAGTACCGCGATCTGCGTCAACCGCGCCAGCCCCTGACGTTGAGCGGCAATGTCATTCTGTTCGTGCCGAGCGGCAGTTTGAGCCACCAGAGCAGTACCCGGTTGTACCACCGACCTCACTTCGCGCAGACCGCGGGCGGCTGAGACCCCGGGCTTGAGGCTAATTTGATATGCGCTCAGATCGTTGCTGCCCCACGCGCGCGCATAGTCGTTGGCATTCATGACAATCGCACCAGGCGACCAGCCCAGGTTCGTGGTTATCGCGGCCACCCTGAACCTCGTGGGTCGTGGCGAATCCAAAGTGAACCATTCACCCACACGCAGGCCGTATTCGTCCGCCAACGTCTGCGACATGGTCACCCATCCATCCTGGCGCAGATGCAGTGTCGCCTGAGCAATATTGCCCGCCATGATCTGGCTGCTTGGCATCAGGCGGCCATCCGTCTTTGGGGCGCCAACTACAAGAACGCGCCGATCGTTGAGGTCGAGGAACCCACCCCGATAGATGCTCACACCACCGACGCCGGGAAGCTTTTTGAGCATTCCGCCGTACAGATCTTCAAAGGGTGTTGTGGCCAGTGTGGTGGCACCGCCAGACGGCGACACCCACAGATCGGTCCCAAGACTCAAATCAGAGGCAGCTCGGGTGAGTCCGGCTCGCAGATTACCTTGCGCACCCTCAATCGCGACGCTCCCAAACACTGCAATAGCTCCCGTTGCCGCAATCGCCAGCGAGCGAGGGCGTGTGGTGTTGGACATGAGCTCAATCAGCGCAATGCGAGATGAGATGCCCATGACCGGCCTCTGTAGTCTGTCGATCAAAGCGACGGCTCCGCTGAACGCGACGGGCAAGACGAGCAGCAGTGCCAATGTGAGACTGACGAACGCCACCACCGCCAGACGAACCGTTGTCAGCCCCCCCACCAGCAGAATGGTGGTCAGGGCCGTGCACCCAAGGCCGCCGGCAAGCGCGATGAGCGACCGCGGTCGCCCGGGCGCGTTTGCGGCGCGTGAGCCAAGCGGGCCGTAGCCAAGGATCTCGCCTCGCAACGGGATCATGACGCCCACCACGGCTGCCGCCAGCCCACCGGCCGTGGCGACGACGATACTTTGCCAACTGACGATGTGCATCGATCCAATCGGGAAGGCCAGCGACAGATAGCCCGGTTCGGCCTGGAGCAAGCCCTGTGACAACAAGTCTCCAAGCCCAAGCCCGACAAGAACGCCGGCGACGCCCAGCGCGAGCACATCGAACAGCATCACCTTCACGATCTCAAGCGGCGTGTATCCATCGAGACGCAGGTCACTTATCAGATTGCGTCGTTGAGGCACGGTGAGCAGCATCGCGTTGAACGCAAACAAGAACCCAACCAGTGCACTGATTGCCGAGAACATCTGTGTCGACTGAACTGTCGGACCCTCCGCTTGATGAAATATGGACGCATCAAAGTTGGCGGGTCGAACATTCAGTCTGCCGGCGGCTATCCGTGTCAGCTCCGCCTGCACTTCGCGGTCACGGCCTGGCTTCGGCTCGACGAGGACGCGAGTCACCCGCCCCACCATCCCCGTCAGTCGTTGGGCTTGCGCGAGAGACATGATGGCGATTGGACTGTCCACGCCAATTCCGATGTCGCTCACCTCGAGCGTGACGCCCACGAATGTCTTCACGTTCCTGGCGCCGACCTGCAGTGTTACTGGCTGCAGCGACTTAGCGCCGATCCGTTCGGCGATCGGCGCGGGGAGAGCCAGCCCCTGCTCCCTGGATATCTGCGCCGTGCTGAATCCTGTGAGCAAGCGGCCCTTCAGTTGCACAAAGCGCGCATCCACGCCGATCAGGTCGACCGTCTGCGCACCCTTCGGACCAACCACGTTCACGCTGCGCTCGAGCACGGGTGCTGAGACTTGCACTCCGGTGAGCCCCCGAACATCGGCGATCATTCGTTCGCTGAACCCGCGCGGATCGCGCGCGACGATCTGCAACCTTGACATCCCAACCAGCCCGTTGGTGAGGTTGGTCACAGAGCCGGTCAAGCTCGTGTTCGCGACCTGCGAAGCGAACAACAGCGCCACACCAACAGCTATCCCCAGTACGGCGAGCAGCTCCTGCACGAGGCGCGCGCGCAGACGCACGCGGTAGAGATAAAAGATCGTCGATAGTCTCATGGTTGGCGTGGTGTGATCGGAAAACTCGCAAGATCGTGTCCCACTCCCACTGACGGGACCTTCGCGGTGGCCGGAATCGTTTTTCAGCTATGGCGACGTACGCCACTCACGGCGCACCGCCATTCACTTGGCGCTCAGGGGCGCATACGCACGGTCTGGTTCATATTCCACGAGTCGTCCGTCACGCAGGGCGTGCACGTGGTCGGCAAACACAGCCGCGCGTGGGTCGTGCGTCACGAGCAGCACACCCACACCACGCTCGTGACACACTTCGCAGAGCAGGCGCAGCACCTCCTGTCCGCGGTCTGTGTCAAGACTGCCCGTGGGCTCATCGGCGAGCACCAGACTCGGTTCGGTCGACAGGGCTCGTGCGATCATCACACGCTGGCGCTCGCCCATCGAGAGCTGCTCGGCGCGCTGTAAGGCGCGACCGTCGAGCCCCAGGCGCTCAAGCAGAGGCGCGACCTGGCGTTGGGCGTCACGCCGCCCAGTGCTCGCCAGCAGCTTCAGCGCGGCGTTGTCGTCTGTGCGCACTCCTGGAATCAGGTCAAGCGACTGGCGGATGAATCCGAGCTCCGAGCGCCTGTAGTGCGCGCGCTCGCGGGCCGACAGTGCGGAGATTTCGCGTCCGTTGACATTGACGCTGCCGCTGTCAACTATGAGCAGTCCCGCGATCAGCATCAGAAGCGTGGTCTTGCCGGAGCCACTTGGGCCATAAAGAGCCACGAGCTCACCCGGCGCAACCGACAGTGACACGCCATCGACGGCCCGCACGATCTCTCCCTCTCCGACTCGATAATGCTTGACGACGTCGTTGAGCTGCAGCATCAGAGAAACCCACCCCCGCCTTTTCCAGCCGGCCGACCGATCCTGCTCGTGCACGATACCCCAGGCATACCCCATACGAGAATTTCGAATCAGGGCATCGTCCCGGCTGTTGGGCGCACTCCGTCCCGCGGGCTCGCGACGGTACTGGCTCACACGCCATGAAGGGCTCCCTTGCGGGCTGTTTGGACCCTGCCAACCCTCAGACTGAGTTGGAAACATTCGACCGGTACTCCAGACGCGCCGGCCACGCGCTCCGTGTAGGCTCCCGCTCCCCATGGAGCCACGCCGGTGAGCCTGATCCGCCTCGACCATGACGGCCCGCTGACCGTGCTGTCGATCGACAGCCAACCGCTGAACCTGTTTGACCAGGAGCTGATGGGCCAGCTCTCCGAAGCGGTCGATGCGCTTGTGGCCGGGCCTCCGCGCGGACTGCTCGTGAGGGCCGAGGGGCGTGTGGTCAGCGGCGGCGTGGACGTGCACGTCTTCGACGGGCTCTCCCCTGAGCAGGCGGCCGCCATGTGGGTGGACCTGCTCGACCTGGTGCACCGTGTCGAGCAGCTTCCCCTGCCCACCGTGTTCGCCGCCCATGCCCTGTGCTTGACCGCGGCGTTCGAGCTGTCGCTCGGCTGCGACATCCTGCTTGCATCCGAGTCGGCGCGCTTCGGGCTGGTCGAGACCGTCGTCGGCTTGACACCTGCGATGGGCGGCACGCAACGACTCGTCGAGCGCGCCGGACCGGCTCGCGCACGCGAGCTGGTGATGACGGGTGAGCTCTACAGCGCCACCACGCTCGAGCGCTGGAACGTGGTCAATCGCGTGCTCCCCGATGACGGGTTCGACGAGGCTGCGCGCTCGTTCGCGCGCAAGCTCGCTACGGGACCCACGCGCGCCCACGCCGCAACGAAGAGCATCGTGCGGGCCGCCCTGGATGAGGGCGGCGCCCGGGGAGCCGACCAGTGCGTTCCACGGCTCGCGGGCGACCTGTTTGCCACCACCGACCTGCAGCGAGCCGTGCGCTCCTTTTTGGAGCACGGTCCTGGCCACGCGACCTATGAGGGTCGCTGAGCATTCGCGCTGCGCCTGACGGCGCGGACGGAGATACCCGCCCTCCTGATCGCCGGAGCGGGCTACCAAGCTCTCGCCGGAGCGGGCTATCCAGCTCTCACAAGGCCACCGGGCGATATTCGCGAGTGGTTGGGTTCTGTTCCAGCAGGCCGATCGCGCGCAGCGTCTTGACGTAGCGGTGTGTCGTGGAGGGGGACATCCCGAGCTCTTTGGCGAGATCTATGATCGCCCGCCACGGTCGCTCCGGCCCGAAGCACGAGAGGATCGCCAACCCACGCAGCAGCGACTGCGAGAGCTGCGGATCGCACAGTGCGTCTGACAGCGCCAGCTGGGTTGCCTGGTGCAAGGAGTTGCGTGCCTCATGATCCCCGTTGGGCGTGGAGTGTGCATTGTCCAGCGCGGCGAGGAGCAGGCTCGACATCGTGCCGTTCCTGGTTTGCCCTACTGAGCGAATTACTTGCTCGATCTGCGCCTGCGAAAGCGCGATCGCGATTTCTTGATCATTGGTCATGACTCTGATCAACCCCAATCTCACGGCTTATCGGGCGGTCCGGACGATTCGAGACCAGGCTTCCACAGGCCATCTTGGCCGGCATGAGAACCATGATCGGTGACCCGGAATGGGCGCCCATTGAATCCACTTGCCGATATTACCCTGACTCTTTGTTACGCAATCCAATCCCAGTAACTGAGTGTTTCTTTTACGTACCAGTAGGTATTTTGATCGTTATCCGCAAAGGACTTATTTGGCTGAGCAGAACAATTCGTATTTCTACCATCATCCTGGGAGGACCGGCGCGCTCTCGTCAAACCTCCAGGCATGGCATCCCGCCCACGGGCTCTGATAGATACCCCTTCCGATGGGCGTCTCGCCGACTCGACACCGCGCTGCCCGGCGCGCCGGCCTGGTGGCCGCCGTGCTGCTGCTCGCCGCAGCGGTGCTCGCATTCGCGCTCAGCGGGCTGGACCTCCCGCATATCGGGCATGCTCTGATCTCAGCCAGTCCTGGCTGGGTCGTGCTGGCGCTTGTGCTGATGATGCTCTCGCTGTTGGCCCGCTCGGCCTCCTGGTATGAGGTGCTGCGAGCGGCCCTCCCGAGCACTCGCATCGAATGGATCGCGGTCCTGCGCGCCCTGACGATCGGCGTGATGGCCTCCGCTGTCTTGCCGGGACGCGTCGGTGAGCCGACGCGCATCCTCGTGCTCAGCCGCCGGCTCGACGGTCCCACGAGCAGGATGCTCCCAGTGGTCACCGGCACCGTGTTCTCCCAAACGCTGATCAACCTCGCCGCGCTCGGAATCCTCGCGGCGGTGACTCTCTCAAGCGTACCCCTGCTGCAGGGCCACAGCTCGGCGCTGGAGGCGGTGCTCGCGGCGCCCTTGCTCATAGTCCTGTTCGTGTTTGGGGTCCCCTCCCTGCTGCGTTTGGCCCAGCGCTCGCGCAACCTGCGCATCCGCAGCGGCGCGATCGCCCTCAACGGCCTGCTGGGGCTGGCGCGACGCGGCCTGCTCGTGTTTGCCAGGCCGCGCCACGGAATACCGGCGGTGGCCGCACAGCTGCTGGCCTGGGCGCTTCAGTGGGGCTCCTGCTACATGGTCGTGCTCGCGCTCGGCCTCCAGCATCAGGCCACCCCGGCCGCGGCCGCAGCGGTCCTGTTGGCGGTCAACGTCAGCGCGGTGCTCCCCGCCACACCATCCAATGTCGGGGTCTTCCAAGCTGCCTGCCTGGTGGTGCTGGCCGCCTACGGGGTCGGCGCCGGGACGGCGCTCGTGTACGGGATCATCCTGCAAGCGATCGAGTTGCTCACGGCGCTTGCGCTCGGCATCCCCGCGCTGCTCAGGGAGGGCATGACCTGGCAGGACATCCGCCGCGGGCACAGCAGCATCGACTCCGCCGAGGAATAAGGGCTCATTAGCCCTAGCCCGGCGCGCAGCTGACCCGGCGCGCAGCACACCGCGGATCGGTCAGCCGAGCAGGGCGCGCACCGACTGGCGCAGCGAATGGGTCGTCTGCAACACCGCCGTGGGCTCATAGCCACAGTGGGCCATGCAGTTCTCACAACGCGGGTCCTTGCCGCGACCGTACTTGCTCCAGTCGGTCGTTTCGATCAGCTCTTTGTAGGTGGTCGCGTAGCCATCGGACATCAGGTAGCACGGGCGTTGCCACCCGAACAGCGAATAGCTGGGTATCCCCCACGCTGTGCAGTCGAATTCCGCCTTGCCCTCCAGGAAATCAAGAAACAGCGGACTGTGGTTCAAACGCCACTTCTTGCGCCGCCCGCCCGCAAACGCCTCGCGGAACAGCTCGCGCGTCTGGCGCACACCGAGGAAATGCTCCTGGTCGGGAGCCTTCTCATATGCGTAGGCGGGCGAGATCATCATTTCGTCCACGCCGAGATCGTCGTTGAGGAAGTCCAGCACCTCGCGCACCGTCTTGGGGGAATCCTGGGTGAAGAACGTCGTGTTGGTCGTCACCCGAAAGCCGGCCGCCTTCGCCGCGCGAATCGCCGACACGGCCTTGTCGAACACGCCCTCGCGTTCCACCGAGGCATCGTGGCGCTCTTTCAACCCGTCCATGTGGATCGCCCACGCGAAATACGGGCTCGGCTTGAAGTCGGCGAGCTTGCGCTCCAGCAGGATCGCATTGGTGCACAGGTACACGAAGCGCTTGCGCTTGATCAGCTCGGCCGCGATCAGGTGGATCTCCGGGTGGATCAACGGCTCGCCGCCGGCGATCGACACCATCGGCGCGCCGCTCTCCTCGATCGCGCCCACCGCCTGCTCGACCGACATGCGCCGGCGCAACACGTGCTCGGGGTGCTGGATCTTGCCGCAGCCCGAGCACGCCAGGTTGCACTGGAACAGCGGCTCCAGCTCAACGATCAGGGGGAACATCTCGCGCCGCGCGAGACGCTGGCGCATCAGATACCACCCCATTCGCGCGCCCTGCCTGACCGGAACCGCCATCTATTGACCTCGCTTGTTTGACGTGAGCCCGTCGGAGCGGTCCAGTGGACCAGATCCGCCGGCGCCGAGCACGGCTTGGGCTCCCTGCTCTGCCACCAGCTCATTCAGTACGGACGCCACTGCTCGCAACGATAGCGCCGCGCGCACCGCTCCTGCGAGTGTGAGCAACGGACGAGTCACCTCGCGTGAGGGCGTGTCGGCCACCACCCGAATCACCGCGAACGGTCGCCCACCGGCACCGGCGGCCAGCCAGGCCGACTCCATGTCCACGACGCTCGCACCGCGCTTGCGCAACTCGACGCGCTTCTCACCGTGCGCGATGCGCGCGACCGACACGATCGTCCCGCGGCGCACGGCGATACCGCGCCGCTCAAGCGCTACGGCGAGCGGCTCGGCCGTTGGACATGCCAACCGGCACTCGTGCTCCTGCCCGCGCTGCTCGCCGTCGAGCAGCTCATCGGCGATCACCACTTCGCCCGGCTGGCAACGCTCCTCCAGGCCCCCGCACACACCCATCACAAGCAGCGCGGCAGCTGGATCGCTCTGCAATTTCGCGACCATCGCCAGCGAGCGCTCGCGACCCATTCCCGTCTTCTGGATGCGCAGTCTCCTGCCGCCCGCTCTGATCGCAAGCGCCTCCAGGCGCAACGGCGCGGCCACCAGCAGGTCGCTCATCGAGACGCCGCCGACTCTGACTGTGTGCCCAGTTCCAACAGCGCCTGGCGCGCCGCGGCGTGACCGCTGAGCACGGCTCCCTCAAGCGTCGCGGGCCAGCCCGTGTCGGTCCACGCTCCGGCGAGCACGAGACCCGGTATCTCAGTCTGGGCGACCGGACGCAGCGTCTCGCATCCGGGCGCCGCGCGGAAGGTGGCCGCGTGCTCCCGGCTGACGTGCACGCTGCGCACAACCGCTTCGCGGGCCCGTGGAAACAACTCCGCCAGGGCGCCCGTGTAGCGCTCGCGCAGCTGCTCGAGGGAGAGCTGCATCTCCCGCTCGGCGCCCGACAGAGAGATCGCAAGACACTGTCCGTGCGAGAGACCGGCGGCGGCGGTGCGGTCGAACACGTACTGCACCGGGGTGCCAACGCCCGCGGCGAACCCCACCTCACACACACGTCGGTCGTACACGACGTGCACGTTAACGATCGGCGATTCCCCCAACCCACGCCAGCGCGCGGCGCGCGCGCCCAATAGCGGCTCCAACAGAGCGGCGGCCCGCTGGTGGGGGATCGCCGAGATGACCGTGTCCGCGTCGAGCTCCATTCCACCGGCGCTCACTCCTAGCCCATCCGATGTCTGCCACACACGCTCCGCTCTCACGCCGAGTCTCACCTCGACACCGGCACGCGCCAGTGCTCGCTGCGCGGGCTCTCCCAGCGTCTCGCTCAGCGGCCGCACGTGAAAGCCGATGTCGCCGGCGTCGTTGCGTTGCAGCAGGCCCGTGCGCAGCACAAACGCGCCAAGCGCAAGTGAGCTCTCCGCCGCCGGCAGGTTGAGAGTCGGC
The DNA here is from genome assembly GCA_049591495.1 of Solirubrobacteraceae bacterium. GTDB lineage: Bacteria > Actinomycetota > Thermoleophilia > Solirubrobacterales > Solirubrobacteraceae > Palsa-744. The sequence continues at coordinate 19,413 of JBAWFB010000222.1, forward strand.
AGTGCGATCAGGTCCCACAGGGCAGCGACGCTCGCCGCGTCCTGACCGTGCTCGCCCAACCATTCGCCAAGCGTTCCCGCCGCGGCGGAGTCCCGCTTGAGCGTCGCCTTACCACGGCCGCAGTCCCCCAGCGACCCACCACCGTGCGCGTCCACCGCCGAGCGCTCGCGCTCAAGCGCCGCGCTCACATCCAACCGGCCGAGCGCAAGCGCGGCGCGGGCGGCGCGCAGACGCTGCAGGACCGTCAGGTGGGGATAGCGCAGCAGCGCGCCCGCCAGGTGCAGCGGCGCCGGCAGTCCGCTACGGCGCAACAGCGCCGCCTGCGCGCCTGGGCTCAGCACGGGAATCTCCAGGCGCTGCTGAATGCTGACACGCCCACTGCTGCCCAACCGCTCCAGCAGCGCCCGATATGCGCTGCAGCAGCGCAGGAACACGTGTTGGCCGTTATCGAGTACCAGTCCGTCGCGCTCGAATGAATACGCCGCCCCGCCAAGCCGCGGGCGGACCTCGAGCAGCATCACGCGCGCACCCGCCTCCGCGCAGTCCAGCGCCGCGACAATACCCGCCAGCCCGCCCCCGAGCACGATCACTCGGCGTGCACCGGTCACCGGACGCGCCTCGCCGGGCCGGCGAAAGCCGCTCGATCGACGGGGCTCGCTCGACGCGCGGGCAGCTCCGGCTCGGTGCTCATCGCTCTGGTGAGGGGACGCGCTCGGCGCGCGTCGCTCAGCGGGCGGCGCGCGCCAGGCTGCGGGTCGCCACCCACGCCTTCTCCCACACCGGCAGCGACACTCTGCTGGCGCGCGCCAGCTGCGGATCGGTCTCGATCCGCTCGAGCACACGCCGGTAGATACCGCTCATCGCGAGCACGCACGCGGCGCTGCGCCGATCCAGCAGCGGCACCAGCTGCAGTCCCCGCTCGAACCATTCGCCCGCGCGGCGCACCTGAAAGCGCGTCAACGCGTCCAGCTGCCCCTCCTCTCCCTCAAAGCGTCCGTCCGTGCTGAGCTGGTAGCGCACAAGGTCCTCGCGCGGCACGTACACACGCCCACCTTCGGCGTCTTCGCGCAGGTCGCGCAGGATGTTGGTCAACTGCATCGCCACGCCGAGATCGTCGGCGAGTCCAGACGCCCGTTGGTGGTCGCGTGCGCCGAAGATCGTCACGCACAGCCGTCCGATCGAGCCCGCCACCCGCCGGCAGTACACCAGGAGGTCCTCAAAGCGCTCGTAGGTGGCGCCCTCGACGTCCATCCGCACACCCGCGATCAGATCCTCCAGCGCGTCGATAGGCAGCGAGAAGCGCGGCTGGGCGTCTGCCAGCGCCGCGATCACCGGATCGGCGCTGAAGCCGGAGCTCGAGCTGGACAGCCCACTCAATGCGAGCGCGGCGGCGTCGAGCAGCTCGAGCTTCTCCCGCGGCTCGATCGGGCCGTCGCCGATGTCGTCCACGCGCCGCGCAAACGCGTAAACGGCACACATCGCGTTGCGCTTCTCGCGCGGCAGCAGTCGAATCCCGTAGTAGAAGTTGGCAGCTGCCGCACGTGTCAGCGACTCGCAGTGCCGGTAGGACACATCGACGGGAACGCTCATGCGCGGCTCCCCGCGAGCACGCTCGCGAGCGCACGCAACCGCCGCAGCCGACTCGCCCTGGGCACGCCGGGCGGATTGGTGGGTTGGTTGGTGGGTGGGTGGGTCCCTATAACCTCGAAGCCGGCTCGCTCTATCCCGTCCAGCGCGACGTGGCCGCCCGCGACAAACGCGCCCACGGCGAGCTTCGGGCGTCCACCAATACCCGCGAGCAGCGGCGCGCCCGCGGCCAGCAGCTCCCGCGCGCGCGCCGTCTCAAACGAGATCGTTTCGCGCAGACGATCCGCCGAGCGTTGGAGATTCTCATCGGGAGTGGAAGAACCTGCTTGAACGTGTTTCAAATCCAAATCCACACCACCGCGTGACACAAGCGAAGCGAGCTGCTGCTGTGAGCAACCGAATCGCAGGAGGTCCTCCTCGGGCAGGTAAACGCGTCCGCGCCGCGCGTCCTCGGCGACGTCTTGCAGGTGCTCGGCCAGCTGCAGCGCGGTGCACACGTTGTCCGACAGAGCGATCCGCTCGGCGCTGGCCAGCCCGAACACTCCCAGCACCAGCTCGCCGACCGGGTTGGCCGACAGCTCGCAGTAGGCCCGCAGCTGCTCCCAGGTCCGATAGCTGCTCACGTGCTGGTCGAGGCGGTTGGCGTCGATCAAGCGCACGAACGCCGCCCGCGGCAGCGCGCACTCGGCGAGCGTGCCCTGCAGGCGCACCAGCAACGGGTGGCGCGCGTTGCCCGCGTAGACACGATCCAGTTCTCCCTCCAGCCAGTCCAGTGCCGCGAGCCGGTCGCCGGCGATCTCATCGCCGAGCTCGTCGGTGAGTCGCGCGAACCCGTACACCGCCAGCAGGTGTCGACGATGACGCCGCGAGAGCACGCGTGCGGCGACGGGGAAATTCTCGCCGCCGGCGCGCTCCATCACGGCCCGCATGTCCGGCATCGCGTTCGGGGAGATCTCCAGCGGAACCGCTCGCATCATGCGCTGCGGGTAGGCGGGTGTGTCAACAAGCGACCGAGTGCCATTACGGGGAACACGAGGCGGTAGAGGTGATAGTTGATGTAGTAGTCGGAGGGGAAACCCGTGCCGGTGTACTGCGGCTCGTCCCAGCTGCCGTCCGCGCGCTGGGTGTCCACAAGCCACTGCACGCCGCGCACCACCGCGTTTGAGCTCTGCTCGCCCGCCGCATGCAGTGCCAGCAGCGCCCACGCGGTCTGCGAGGCGGTGCTGGGCCCACGTCCCACCCACTCCGCGCTGTCGTAGGAGCGCGGGTCCTCGCCCCACCCGCCGTCGTCGTTCTGGTGCTCTGTGAGCCAGTCCACCGCGCGTCTCACGCACGGCTCCGAGGGCGCCACGCCGGCGGCGATGAGCGCCGGCAGCACAGCGCCGGTGCCGTAGATGTGGTTGACCCCCCAACGTCCCCACCACGAGCCGCCGGGCTCCTGCTGGTCGATCAGCCAGCCCACCGCCTCGACCGCCTCGGGGTCCGATGCGCGACCGAGCGCCGCGAGCATCTCAAGCGCGTGCGCGGTGACATCGGCGCTGGGCTCGTCGATCACCTCGCCGAAGTCCAGGAACGGCAGCTCGCGCACCAGCTCGCGCGTGTTGTCGGCGTCAAAGGCCCCCCACGCCCCGCCGGCGCTCTGCATGCCCTCGGTCCAGCGCTGCGCGCGCTCGATCGCGCGCTGGGCGCGCTCGGAGCGCTCGAATGCGACGCGGCGCAACGCGAGCACGACCTCGGCGGTGTCGTCGACGTCGGGGTAGTTGACGTTGGCGAACTCAAACGCCCACCCCCCGGGCCGCAGCGCGGGCCTTGCCATCCGCCAGTCGCCGCCGACCGTCACCTCCTCGCCGAGCAGCCACTCCCCTGCACGCACGAGCGCGGAGTGATCGCCCGCCACGCCCGCGTCGCTGAGCGCGACCACGCTCAGCGCGGTGTCCCACACCGGCGACTGGCACGCCTCCAGCCGGCGGCTTGGTCCCGCCGGAGCGCCAACGCCGAGTGGGTCATTGCGCTCCTCCACCATGAATCGGTCGAGCCCCTCAATCCCGCGGCGCATCACCGGATCGTTCAGCGGGCGCCTGTTCAGACGCAGTGCCATCAGCGAGTACACCCACGGGGGTTGGATGCCTCCCCATGACCCGTCGGCCTCCTGGCGGCTCGCGATCCAGCGCTCTGCGCGGCGCATCGCGAGCTTGCGCAGCGGCGCGAGTGGGTGGCGCTCATATGCGCGCAACACTCGATCCAGACGCGCCAGCCATCTGCCGCGCGCGCTGTGCGGGACGGTGCGCGCCCACGGCGCGGATCCCTGCAGCTCGCGCAGATCGAACTCCAGCTCGTGGCGCGGGCGGTGGGCCATCACGACCGACAGCGCCACGATCGTCTGGCGCGCCCAGCAGGCGAAGTCGTACACGTTGAGCGCCACCCACCTGGGCAGCAGCACGATCTCCGGCGGCAGCGCCGGCACCTGCTCCCACGGCCATAGCCCGAACAGCGCCAGCCACACGTGCGTGAACACACGCGCGCGCTCCACGCCGCCTTCGGAGCGGATGAACTCGGCTGCCGCGCGCATGTGCTCGAGCTCTGGCTCGTCGCCCGCCAGCCGCAACGCCCAGTAGGCCTCGATCGTCGTCGACAGCTCGCCGGGCCCGCCATAGAAGTTGGCCCACGTGCCGTCGGCGCGCTGCTGGGAGCGAATCCAGGCGGCTGAGCGCTCGGTCTCCTCGGGACGGCGGATCCCGAGGAACTCGCGCAGCAGCATGTCCTCGGCGTCCATCGTGACGTTGGTCTGCAGCTCGCCCTTCCACCATCCCTGCTCGTGCTGCAACGCGAGCAGACGCTCGCGTGCGCGCTCCAACGTCACCTGTGCCTCGCTGACGGTGTGGGCGATCTGCGATGACATGGCGGTGGACGCTAGAAGGTTTTCCCTGACGACACCGGGACCAGCACCTCGGGGGGCACTTCAGGCGTGATCACGTGTTCACGCAAGACCCGCTCTGAGATCGTGACAGGCGCGCTGGACGTGAAGCGGTACACGATCAATCCATGGATGTCGCGACGTTCCAGGAGATGGAAACCGGGAGCAGGCGGGTCCAGGGCGTTGCGACGCAGTGGAGCGTAGCCGGTCTCATCTATCTCGGTCACCCTCACACTCTCATCGGATGGGAGACCCCGGAGCGAAGGCAGGTAGTACTCGAGCGGCGCCGAGCCCAGCTCGACCGTCGTGACCGCATGCGCGGGCTGGGCCGAGCGCAGCACGCTCGCAACCCCCGACCAGTCGCCACGCTGCAGACGCGGGCTGAGTGCCACGTCGACGGTGAGCGCCAGAAAAGCAAGCGCCAGCAATCCCGCAAGCGCCATG
>JBAWFB010000223.1:0-17128 GCA_049591495.1 Solirubrobacteraceae bacterium
AGCGAGACCTGATCGCCGCTTGAGTCAGACACGCTCCACAACTCATCCAGCGCAGCGACCGAGGAGTGGGAGATCGCCAGCAGCGACTCATGGAACTCGGGAACCGTGACACTCAGCTCAGCGGCCATCTCCTCGTCGGTGGGCGAGCGCTGCAGGCGATGCTCGAGCTTGGTGTTGGCGCGCTCGATCTCGCGTGCGCGAGCACGCACGCTGCGCGGCACCCAATCGATCGAGCGCAGCTCGTCGATGATGGCGCCCTTGATGCGCGTGATCGCGTAGGTCTCGAACTTGATCTCGCGAGATGGGTCGAAGCGCTCGATAGCTGAGATCAGACCGACGAGCCCATAGGAGATCAGGTCGGCCTCCTCGACATGCGGAGGCAGACCGGCCGCGGTGCGGCCCGCCACGTACTTGACCAGCGGTGAGTAGGCGACGACCAGCCGCTCGCGAGCGCGAGGGTCTCCATCGGACTTATAGCGTCGCCACAGTTCGCGCAGCTCGATCGCTTTGACGTTCGTCTCCAGGGTCTTCTCCCGCCGATCAGGCCCGAGGGTGACTGCGCGCATAGGCGCTTCTGAGTCTGGCGGACTCTACTCGAGTGTAGACCTGTGTTGTCGAGATGCTCGAGTGGCCGAGCAGCTCCTGGATCGAGCGCAGGTCGGCGCCGCCATCGAGCAGGTGGGTAGCGAAGCTGTGGCGCAGGGCATGTGGAGAGAGCCCACCGGGCACTCCGGCGCGTGTAGACCATGCTCGCAGCCGACGACGTATGTCGCTGGTGGACAGCCGCCGGCCGGTGCGGCTGAGGAACAGCGCCGACTGGTGATTCTCTCCATACAACACGGGACGCGCCTGCTCTAGATACGTACTCACAGCACACAGCGCAACCTCGCCGACCGGGACGAAGCGCGTCTTCGAACCCTTCCCCTCGACCCGCAGCTGCTCGCCGTCATAGTCGACGTCGGCGACATCGAGGCAGACGATCTCCTCCGCGCGCAGACCGCAGGCGTAGGCGAGCTCGAACAGGGCGCGATCGCGAATATCCAATGGACTGCCGGACCTCTCGGCAGGGACGCTGTCGAGCAGACGCGCCATCTCGGGCGCCTTCAACACACGCGGCAGATAGGACCCGCGGCGCGGAGTGGCGAGCAGGTCAGCCGGGCTCTGCTGAATGTGTCCGTGCTCGCGCTGGCTACGAAACAATGCACGGATCGCGGCGAGCTTGCGTGCGGTGGTCGTCGCCGAGAGGCGCCGCTCGGAGAGGCGGGCGATGTAGCGACGGACGTCGCGCACCCCAACGTCCGTGGGGATCAGGCCGTGCGCATCGGCCCATGCAGCGAACTGGAGCGTGTCGATCGCATAGGCACGGCGGGTGCGCGGCGCGGCACTGGTGCGTCGCAGATCCTCGTCGAATAGGCCAAGCGCTCTCAGCCATTGGCGCCTGAGAGCCGGCTGGGTGTCTGTGGGTGCGCTCATCACCACGCGTAGTTCGCCGCGGCGGCGTCTTCGCCTTTCTCGGCTGCGCTCAGAGATTGCCGGCAAGCGTGTGCGCACCCTGAAGGGCATGCCCAGAGGGCACACGGCAGTCGGGAGCAGCGAGGACGGGCGCCAGCAGGCGCGATAGCTCGGCCCAGTCGTGTGCGCCGATGACGTCCTCGACCTCACACAGCTCCGCGTTCCAGGGATGCAGGATCGTTGCCGGCGAGATGCCGTGCTCGATCGCGGCGCTGATGTTGAGTGGGCTGTCGTCGATCAGGATGTCGATGTCGAGCTCGACGCAGCGACCGACCTTGTCGTAGGAACAGCACAGATCGTCGAATGGCAAGCCCAGATTCGTGAGCCACTGAGCGGTGGCGGGAGCGCAGACACTTGAGCGGTGGCTGGTTATGTGGATGAAATGACCCTGCTCGCTCCAACTGCGCACGGTCTCGATCGCGCCCGGGTAGAGCACACCCGAGAGGATCGTCTCGTTGCTGTGACTCTCATCGATACAGATCTCCAGCTGATCGGGGCGTAGGCGCGTGATGCCCCAAGTGAACTGCTCTTCGTAGGGCAGCTCGATGCCGAAGCGGCACTGGGAGATCGCCGAGAGGACGTCCCAGTAGTGGTGCAGGGTCGAGTCGACGTCAATAGCGATGCGCATCGACGGTAGATTATTGAGATATGAGCGGCGTTAGCGTTCTCCCTGAGAGAGATTGGACACAGTTCTACGGGCCGGCGGGCCGCTCGCCGTGGCTTGACGTCGACTGGCGCGCATATCAGCGCTGGGTGGAGGTGGCGGGCGAGCCCGTGAACGTGGTCGAGCTGGGCGAGGGCCCGGCGATCGTGTTCGTGCACGGATTGTCGGGCTCGTGGACTAACTGGCTGGAGCAGATGCCGGTGTTTGGAGCGAGCCATCGCGTGATCGCGATGGACCTGCCGGGGTTTGGACGCTCGCCGATGCCGCGGGATCCGATCACGATCTCCGCCTATGCACGCTTGGTTGACAACCTGTTGGAGACGCTGGGTGTGAGCGCCGCTACCGTCGTGGGCAATTCGATGGGCGGGTTCATCTCCGCAGAGCTTGCCATCGCCTATCCACAGCGAGTGGAGCGCCTGGTGGTGGTTTCGGCGGCGGGAATCAGCACATATCGCCATCGCAGCGTGGAGCGAATCGAGCCGTACTTGCGCCGTGTCGCACCGATACTCGCCGCCTACACGGGCTGGACGGCGGCCAGGTCCGATTGGACGGCGCGCCGGCCAGGGTTGCGCAATCTCGGGTTGGGGCTCGTGACAAGCCATCCGAGTCGTCTACCCGCACCGCTCGCGGCCGAGCTGATGCGCGGGGCCGGCAAGCCCGGGTTCATGCAGGCGTTGCGGGCCAACATCGACTACCCGTTGCGCGAGCGTCTACCTGAGATTGCGTGCCCGACGCTGATCGTGTGGGGCGAGAATGACAGGGTGATACCGGTGGGCGACGCGAGCGTCTTTGGGGAGCTGATCCCCAATTCGCGCAAGGTGATCTTCGAGGACACCGGTCACCTGTCGATGATCGAGCGCCCTGAGGCGTTCAATGAGCTGTTGGACGAGTTCGTCGCCGAGCAGCCCTCCTAGAGGACTCTCAGCTGGACGAGGGGTCCCGCAGGAGTCGGGGCAGATTGGTCCCGCAGGAGTCGGGGCAGATAGATCTTCTGGAGGGAGATCTCAGCTCGTGACCGCGCCCTCGGCGGCGGACCCTACGAGCTTGGCGTACTTGCGGATGGCGACGTCGATGTGCTCGTCGGCACGTGGCGGCTGCGCATAGGAGGCGAGGCGCTCGGCGATCTGCTCGTCGGGGAGCGCCACGTCGATGCGTCGGTTCGCCACGTCGATCGTGATCTCATCACCGTCGGCAAGCGCACCGATCGGACCGCCACGGACCGCCTCGGGAGCTACGTGGGCCGCCATGAAGCCGTGAGTGGCGCCGGAGAAGCGCCCGTCTGTGATCAGCGCGACACTCTCTCCCAGCCCCTCACCGACGATCGCGGCCGTGACGGACAGCATCTCGCGCATCCCCGGACCACCGGCCGGCCCCTCTCCGCGAATCACGACCACGTCGCCCTCGGAGATCTCATGGGCCAGGACGGCCGCCATTGCGGGCTCCTCACCGTCGAACACACGCGCGGGACCGACGTGCAGGCGGCGCTCGTGCCCCGCGAGCTTGACGACGCACCCGTCGGGGGCGACGTTGCCGCGCAGGATCGCAAAACCGCCGGTGGGCTGCAGTGGCTCTGAGAGAGGCCGCACCACACGCTGCCCGGGGGTTTCCTGAGCCTCTTGGGCGTGCTCCGCGATCGTGCGACCAGTCACGGTGAGCGCGTCGGGGCGCAGGACGCCAGCTTCCTGTAGGCGCCGCAGGACGAGCGGCACGCCACCGGCCTCGTAGAGATCGGTGGCGACATAGTGGCCGCCGGGCTGCAGATCGCACAACAGCGGCGTGGCCTCCGAGATGACGTCGAACTCGTCGATCGAGAGAGGCACACGCATTTCGCGAGCCACCGCGAGCAGATGAAGCACCCCGTTGGTCGATCCGCCGCTCATTGCGACTGCCGCGATCGCGTTCTCCAGGCCTGGCTTGGTGATGACTTCGCTCGGAAGCAACCCGCGGCGCAGCACGTCCATGACCAGCTCACCGCACCGGACGGCCACCTGCAGCTTGCGACCGTCCTCTGCCGGCACCATCGATGAGCCGGCCGGTGAGATGCCGAGCACCTCAAAGGCCATCGCCATCGTGTTGGCCGTGAACTGTCCGCCGCAGGCGCCCGCGCCGGGCGAGGCGGCCTCCTCGAGCTCGTGCAGTTCGGCTTCGGTGATCTTGCCGGACGCAAACGCGCCAACCGCCTCGAAGACCTGCTGGATGGTGACGTCCTGTCCCTTGTAGTGACCTGGACGGATCGAGCCTCCGTAGAGCATCAGGCCGGGAATGTCCAGGCGCGCGAGCGCCATCACCGCACCGGGGATCGTCTTGTCGCAGCCTGAGATGACGACCAGCGCGTCGAATTGGTGCGCCGAGGCGACCAGCTCGATCGAGTCGGCGATCAACTCGCGTGAGACGAGCGAGGCGCGCATCCCGGAGGTACCCATCGTGATGCCGTCGGAGATCGCGATCGTGTTGAGCTCCATCGGCGTGCCCCCAGCCGCGCGGATTCCCTCCTTGACCTTCGCGGCGAGCACTCGGTTGTTGAAGTTGCACGGCATCGTCTCAATCCACGAGTGCGCGACGCCGACGATCGGCTTGGCGAGATCCTCGGCGGTGTAGCCAATGCCGTGCAGATAGGCGCGCGCGGCAGCGCGCTCGGGCCCCTCGGTGAGGGTGCGCGAGCGATGCCTGACATCGAAGGGGGCGGGGACGGTCACAGCGCGGAAACACTACCGGCGCGCAGCGACACCCGGCTGGCCGAGCCAAGGTGCTCGCGCTCCCAGCACGCCAGGCGCACCAGGTCGCGGCGGGCCTGCGCGACCCTGATCTGCCGTCCGGGCAAGTGCATATTCGACAGCTCGATCAGCGAACGCTCCTCGGTCGTGAGCACTACCCACTTGGCGAGCACGTCGTCGGCGTCGGGCAGGCGGGCGCTGCCATAGGGACGCGTGCGGTCGGGAAACTCGATGCAGTACTCCCCCAGTAGCGCCCTGGTGCTGGGCGTATAGGCAAGCACCGGCTTGTGGGGATAGATGAGATAGGCGCAGGGACGATCTTGGAGCGTGCTCCAGATGCGCAGGAAGCCGAGCTCGCTGTACATCGCCCAATCCTCCTCATTGACGCACGAGCGCAGCAACATGCGCGCGCGCTGCTCGGCGCGCAGTTCGCGCCCAGGGTCATAGCCCTCCACCAGAACCGGCCCAGGATTGGCTCGGATGCGTTCGGGCAGCGCCCGTAGCGTTGGCAGGAACGATTCCTGCAGGCGTGGCAGAGCGAGCACCGACAACAACGCCATCAGTACGAGCGCGGCGGTACCGAGGGCAAGCGGCATGGCGCTAGGACACCGTCAACCGATGGCGGCCGGCAGCCGTGCCGGCACGATCGCAAGTGGGCCTCATCAGGCACCACCAGCAGCGCGGGGGAAGAAGATCACGCGCTCCGCGTCGATGGGAACCTCCTCGAAGCTCTTGACGAGCTCCGCCTCGCGCCGCCCGGCGCTGGTGCTGGTGGGCACCGCGGCCCACATGCCTGCATCGAGCTCGCCACGAAACGCGGCAAGCAACTGCGCGCGCTGCTCGGGCACCGTGACATCGCCCTCGGCAAGCACCACATCGCCATGGCCTGGCTTGACACGCAGCAACTTCATCGCAACGGATTATGACAAACACGCCAAGCGTCACAGAAAGCACTGGCACCGACCGGAAATGAGCTGTCGGCGCGACAAAACGCCGGGCGATTCCTACCCGAGACGCAGGCGCGCCAAGCCCATCACGTCGACCGGTCCTGGCCCCTCCCCTACGTCGCGCAACCCGTCTGCCACCGCCGCCCCTGCGATCGCGCGAGCTGCGAATGCGGCCTGCAGGGGAGCGCGGCCGAGCGCGAGCTGTGCGGCGAGAATCGAGGAGTGAGTGCACCCCGACCCATGGGAAGCGCCATCGAGATGGCGCTTGCCGGGGATATTCACGACCTGCTCGGGGTCGGCGGAGTCGAGGAAGATATCGACGGCATGAGTGCGATGACCGCCCGTGAGAACGACGATACCAACGCCCAGTGCGAGCACGGCGCGGGCGAGTGTCTCGATTTCAGCTTCGTCTTCGCCGTCGCCCAAAGCCCAACCCTCGCGCGCGGCACCAGCGTCTCGTCCGGCACCCTTCAGGTCAGCACCGCCATCGCGGTCAGCATCACCCCCTAAGCCAGCACCACCGGCGCCGCGACCAGCACGGTCATCCTCTCTTAGCCCATCCCGAACCCCTTCACCGAATCGGAGACCGGCAAGCGCACGCGCCTCGGGCACATTCGGCGTGAGTACCGTGGCACGCGGCAGGATCTCATCGAGAAGAGCACTCTGAGCCTGAGCGTCGAGCAGCTCGGCACCGGACTCGGCGACCATCACGGGATCGACCACCACGGGGGTGCCTTCAGGTAGCTCATCGAGCGCCTGCGCCACGGCATGGACGATCTCTGTGGTGGCGAGCATTCCCACCTTGACGACATCCACGCCGATGTCTGCCACCACAGCCTGTACCTGAGCCAGGATGACCTCTACCGGAATCGGATACACGACGCTCACACCAAGCGTGTTTTGCGCGGTGATCGCTGTGATCGCGCTCGTGCCGTGCACACCGCAGCGGGCGAACGCCTTCAGATCTGCCTGAATACCCGCCCCGCCGCCCGAATCCGAGCCGGCGATCGTGAGCGCGCGCGGCGTGCGACTGGCGCGGTCAGACATCTGCGATCAGGTGGCAAACTTGTGGCGACGAGCGAGGAAGATCGCGTAGCTGCCAATCGCGGTGACGAGCAGCCGGCCATCCTCGTGGCGCACCTCGCTGCGCAGCACGGCGTTGGTCCGGTTACGGCGGTCGAGCTCGGTCGTGCACACGATCTCGCCCCTGGTGGCGGTTTGGATGTAGTTGATCGAGATGTTGAGCGTCGCGACGTGCTCCTCCTCAGAGGTGTGCGGCCACAGCGTGGAGCCCATGCAGTAGTCCACGAGCGCGTAGGTGACCACACCGGAGAGCAGGCCCGCGCCATTGATCAGCTCCGGCCTGATCTCCAGGCGAACGGTGTCGGCGCTGTCCCAGCGCATCCCCATGAAGCTGCTGACGCCGTCTAGACCTCGCGGTCCCCGGTTGCCGGCCTGTTGGGCCGTAGCCTCGTCGACCTTCGACGAATCTCGATCTGGCACGCGACCGCTCCCGGAGTCGGCGGCGGATGCGACCGGCGAGCCACTGGAGTTGTTGGGGGCATCGTTCATAGCTCTGGACTCTTTGGAGTACACGCCAGGATATCCAGCGCCGATGGGGCCGGCTTCGCGCCCTCTTCTTGCAACACAGTCGCACAGCCCTGCGCGCGGATCGGCACAAATGTGCGCTTTACGGCACATTTATCGGCGTAGGGTCGAGACATGCGCCCCGCGACTCCCCCCTCTCCCGGCGCTCCCATCCCTGGCGATGGGCGCCGCGCTCTCGGCACGCTGGGAGAAGACATGGCTGTCGGACATTTCCGCCGCCTCGGATTCGTGATCGTGGCGCGTAATGTCAGGACCCGCCACGGCGAGATCGATCTGATCGCCTTCGACGGGCAAGCGCTCGTGTTCGCAGAGGTCAAGACCCGGCGCGCCGGCAACCGTCGCCGGGGCCTCTGCCCAGAGGACCAACCACTGGCGTGGCTGAAGTTCAGCCAGCGCACCCGCCTGAAGCGACTGGCGTGTGCATGGCTGTACGAGAACACGCGCACACGCCCCAGGGCCCACACGATCCGTTTCGACGCGGTCGGAGTAATCGTCGACGGCAAGAACCGCCTGCTGCGCCTCGATCACATAGAGGCGGCGTGGTGACAGCTAGAGGCGCTCAGAGAGCGAGCTGCGCGTAAGCCGAGGACTGGAAGGACATGCGGTGCAGCGGTGAGACGCCTTGACTGAGAATCGCTTCGCGGTGCACTGGAGTGGAGTAGCCCATGTGTTCAGCAAAGCTCCAGCCGGGGTGCAGCTCGTCCGCGTGGTGCATGTAGCGGTCGCGCGTGACCTTCGCGACTATCGAAGCCGCCGCGATCGCGGCGCTCGTGGCATCGCCGTTTACGATCGGTCGCTGAGCACGCTCGAACTCGGGCACGGCAAACCCATCGATGAGGCACTCGACCTCTCCCTCCACGCCACTCGTCACACCGCGTATCGCGTCGCGCAGAGCCGCGAGATTGGTCTTGTGCAAGCCGAATGAGTCGATCCCGCTGACACAACGCGACACGACCATGACACGCACCGCGGTTGAGAGCACGAGCGGATAGAGCTCCTCACGCGCAAGCGCTGTGTGTTGCTTGGAGTCGTTGAGCGCTCCCAGCGCGCGCAGCTCACGCGTGGTGAGCCTGTCGTAGTCGAACAGCACCCCCGCCGCGACAAGCGGTCCCGCCAGGCATCCGCGGCCGGCCTCATCGGCCCCGGCAACTAGAGGTACGCCAAGCCGGCGGTCGAACGCAAACAGCCGTTGCCCGCTGGTGCCGCGTCGTGCGCGACGACGAGCACGCTTGGAATAAGGCGCCCTGGAGCTCGTTGCCGGACGCGACGAGCTATCAGAGGGAGCCGATGCGATCGGGAGGCCAGTAGGTGAGGAAGGCCTGCCCGATGATCCATTTCGTGGGGATGGGTCCCCAGAACCTGCTGTCGTCCGATTCGCCACGATTGTCCCCCATCATGAACCAGTGGCCGGCGGGAATCTTGATCGGGGTGGGGAAATTGCACTCCGAGCTGCTGCCGCACGGCGTGATGTAGGGGTCGTGCTCCCTCTTGCCATTGACGTACGCATGACCTTCCTTGATGTAGAGCGTATCGCCAGGACCAGCGACCACCCGCTTGATGAAGTTCACGCTCGCCTCTTCGGGCTCGGGCGCATCGCAGGCCGCGCCACCAGGGGTCACCTCGTGCGGTGCCGGCCCACACACCTGCTGTTCGGCGTCCTTGGGGGGATGGAACACCATGATGTCGCCGATTTTGGGTTCGCTGAAGTGCATGCCGATGCGATCGACGAGCACTCGCTGGCCCACCTCGAGCGTCGGTTCCATCGAGCGGCTCGGGATCTTGTAGGGCTTGACGATGAACGCCTGTATGCCGAGCGCCAGGCCAATCGCCACCAGCACGATCACGATCAGCTCGACGATCGAGTTGATCCTGGACTTGGGTGCCCCCCCACCTGCACCCGTGTCCTTGGAGCCCTTCGCCGACACGGGCCCGGTTGTCACGCGACTTGGTCGCCGGCTGACGCGTCACCGGCGTCGGAGGGGGACTCGGCCTCGTCCGTGACCGCCGTCGACGCATCCGGGCTAGTAGCCTCAGGGCCGTCCTGCGCCGCTGAGCTCTCCCCGTCGTCGGACGCCCCCCCGCTCGACTCGGGTGTCTGCGCGAGCGGCGCGGATGACTCCCCCTGCCCATCTTGAAGGCTCACTGTCCCCTCGCCCGTGTCAGCCGCGCTTGTCGACTCGGTTCCCTCCGCATTCAGGACCGTGTCCTCTGCGGTCGTGCCGTCTGCGTCGGTCGCCTGAGCCGGCTCATGCAGGAGGCCCGACTCGACGACCTGCTCAGGACCGGTGTAGCGGCGCTCACGCACACGTGCACGCTTGCCGACACGGTCACGCAGGTAGTAGAGCTTGGCGCGACGCACATCCCCCCTGGCCGCCACCTCGATGCGCTCGATCTTCGGGGAGTGCACCGGGAACATACGCTCGACCCCAACCCCGAAAGACTGCTTGCGCACGGTGAAGGTCTCGCGCACACCGTGCCCCTGGCGCTTGATGACGACACCCTCGAAAACCTGGATACGGCGGCGTGTGCCCTCGATCACCTGGAAGTGCACCTTCACGCGGTCGCCCGGCCCGAAGTCGGGGACACGGCGCAGCTGTGCGCGCTCAATGCTTTGGATGACAGTGCTCATGGCAAAAAGAAGGCGCCAGTGTGAGCGGGGAACGCTTCACTGACCGACGCGCTCGCGAATGGTAGCGAACGCCGCACGCCGCGGCGCAGGGGGTCGGGTGACATCCAGACGACTGGCGCGCGCGGAACGCGCACAAACTCCACGAGAGGCGGCCGAACCAACGTCGAGGAGAGGGCCCCTCAGCGCGATTCTCCGCGGTGCCGGCTCTGCTGTGCGCGCCACTCGCGCACGTGCCCGTGATGCCCGGACAGCAGGACCTCCGGCACCCGCCAGCCGCGATACTCGGCGGGTCGCGTGTAGTGCGGATACTCCGGCTCGCCGTCGAGCGCCTCGCTGAAGGACTCCTCGACGGCCGACTCGGCATGCCCGAGTGCGCCCGGAAGCTTGCGCAGCACCGCATCGCACACAACCATCGCAGCCGGCTCTCCACCCGAGAGCACGTAGCGCCCGATTGACAGGGTCTCGCTGGCGTAGTGCTCAACGATCCGCTCGTCGAAGCCCTCATAGCGTCCACACAGCAACGTCAACGCCGGCTCGGCTGCCAACTCCTGAACGTAATCCTCATCCAGCACCCGTCCGTTCGGTGCGAGGGCGATCACACGCCGCTGCTGTGCCACGCGCGTGGCATCGACCCCATAGTGCGCGCTCAACGCTGCGTCCAGCACGTCGACGCGCAACACCATCCCGGCACCGCCTCCAAACGGAGTGTCATCCACTTGGCCGCCACTCAGCGGCGTGTGCTCGCGGAAATTGACATAGCGCAAACGCGAGCCGCTCTCCAGCACGTTGCGTACGTGGCGCTGGCGCTCAAACCACTCAAACCACTCCGGGAACAGCGTAAAGATGTCGATCTCCATCACGCGTCCTCCAGAAAGCTCATGTCCACGTCTATCCGGCGCCCGGGGGCATCGACGTGACGGATCGCGTCGCGCACCATCGGCACCAGTATCTCCTCCGGTGTAGCACCCGAGCGGTTGGCAGCGGAGCTCGTGAGCCTCACCTCCAACGCCTCGCAGGACGGGAGCTCCACAAGCCGGATGACAGTCCCAACAAACCGCTCACCATCCACGACCTCGCAACCCTCGAGCTCGCTTGCCCACCACTCCCCCTCTCCGAGCGTGGGTGCCTGCGCCTGGTCGGCTGTCAGCTCGAGACCTCGAACCGCCTCCGCCGCGTTGCGGTTCTCGATCCCGTCGAGACGCACGATCGGGCGCTTGTCGGTCCCGGCTCGCCTCACCACCTCGGCCGTCCGGTCCCCCACAGCGAGCTGCATCCCGAGCGCGAGCAGACGCGGACGAGCACCCGTCACGTAAAAGCTCCCATCCAATCCGTGAGCGCGACCCACACGGCCGGCAGACACGCGGGGCAAGCTGTGGTCCTCACTCCCTGCGGAGTGCTCCCCCGCCGCAGCGGTCATCTCAGTCGACTATGTCGACGAGCACGCGGCGCTTCTCGTTCACCGCGGCGGCCTTCACCACGGTTCGCAGCGCATGAGCGGTGCGCCCACCGCGGCCGATCACCTGACCGTAGTCCTCGTCAGCCACGCACAACTCCAGCACGATCGTGCCGTCGTCCTCCTCGAACTGCTCGACCGACACCTCTTCGGGGCGGTCAACCAAGCCCTGCGCCAGGTACTCCAACAACTCCCTCATGACCTCAGAGGATGCCTGTTCGCCTTCCGGGGTCATTGTGCCCTCATCCGCGATGCAGTGCCCGAAGTTATCGGCTGATCCCCTGTATGCGCAGCAGCTTTGCAACCGTGTTGGACGGCTGCGCCCCGCGTGCCAGCCAGCTGCGCGCACGATCCTCGTCGATCACGATCGTCGAGGGGTTCGTCTGGGCGTTGTAGTGGCCGATCGTCTCGATCACGCGACCGTCGCGCGGGGAGCGCTGATCGGCGACGACCACGCGCCACACCGGGTTCTTCCTTGCGCCCACACGCGTGAGCCTTAGCCTTACCGACACGGTTTCCTCTCTGAGTGCTTGCGAAAGTCAGCTTGAGAGCTTAGACGGTAAGCGATCAACTCGGGTCCCTGACGGGATCGGGTGGTCGGCTGGGAGATGCGGCTGACGCTGTCAGACGACCACAGCGGTCCCGTCAGCGCGCCTGACGCATCAGGGCACCGACGTCCGGCATCTTGCCGCGACCGACCTGCTTCATGACCTTGCGCATCTGAGCGAACTGCTTGACGAGCTGGTTGACCTGTTGCACGTTGGTGCCCGATCCACGCGCGATCCGCAGGCGCCGCGATCCTTTGATCAGCTCGGGGCGGGTGCGCTCCTCGGGTGTCATCGCGAGAATGATCGCCTGGATACGGTCGAGCTCACGCTCATCGACCTTCATCCCCTTCAACTGGGCACCCGCGAAACCGGGGATCATTCCGAGCACGTTCGTGAGTGGCCCCATACGACGGATCGTCTTCAACTGGTCCAGAAAATCGTCGAGGCCGAACTCGTTGCGACGCAGCTTGCGCTCCAGGTCGGCGGCCTGAGTCTCGTCGAACTGCTGCTCAGCCTTCTCGATCAGGCTCATCACATCGCCCATGCCGAGGATCCGCTGGGCTATGCGATCGGGATGGAAGCGTTCGAACTGATCGAGCTTCTCGCCCGTGGAGGCAAATAGGATCGGCTTGCCCGTCACGGCCTTCACCGACAGCGCCGCGCCACCGCGGGCGTCGCCGTCGAGCTTGCTCATCACCACGCCATCGAACTGCACGGCCGCCGCGAACTGCTCGGCGACGTTGACCGCGTCCTGGCCGGTCATCGCGTCGACGACCAGCAGCACATCGTGCGGTTTGACCGCGTCGCGAATCTGCACGAGCTCCGCCATCAGCTCCTCGTCCACGTGCAGTCGGCCGCTCGTGTCGACGATCAACACGTCCTTGCCCTCCTGGCGCGCACGCTCGAGCGCCCAGGCCGCGATCTCCACCGGATTACGATCGGTGCCCTGCTCATATACCGCTGCACCCGCCTGCGCGCCGACCTTGACGAGCTGATCGACAGCCGCCGGGCGATACACGTCGCAGGCAGCAAGCGCCACGGAGGAGGAGTGCTCCTCGCGCAGGTAGCGCGCGAGCTTGGCCGTGGCGGTCGTCTTGCCGGATCCCTGCAGACCGGCCATCAACACCACCGTGGGCGGTCGCGGTGAAAAGCTGAGGCCCGCCGAAGCGCCGGTGGGCGGGTCAAGGGTGGGCGGGTCAAGGGTGGACGGGTCGAGGGTGGGCGGGTCGAGGGTGGGCGGGCCCCCCATCAACACGGTGAGCTCGTCCGCGACGATCTTCACGACCTGCTGGCCCGGGTTGAGCTTGCCGACGATCTCAGCCCCCAGACAGCGCTCCTTCACGTCGCTGGTGAAGCGCTTTACGACCTTGAAGTTGACATCGGCCTCCAGCAGCGCGAGGCGAATCTCGCGCATCGCCTGATCGATGTCCTTCTCGGTGAGTGTTCCTCGCCCGCGAACGTCGCCCAGCGTGGCCTGCAGCTTCTCAGAGAGAGAGTCAAACATGGCTACTCGGGCTTGCGCTCTCCGCGCCGCGCTATCGCCTCGCCGATGCCCCCAAACGCCTCGGCGAACTCAGAGGGTATGACGAACACCTTGTTGGAGTCTCCTTCGGCGAGCTGGGGGAGCATCTGCAGGTATTCGTAGCTCAGCAGCTCCCGGTTTGGCTTGCCCTCGTGGATGGCCGTGAACACGGTGTCGATCGCCTTGGCTTCGCCCTCAGCGCGCAGGATTGCCGCCTGGCGCTCGCCCTCGGCGTCGAGGACCGCGGCCTGCTGGGCACCCTCGGCCGTCAGGACCGCTGCCTGCTTGGCGCCCTCGGCGGTGAGGATCTGCGCCTGCTTCTCGCCTTCGGCGGTGAGGATCGCCGCACGCCGGTCGCGCTCGGCGCGCATCTGCTTCTCCATCGCGCTCCTGATGTCCGGCGGCGGGTCGACCGACTTGATCTCCACGCGGTTTATGCGAATGCCCCACTTGCCGGTGGCCTCGTCGAGCACCACGCGCAGCTCGGTGTTGACGTTCTCGCGCGCGGTGAGCGTCGCCTCGAGCGTCAATCCGCCGATCACGTTGCGCAGCGTCGTGACGGTCAGCTGCTCGATCGCCTGCAGTGGATTGGCTATTTCATAGGTCGCTGAGCGCGGGTCGGTGATCGTGAAATAGAGCACGGTCTCGATTCCCACGACAACGTTGTCTTCTGTGATGACCGACTGCGGCGAGAAGTTCACCACCTGCTCGCGCAGATCGACGAGCGGCTTCACGCGATCGATGAACGGCGTGACGATCGTCAAGCCCGGCTCGAGCGTGCGGCTGTAGCGACCCAACCGCTCCACCACACCCGCCCGCGCCTGGGGAATCACGCGAATCGTGCGCGCAGCCACGACCAGCGCAAACAGCACGACAATGGCTAGGACGATCAGAGCGACCATGGGAGCCGCCTCCCTTTCATTCGTTTATCCAAGCTGAGCCTACTTATCCATCTTCCTGCGAACCGCCGTCTCAGTGCATCACAAATGCCGTAGCTCCGCGAATTTCGACGACTTCGACACGTTCGCCCGTGTCGAACACCTCATCTTCGTCGAAGCTGCGCGCGGTCCACACCTCACCGTCGATCTTCACACAGCCGACCCCCTCGTCGTTGGCGATTCGCTCCAGCACGATCGCCTTGCGCCCGACGAGCGCGGCCGCGCCGGTTCTGATCGCCGGCGGAAGCCTACGGTGACGTTGGGCGATGGGACGCAACGTCCCAAACACGATCCCCGAGGCGAGCAAGAACACGATCGCCGACAGCGGGGCCGCCACGCCGAGCAAACCCACAACCGCTGCGAGCGCAGCTCCGGCGGCGAACGGTGCAAGGTAGAAGCCGCCCTGGTGCATCTCGCCGATACCGAGCACACACGCGATCACGACCCAAACGATCCAGGCGTCCATAGGACTGATTATCGCTCAGCGATCAAGGCGCGAGCGAAATCGTCCGGATCGAACGGTCGCAGATCCTCGAGTTGCTCGCCGATTCCGATCAGCTTCACCGGCAGACCGGTCTCGCGCGCAATCGCAAGCGCGATCCCTCCGCGCGCGGTGCCGTCGAGCTTTGTGAGCACGATTCCGCTGACCCCGGCCGCCTCTGAGAACATCTGCGCCTGACGCAGGCCGTTTTGACCGGTTGTCGCATCGACCGTCAGCAGCGTCTCATGCGGCGCACCCTCCAGTTGCCTGGAGATCACCCGTCGCACCTTCGCGAGCTCTCCCATCAGGTCGTCCTGGGTGTGCAGGCGTCCCGCGGTGTCCACGATCACAACGTCGACGCCGGTCGCGCAGGCTTGGGCAACCGCCTCAAATGCCACTGATCCGGGGTCCGAACCCTCCGGCCCGGTGACGATCTCACAGCCAGCGCGTTGCGCCCAACCTTCGAGTTGCTCGGTGGCCGCAGCCCGGAACGTGTCGGCCGCGCCGAGCAGCACGCTCACCCCGAGCTCCTTGTGCAGGTGCCACGCGAGCTTGCCGATCGTGGTGGTCTTGCCGGTTCCGTTGACTCCCACGGCGAGGATCACCGTCGGCTTGGCACGAAGGTCGATTCGGTCCTCGTTCTCGCTGCGGGCAGTGTCCGCCAACAACTCGATCAGTCGCTCCGACAGCTCCTCGCCGCTCGTCAACCCGCCTTCGGTGGCCTCCGTCTCAAGCGTCTCGACGACCGCGGCGGTCGTGACGGCGCCCACGTCGGCCATGATCAGCGCCTCCTCCAAGCGCTCCCACGTGTGCTCGTCGAGCTTTGCGAACAGGGTCGCTTGAATCTCCGAGCCGAGTGCCTGGCGGGTCTTCGACAGGTTCTCGCGCAGGCGACGGAACAGGCCACGGCGACGCTCCTTGCCCTGCTCGCCTGCCGACTCATCGCCGGCGCCGCCCGGCGTGTCGCAGATGAACAGATCGCTCCAGTCGCGCGGCATGACTGTCTAGGAGGGCACGGAAGCGACCGGCGAGGCGCTCTCGGTTGTGAGCTGAGCCTCATCCTTGGGCAAGCGCCGCGAGAGCACCTTGGAGACGCCGTTGTCGGCCATCGACACGCCATACAGCCAGTCGGCTGCCTCCATCGTGCGCTTCTGGTGGGTGATCACGATGAACTGGGCCCGGTTGGCGTAGCGGCGCAACAGCGTGAGGAAGCGGTCGAGGTTCAGATCGTCCAGCGCCGCCTCGACCTCGTCGAGCACATAGAACGGGCATGGTCGCGCGAGGAACACCGAGAACAGGAACGCGAGGGCGGTCATCGACTTCTCGCCGCCGGATAGCAGCGAGAGCCGCTTGGTCGACTTGCCCGCTGGGGTGATCTCGATCTCCACGCCCAGCATCTCCTCCCCCTCATCCTCCTCTGCGTCAGCCTCGATCTCCGCGTCGGCGTCGGCCTCACCGACTCCCGCATCGTTTGGCGCCGGCTGCCCGCCGAGCACTGCACGGGGCGTCTGCTCGTCTTTGACGAGCCGCAGCTGGCCGCTGCCGCCCGGGAACACGTCTCCCACGAGCTCCTCGAAGTTGCGAGCGGCCGCGCTGAAAGTCTCGTTGAACGTCTCGTGGATCTGGCGGTCGGTTTCGCGAATCACCGCGCGCAGCTCGCGCAGGGCTGTCTCCAGGTCGGTGCGCCGCTCCTCCAGCTCCTCGACATGGGCGATCGCCTGTGCGTATTCCTCCTGCGCGAGCGGGTTCACCGGCCCGAGCTGCTCGCGTCGGCGCACCAGGCGCTCCAGGCGCGCCCTCAGCGCCTGTTCCTGCTCCTCGCTCAGCGGCTCCACCGTCTCCTCGCTCACCGCCAGCTCCAGGCGCTCGCAGACCTCGCGCAGCTCCGTCAGCGCCTCGGCGGCCTGATCGCGCAGGCGTTGTGCTGCCACCTCGGCGCCCGTCACCGCCTCGCCCTCGGTCCTTAGCGCCGCCTGGATCTCGGCCTCCTCCTGCGCGCATGCGCGCAGCTCGGCCGAGACCTGCTCGCCCGCGGCCCGATCCTGGTTGAGCAGCTCGTCGATCTGCGCCAGCAGCGCGACCATCGCCTCGCCGGCGCTCGCGAGCACTGCC
>JBAWFB010000224.1:0-1800 GCA_049591495.1 Solirubrobacteraceae bacterium
ACGGCGATCAGGCGCCCATCGAGCGTGCCCCAGATGACCTTGCCCTTCCACACTGCGACGCCGCGATTCACGATGCCGCAGCACAGCTTCACCGCATACGCACCCGGAACCTTCGGATCGTACTTCCAGAGCGGCTTGCCGGTCTTCGCGTCGAAGGCGTAGACCTTGCTCCAGGGGGCGGTCACGAAAATGCGGCCGTCGACGGCGATCGGCGTCGTCTCGTAACTGCCGCCACGCTCGGCAAGGTCGGCGTACCAGGCCAGGCCCAGCCGGCTGACGTTGTCCACGTTGATCTGTTTGAGCGGGCTGTAGCGCTGCTCGCTGTAATCGCGGCCGTACGACATCCACTGGCCCGCGTTCGCCGGCGAGTCGGCCGCGAGCAGGCGTTTGGCATCGACCGTCTCGTGGGAACGGACGGCCGCGTGCGCCGGCGCGATGAGTCCGGCCATCGACGTGAGCGACGCTGCGCCGAGGAGTGCGACAATGATCTGACTACGCATGTTGCGGAAACCCCTGCGCGCTCGGTGCGCCGCTCTGCTCACGATTTCACCCCGGCGGCCACAATAGATGCAAAGCCCGCAGCTGCGCAATCCGGCCGCCGCCGCCCACGGGCGAGGCCTCCGAAGGTGTGCTGGACGACCGGCCGATATCGATCAGGTAGCTGTGCCCCGCAGGAAAAGGACTTGTTTCCGTGCCGCGACACCCGACCTCGTGCGCTGATGCATCACGCATCAGCCGTGCGGGGCACGCCCTACGAGGCCGCCGAGAGAGCCTTCATTGCTGCCACGGCAGCGGAGGATAGATTTGGAAGTCGGAAGGTACGCCGAGCGCCTTGAGCCGCGCCCGCCACGCCGGCCCGGAGAGATCAGTCTCGAGCTTGCCGCTCGCCGTGTTGAGAATGAAGTATCGCGTGTCCGGTCCGCCCGTGAACGGCAGGTCGTTGGTGTACAGGCGGCTCGATGCCGGAGCATCGCCCAGAGCACCCGCCACGAGATAGCCGGATACGGCATATGCCGCAACGGGGGCCGGCAGAACGTGTCCGCCGCCTCGCTTCACGATCTGGGATTGATCCTGCGCATCCGGCTGCAGGTAGTAGCCATTCGGCAGCGCTACCACGGGGCGAGCCGGGGTTGTCGCGCACGAGAGGATGGAAATCATAAGCAGGGCGGCCAACGCCGGGAAACCCACTAGACGTACAGATCGTTGATGCATAGTCCACAACTCTTGTTTCAGCCCACGCGCATATCAGCCAAGGCCCATAGCGCATCGAACGCCATGCACCCCTGACCGCTGGTGATGATGGCGATACGGCTCGGCGTCTCGCCACCGATGAGCAAATTGATACATTACGCGCTCACCGTCAACCCCTTGGGCGCCGGTTGCGCGGGAGGCTCGACTCGCGCTACGCCTGCTCGCGACCGCCGGACGATGGGGCGCAGAGGAGGCCGTCGAGCATGGACCGCAGGGCGCCTGGCTCGATCGGCTTCGTCAGGTAGTCGTTCATGCCGGCCGCGAGGCATTCCTCGCGATGGCCGCTCAGGGCATGCGCCGTGAGCGCGATGATCGGCAGCCTTGCGGCTGACGGGCCGGCGGCGCCGGCGCGGATTCGCCGGGTAGCGGCGTAGCCGTCCATCACGGGCATCTGGCAATCCATCAAGACCACGTCAAAGGGTGCTTCGGCGAGCTTCGCGATCGCCGTCTCGCCGTTGTCCGCCACGGTCACTTCGGCACCGAGCTTCTCCAGCACACGGCGCGCCAGCAGTTGATTGACCGCGTTGTCCTCGGCGAGCAGCACCCGCA
>JBAWFB010000225.1:0-1705 GCA_049591495.1 Solirubrobacteraceae bacterium
CCCCGATTACAAGCTGCGGTGCCTACAAGCCGACCGCACCGTCCTGACGGAGCTGTTCGGGCTCGGGTGGGCCGAAGCGCCGCATCGCGTGGTCCCGAATGCTGCGACCCGCCGCTGGCTGGGCGACGATCCTCGCGGGCCTGCCTGGATCCGGCTCGCCAACCGCCTCGCCTCACCGCTCGTGATGCGCGTCCCGGAAACACTCCAGGATCGCGGGCTTCAGGTCCAGCGCCCAGCGCTCCCCTTCCTCGGCCCGCCGATGGCTTTGGACGATGGCCCGGAGAGCCTCGTGGACTCGGGGCCGCTGTACGCGGGCGCGAACGTGACTCGAATCTCGGAGATCCTTCCCGCCGCGCAAGTAGTCAACGACCTGACCCCGTAGCTAACGCCCGCGTATCGCCGCGCTACCTTCCCAACGACCGTCGAAACCGGGATAGAGTCCCCCGCTGAAGGCAAGCACCGCAGTCACCACGATCAGTAGGTCGAACAGCAAACGAGCGAGGAGGAGCGGGACATGGCAGATGGCTTGGCGTGGGACGATCTCCCAACCGACCTGGAGGCACCCGAAGCAACAATCAAGCGGAAGGACTTCGACGGTCTCGCTATGTGCCTCATCAGAATGCAAGCTGGTGGGAAGACCGACGAACTGTTTGCGGGGATGCCCGACGATCGATGCCAGTGCGCGCATTGGGGCTACATCATCTCCGGCACCATTCGGGTAAACAGCGCCGACGGCACCCGTGACTACACAGCCGGAGAGACCTACTATTGGGCGCCCGGCCACAACCTCGAGGTCGTCACCGACGTTGAATATTTCGAGATCTCAAAGGTCGAGGACTACGACGTCCTGATGGAGCACTGCAGGCGAGGGCTCGCAGCAGCGGCCGAGGCGGCAGGGTAAGACGAGGGCTCGCCAGGTTCGCCTTTCGGGTCTGGGGCTGCATGTCCTCGGCTGAGCCAGGCGGCGCCGGCCTTGGCACCATCGGCCTGCCACTCCGGAAGGCCGAGCAGCTAGCGCGCGACGCCGGCTTCACCCGCTTTCGGGTGCATGACTTCGAAGACCCCGCCAACCTCTACTACGAGGTGCGGCACTGACAAGCGGGCAGCACCCGAACGACAGCGCCCGGTCAGTGCCTACATAGCGTCTCGCGCGGCGCCCGCGAGCTCGGTGCGGTTTGCGACGTCGAGCTTGCGGTAGACGCTTGAGAGATGCGTCTTCACTGTGCTTCGGGCGATGAAGAGCTGCGTGGCGATCTGTGGGTTGGTCTTGCCGCTGGCGGCCAGGAGCGCCACGTCGCGCTCGGTGTCGGTCAGGCTTGGCCAGCCGCCCGCGGTGCTGCGGCGGCGGCGTCCTCGTCCTCGTCGTGCGTAGGCGATCGCGTCGGCCAGCGCGGTCTGTTCGCCTTGCGCCCAAGCAGCGTCCCAGTCATCGCTGGCTCCATTGGCTGTGAGCTGTGTGCGCGCGGTGTCGAACCGTTCCGTCAGCCCAAGTGTGGGCGCGCAGCTGAGCCGTGCGCGAGTTGACGCGCCGACTGCGGCCAGGCGGGCACACCGCTCGACTTCTCCCGCGTCTGCCGCGAGCAGGGAGAGCTCGTCGAGCACGTCCGCTGCTTCGCGCTCCAGGCCAAGCTCCGCGTATCTAGCCAGCGCGGCGTGTAGGAGATCGCGCCCCTTCTCCTTCTCGCCGGTTTGGATCGCGGCCCGG
>JBAWFB010000226.1:0-20809 GCA_049591495.1 Solirubrobacteraceae bacterium
GAAGCGGCCACCTGGCAGGCACTGCTGGCCCTCACGCCGGTCGCGGTCGACTGGACCGGCGCGGGGCCAAAGGGTTAGCTCAGACGCGCTGAATCAACGTGGCTGTGCCGAGCCCCCCGCCACAGCACATCGTGACGAAGCCGATCTCCTTGTCCGAGCGCTCGAGCTCGTGCAACAGCGTGGTTATGAGTCGCGCGCCGGTGGAGCCCAGCGGATGGCCGAGCGCCATCGCGCCGCCGTTGACGTTGACGCGGTCCATGTCAGGTTTCAGCTCGCGCTTCCACGCCGCCACGACCGGCGCGAACGCCTCATTGATCTCGATCAGGTCGATATCGTCGATCTGCATCCCGTTGCGCTGCAGGATCTTGCGCGTGGCGGGGATCGGCCCCTCGAGCATCTTCACCGGGTCACAGCCCACCGTCGTTTGATCGACGATCCGCGCGCGGGCGGTGAGTCCCAGATCTTTCGCCTTCTGCGCGGACATCAACAGCACCGCCGATGCGCCGTCGGAGATCTGTGAGCTGTTGCCCGCCGTGATCTTGCCGTCGGGCTTGAACACCGGTTTCAGCTGAGAAAGCGCCTCGAGATTCGTGTCGGGACGGATGCCCTGATCGACAACGTACGTGTCGCCGTTGACCGCAAACGGCACGATCTCGCGCTCGAAGCGCCCCTCCTCGGTGGCCTGGTGGGCCAGTTTGTGGGAGCGCACCGCCAGCTCGTCGAGCTCGGAGCGCGGGATCTCCCACTCGTCGGCGATCATCTCGGCGCCGAGGCCCTGCCCGACGATGTTGTGCTTGGCCATCAGCTCCGGCGTGAACGCGAAGCCGAACTCCTGCTGAGTCTTCATACCAGCCGAGAACGGGAAATGGCCCATGTGCTCGACGCCACCGCCGATCATCGCGTCGTGCACGCCGGCGGCAATCAGCGCCGCCGAGAAGTTAACCGCCTGCTGAGCCGATCCGCACTGACGATCGACGGTCGTGCCGGGGGTCTCAATCGGCAGACCCGCCTGCAGCCAGGCGTTGCGGGCAATGTTGAAGCCCTGCTCACCGAACTGCTGCACGCACCCGGCGACCACGTCCTCGACCACGGCGGGCTCGATGCCAGCGCGGTCGATCACCTCGGTGTAGACCTTCGCCAGCAGCGTGTTGGGATGGGTGTCCTTGTAGTAGCCCTTCTCCAGGTGGCCGCGACCGATAGGGGTGCGTACCGCCTCGACGATCACGACCTCGCGGCCGTCTGGTTGCCTCATGATGGAAGTCCTTTGTCGGGTGTTGTCGGTGTTGGGAGGGTCGATGCTCGCGCTCATCCGTGCAGAGCGTGCGGCGTGTCCGCTGTCAGCGCTCGCCACACGCCTCCAGAGTGCGCTTGGGGGCTGCGCGAGACGCTCTCGGCAACGCGCCGCGTGCCCGCTCCCTCTACTGTACCGCTCAGCGACCCTCGATTGACTGGCCAGTCAACCAAAGTCGGGGTCGCGGCGCGGGACCCTCAGCGACACCGCCCGCGAAATCGGATACCACACACCACCAGAAGGGAGCAGGACGCGTGAACGAGCGACTAGCCATAGTCGGCAGCGGCGCCATCGCCTGCGGCCTGGCCTCCACTGCGGCGCACCATGGACCGGTGCTGTTGCTGGCCCGTTCGCAGGAGTCGGCCGACCGCGCACGAGCGACGGTCGAGAAGACTCTCAGCCGCATGGAGGCCCAGATCGACCCCCAGCACGTGCAGATCGTGATGGACTCCTCGGCGTTGTCCGAGTCCTCGATGGTCGTCGAGGCCGTTGTTGAGGACCACGACATCAAGGCCGGCCTGCTGGCAGAGCTGAACGGCGTGCTCGATGCCGAGGCGATCCTCGCTTCCACCACCTCCTCGCTGTCTGTCGAGCGACTCGCGCAGGCATCTGGTCGCCCCGAGCGGTTCCTCGGCTTGCACGTGTTCAATCCCGTCACACGCATGAAGCTCGTGGAGCTTGTGTTTCCGAGTGCCGCCTCACAGGACACCCGCGGTCGAGCGCAGGCGCTGTGCGAGGCGTTTGAGAAGACCGCCGTCGAGGTTCCCGATGTGCCGGGGTTCGTCGTCAATCGCCTGTTGTTCCCCTACCTGTTCAGCGCTGTGCGCCTGCTGGAAGAGACCGGGATGGACGCACAGGACATCGACACCTGCATGAAGCTCGGCGCGGGTCACCCGATGGGGCCGCTGGCGCTGCTGGACCTCGTTGGCCTGGATGTGTCAAAGGCGATCGGCGAGACGATCGGCGAGAGCATCCCACCCCGTGTGGATGAGCTGATCGGCGAAGGCGCGCTGGGTCGCAAGACAAAGCGGGGGTTCCTCGCCTACTGAGCTACCGCGCCCAGAGGTGGCGCACAGCCGTTCCGCCAACCGACGTGTCCTGATCACAACACCAGCGGCCGCGGCGGCGCAACACCAGCAGCCGGCGGAGGCACGGTGAGAATTTATTTTGCCTCACCGGACTTTTAGGTCAGCTTCATCGCGACGGGCATACTTGGAGATGCGACACAGTTCGCAACGCACACCCGCCTCCTCCCAGTGCACACGCTCCGGCCCGCTCCCCCCGCGGGCCGGACGTGTCTTTGGGGACCTCAGCTTCCAGGATGGGACTCGCGACGGGCGGCCTCGCGCGGTTGCTCCTCACGAGCGCGCACCGGTCGGCGCTCACGGATGCGCACAGCCTCAACTCGATTGTGGTGAACCGACTCAACTCTGATCGAGAAGTCTCCGGAGCTGATCGTGTCGCCTCGACGCGGCAAACGACCGATCTCAGCGAACACGAACCCCCCGACTGAGTTGTAGGCGTCGCTGTCGACGGGCAGCTCGACGCCGTAGTCGAGCAGGTCGGCGATCGAGACGTGGCCGCGCACGAACCAGTCGCCATCGGCAAGCCGGCGAACCTCACCGGCGGCTGGATCGGTCTCGTCGGCGATCTCACCGACCACCTCCTCGACGATGTCCTCGATCGTCACGATTCCCACCACCCGACCGTACTCGTCGACGACAACCGCCAGCGAGGTGCGCTCGCGCTGGAGATCGGCGAGCAGGTCATCGAGCGGCTTGGTCTCCGGGACGATCGGGGCGTCGTGCATGATCGGCTCGATCGAGGCGTGCGGCCCGTCGTGCATGAGCCGGCGCGCGAGCGACGACGCGTGCACGAGCCCTCGTACGCGATCGCGGTTTTCCCCTTCGATCACCACCAGTCGCGTGTGGCCGCTGGAGATGCACAGCTCGAGCGCCGTTTGCGCGTCCTGTGAGATGTCAACCGTGACCACCGCCGGGATCGGGGTCATGATCTGACGCGCCTCCTGCTCATGGAGGTGGAACACGCCTGTGAGCATTCCCGCCTCGCCCGGATCGAGGTGACCGCCGGCGTAGGACTCGGCGATCAAACGCTTGAGCTCGTCGGGCGAGCCACCCTCGTGCTCGCGGCTCATCTCCACGCCCAGCAATCGCAGGATGCGGCCCGAGACCGCGTTGACACCGATGATGACCGGATGAAACAGGACGCTGAAAGCCTGCAGCGGGCGGGCGATCCGGCGGGCCACCGACTCCGAGCGATCGACCGCGTAGAGCTTGGGAACCATCTCCCCCGCGATCAACTGGGTGGCGGCGATCAGCACGAAGGCCAGGATCACCGATATCGCAATCGCCGCATCGTGGCTGGGCGTGCTGCCCAGCGCACCCTTGAGGATGTCCGCCAGCGCGGGCGTGGCGAGCGCGCCAATCGCGAGCGAGGTCATCGTCACGCCGATCTGCACAGCCGAGATGTACTCGTTGATGCGATCGATCTGACTGAGGGCAAGCGTTGCCCCGCGTAGACCCTCGTCGCGCATGACCTCCAGACGCGAGCGCCTGGAGCGCACGAGCGCGTACTCGGCGGCAACGAAGAACGCGTTGATCGCGATCAACGCGACCGCGAGTATCAGCTTCAGCCCGTTCACACGAGATCGGCGCCGGCGCAGGCGCAAATGACTGTGTGCCGCGTCCACGGACGAGCACTGCAAGGAGGGCGGCCCACATTGGCCGGCGCTGCGCCGGTCAGGGCCAAACTACTTCGGGGAGGTTTGTCGTCGTCGTTCATCGGTAGCCGACCGCACAACCGTAGCAGGGGCAGGGGTCGGCTCTACCCAAGCTTCAGAGGAGATCGTCAATACGCGCGGCCACGTCGAAGTCGGCCTGCGTGAGACCGCCCTCGGAGTGAGTGGACAGCTCCAGGCGCACCTTGTTCCAGCCATGCAGGAGGATGTCGGGATGATGGTTGACCTGCTCGGCAACCTCGGCCACAAGGTTGACGAACGCAATCGCGTGAGCGAAGTCCTCGAACTTCCACTCGCGTGCGATCGCTCCACCGTCGTTCCCGCGACTGAGCCACTCGCTAGCGCTGAGGCGCTGCTCGATTTGCGCGTCGGTTAGCAGTGTCATCGTTGATTTGAGACTACCGCGCGCACGATCTAGGTACCCAACACATGGTCTGGGTGCCGCGCACACGGTCTGGGTGCCGCGCACACGGTCTGGGTACCGCGCACACGGTCTGGGCCGCACAGGGTTTGGGTACCCCGCACAGGTCTAGGATCAAATCGGTCCCAGGGCAACGGTCGGCGCGGAGATCACGCTCATGGTTCGGGATTGACGAGCGTCAGCCCGCCGGCGGCGTCCTGTTCTTCGTCGCTCGATTTCGCGGTCGCCACCGAGCCCCCAACCGCGGCGACAGCAATCACCGCGCAGCCCGCCAGCGCAAGCGCCTGGGCACGATAGCGATCGCCGAGCTGGATTATGAGTGCCGCCAACGCGCCGCCGATCAGACCGCCGATGTGCCCACCCCAGGAGATCCCGGGCAGCGTGAAGCTGATGATCAGATTGAGCACGATCAGGCCGCCCACGCCGCTCTGCATCAGCGGGACCTGGCGCGCGCGCATCTCGATCGCCGCCGCACCCATCAGACCGAAGATGGCGCCCGACGCGCCGACCGTGGGAGAGTGCGGCGAGACAAGCAGCGCGCCGAGCGAGCCGGTCAAAAGCGACACGGCGTAGATGACGCTGAACTTGACGCGTCCGAGTGCCGGCTCGAGCATCATGCCGAGGTAGTAGAGGACCCACATGTTGAAACCGATGTGGAGCAGGTCCTCGTGCATGAAGCCGCTCGTCACGATCCGCCACCACTGTCCGTGGGCTACGCCCAGCGTGGGAAATCCACGGATGCTGCCAAACAGTGCGCCTTCTTCGTAGATTTTGCCCGTCGGCTGACCTGTCAGGGTGAAGCTGCCCTCTGTGAGGAACACCGCCACGTTGATCGCGATCAACGCGTAGGTGACGCGCGGCACGGTGGTCATGTTGCGCATGTTCATCACGCGGGTGCGCTGTTTGGAGCACTCGGGGCAACGCATCCCCACGGTCGTGGGGGTCATGCAGTCTGGACAGATCGGTCGCCCGCAAGAGGAGCAGGCGACGCCCGTCTCGCGCGATGGGTGGCGATAGCAGGTGGCCATGAGCCGCGCAGACGCTAGCAGCGGCGCGAGCGCGAGCGGCGCGCCTGGCGGCGACGATCGCGTCAAGCACCACACAGAGCGCTCAGATCGAGCGAGTGTTCAGCGGTAGCCGCAGCTCGAGTAGCAAGCGGCCGTCGAGCCGCGGTAGTCAGATCGAGGCGGGCACGCTCACGGCCATCTTGCGCAAACCGAGGCGCATCCGCCCCTTGACGGTGCCGATCGGCGTGTCGAGCATCGCGGCGATCTCGGCGTGGGTGTAGCCGCCGTAGTAGGCGAGCGTGATCACGCAGCTCTGCTCGGGAGGAAGATCGTCGAGCGCGGCCAGGAGCTCGCGGGCACGCTCGCGTCGCCCAACCTCGCTGTCTGTGAGCTGGCACGCTTCGAACCGATCCTCCACGCCCCGATCGCTGTCATCGGCGACTTGATGGACGACACCCTGGCGCAACACGTCGATCGCGCGGTTGCGCACGATGCCGAGCACCCAAGCCCTGACGCTGCCCCGATGAGCATCGAAGTGTCGGCGACTGCGCCAAAAGGACAGGAACGCCTCTTGGACCACCTCCTCGGCGATCACGCGTCGGGGACACATCTGAGCCGCGAGTGCTGCCGCGGCGCGCACGTGACGCTCATAGAGCACAGCGAACGCGCGAGTATCGCCCACGGCTACGAGGGCCATCAACGTGTCGTCGGAAAGTCGTGTGCGGGCAGGCGAGCGAAACTCGAACTGAGTGTCACTTAACGGTCTTGCCGGCAGACGACCAGCCGGCGCAACGGTGCCAACCGGCACCGCGACTGTGAGCGTGTTGTCGTCAAAGCGTTCCATATGTCTGACAGTCCGAATAGTTCCGAAGCATCACTGTGAAGGCTCTGTCTCTGAATTGCAAGCGCGATCGCAGGAACAGGCCGCTCCCACCGGCAAAGAGACGACTTACGCAAGACGTTGACGGACCCACGGAAGCGGTGGACGCAGACGCAACGGCGTGTACCGAATCAACGGCGTGCAAGTACGGCAGATGCCGCGGCGGATGGACTCAACCGGCGCGTTCAGCGATCGCCGAGCAACCGGCGAGCGCGCCCACGCATATCGCCAACCGCGCGCTCGGCGACGGTGCGAGCGCCAAACGGATCGCGACCCTCAGGGTGCGCACGATGACGGGCGCGCAGTAGCACCAGCGCGACGCCGGCGCTACTGCCGACAACGACGGCCGCCGCGGGACGAACCCAGTTGCGTGGATCGCGCATGGCCGAGAGCTCCCACGCCTCGAGCTCCTCCACGGCGCTCTCGGTGAGACTGGTCAGTGTGCTCTCCAGCCGCCGCACCAGATCTTCGGGAGGCTCGACCGGTGAGAGCGCCTCATGGAGCAGACCCTCAAAGCTGGGTGCCGCCTCACTCATCACGGCCTCCCCCACTGGGCACGCCGTCGGCGCTCGAGCCGGACACCTCGACCATCTCCTCGAGCTGCTTGATGGCTCGATGGATGAGCACCTTTGTGGCTCCATCGGAGCGACCCATGGCACGGGCGATCTCGCGATTGTCCATGCCCAGCGCAAAACGCATGATGAGCGCCTCGCGCCTGTCGTCTGGCAACTTCCCCACGCCTTCCAGCACCCGGCTGAGCTCCTCGCGACCCTCCACCAGCTCCTCGGTTGTGTGAGAGGCCGCCAGCTCGGAGGTGTCGTCGATTGGCGAGGCCGGCCGGCGCGAGCGGTCGCGATAGAGATTGGCGGCGAGGTTGTGGGCGATCCGGATCAACCATGGACGCAGTGGCCTCCCGTGCGACTCGCGCTGGGCACGCTCGAAGTGGCGGTAGGCCTGTAGGAAGGTCTGCTCGGTGAGGTCCTCCGCGTCGTGGTGATTGCCGACTCGGTAGTAGGCGTAGCTGTAGACGTCGCGCAGGTGGACGCGGTACAGCTCGGAGAACTCCGCGTCGAGCTGGGCCTTGGACTTCTGCGGTTGTTGGTCGGCCACTCATCGCACCCTATCCTCCAACGCCGCGAATCCTATCTTCAGGCTGCGCGCACGTGGCGCTGGGAAGGGTTGTCCGCAAGCTGGTCGCGGTGCGCGGCGCCGACGCCGCCGAGCCATTCCCACTGCAGGCTCACGCATGCCCAGATTCGCTCGGCGACGCCGAGCGCGATCGACGGCGAGGGATGCTCGACGATCGGAAAACCGAGCGGACGACCACAGCGGAGGGTGACCTTGCGGGGGCGTATGCGCCATCCTCGGCGCACATCCTCGGTGCCCATCACAGCCACCGGTATCACTCGCGCACCGGTCTGCAGCGCAAGCCTGCCGACACCACGATGGGGAGCGCCGAGCGGGCCGGGCCGCACGCGGGTGCCCTCCGGGAAGATGACCACGCAATCCCCCCGTTCGAGGATCGTGCGGGCGGTGGACATCGCGTGCTCGTCGCCGCGGCCGCGGTCGACGGGAAAGGCACCGAGACTGTTGAGCAGCCACGCCTGCCAGCGGCGCTCGAACAGCTCGCGCTTGGCCATGTAGTAGACGGGCCTGCGTGTGAGCGTGCCGATCACGAACGGGTCCAGGAAGCTGCGGTGGTTGGCTGCAAGCAAAACCGGTCCAGTGCTGGGAATGTGCTCGCGCCCGATGCGCTGGAGGCGAAAATAGATCAGGAACGCGGGGACCAGGATCGCTCTCGCGATCCAGTAGAGCATGGAGCTCACGCCGCGCGTGAGCGCTCGCTCGCGGAGCTCGTCCAGATCAGACGCGCCGAGGTGGGTGCCGGATCCCGGGGCGCAGCGGTCTTTGGTGCTCGCGAGAGACAGGCGCTCTGTGGAGCGGTCGTCGGGACCTCCATCGTGCGGATCGTGGTGGGTGGCAATCGAGCGGAGCTGCATACAAAGGGTTACCCGCGCATGAGGGCAGCGTTACAGCGAGCGCGCACCACCCGGGAGCTCGATCTGCCGCGAACTGGACCTTGATGGGCCTCGCACCTGGTCCAGCTGGAAAGACCGGCACTGCACCAGCCTGCAAGCCTCGGCAATCGCTCTCACCGATCGTCGATGCGCCCACTCTCAAGCTTGGCCTCCGGCTGACGCACGACCTCGACGATAGGATGCGTGCGCACGCCGGAGTAGCTCAGCTGGCCAGAGCACCTGTCTTGTAAACAGGGGGTCACGGGTTCGAATCCCGTCTCCGGCTCTCCAAGTATTACCAGCGGACACGCATTCACCCGCAGACACACATTCATGCCGTGCACAGATTCCAGCCGCACATAGCAACGACCTACGCTTCTGAGCCATTCTTTGGGCCGATACCATAAGCCTTTGTTTCCGACTATTTAGGGCGATGCAAAGCGGGCACAGCGATGTGTTGCGCGCCGATTTTTCAGCACCGGCCTAGCAAATACCGCCTTGGCTCATCTGGCGTGACGTTGCGAACGTCGAATCTCAAGCCGCCCTTAGGGTGAATAGCCGACGATCGACAAAATTCGAGCGTGCCCTCGACTATCGTCATGTCCTTGTACGAAGTCCACTGGTTGGAAGGTGGGAGCGACATCGATGTCCGCTAAGCACGCAGTGCTCGGACTGGTGATCGAGCAGCCCGGTTACGCCTACCGGATAGCCTCCGGGGTGCGCCAGCAGCTGCGATTCGCCGACCTGGCGGATTCATATCCATACTGGGCGTTGGAGAAGCTCGAGACCGAAGGCTTGGTGCGCAGGGTCGATGAGCACGGCGAGCCACTCACGGGGCCGCCGGGACGCCGCGCCATCTATGAGGCGACGGCGAAGGGAGTGGCGTCGTTTGAGGATTGGTTGCTGTCGACCGCCGCCGAGCCGCCGCTGCGTGACGAATTGAACTTCAGGATCGCTCTGTGCCGCCCGCGCGATGCGCCGCGCATGATCGAACTGATTCAGGGACAGGAGCTCGTGTGCCTCGGACGCGTGCAGGATCTCAAGCGTGCCTCGGAAGCCGACGGCACAGACGGATCTGCGTGGGACCGGATGGTGCGAGTGGTGTCCCGCGACGCGGAGCTCACCTTCTGGCATGCACGTATCGAATGGCTCCAGGGAGTTCGTGAGATGCTGGAAAGACTGCCGGTAGAGATCGGATAGAGCGCAGGCACATCGAGCGGACGCGCATGGGGAGTGTGATGGCAAAGCCATTGCTGTCGTTGCGAGCAATCGGGAAGATCTATTGGCGAGGTCCGCACGAGTTGCGCGTGCTGGCAGACGCCACGCTCGACGTTCACGCGCGAGAGATGGTCGCGGTTTGGGGCAAGCGCGGCGCCGGCAAGACGACCTTGCTGAGGATTGCGGCAGCTCTGGAGAGACCCGACAGCGGCCACGTCCTGTTTGAAGACCGTGACCTGGGAGCGCTCTCGGAGACATCGCGGGCCTCCTTGAGACACACCGAGATTGGCTGGGTGCGACGCAGCGGCCCGCGGAGCGAACTGCGCGTGCTCGACTACGTCGCACTGCCGCTACTGGGGCAGGGCAGGCTGCGCGAGGCACTGCACCGTGCCTACGAGGCGCTGGTGAGGGTTGGTGTGGCCGAGTGCGCCGAGGAGCGATGGGAGTGCATCTCCGATGGCGAGCGAGCGCTCGTGAGCATCGCTCACGGGATCGTGCGCCGACCGAAGCTGCTGCTCGTGGACGACCCCACTGCGAGTCTCGACAGCTGCGAACGTGAGACAGTCACAGAACTGCTGCGCTCCCTCGCCGTGAATCAAGGCATGGGTGTGCTGATGAGCGCGCCGGACATGCCGACGATGATGAGCTCGCATCAGATCCGGACTCTGAGCGGAGGACGGCTGCTCGCGCCGCCGGATCACCCAAGCGAAAGTCGCAACCGCGTGATGCGTTTTCCCACGGGCGGCGGTCGGCCTGAGAGACGCGCACCTCAACTCATCCGAGCACCCCAGGAGCGCAACTCCCGGTCGAGAGCTGGTCTGCGGGACCGGCACCAGTCACCTCCCCCACCGATACTCCCCGGATCGTTCAGCGCTGAAAAATTCAGCGCTGACTAGCCCGGGTCGGTCCAGATGGCCACGATTCTCTCGCGCTCTTATCCAGCTGGGCACACGTAGACGAAACTGAAGCGCAGGGAAGCGGATCCGACACGATGACAACCATGTCCCCCATTCGCGGAGGCATTTTGCATCTCCCCCAATCTCATGAGGGTCGCTACTCGCAGTCGCTCGAGCGCGGCTTGGCGATCCTCAAGGCGTTCACTCCGGATCGGCCGTGGCTGGGGATCGCGGAAATCGCGGAGGTCCTTGAAATGAGCCGCCCGACGACCCATCGCTATGCGTCGACGCTGGTGGCGCTCAACTATCTGGAGCAGGGCCCAAGGCGCAGATACAGACTGGGCATGCGTGCAGGCGATCCGGGCCGCTCTGCTGTCAACTCCACCGCTCTTCGCAAGCTTCCCTCCCACTGTCTCGCTGACCTGCGCGACCGCAGCGCGTGCACAGCGAGCGTGGCGGTGCTCGACGGCAGTGACATCGTGTACGTCGACCGCGCGAGAAGCTTGTGGCAGGGCCAGAGCGAAGTCTCCACGAGGCTCGGTCGCGGCTCGCGCCTTCCGGCTCGCGACACGGCCATGGGTAGAGCACTGCTTGCGCACCGCTCGTCGGAGGAGCAGCGTGAAGCGATCGATACGAGCGACGATCGGCAAGCCCACCGTCCGGCAGGCACGGACACGGACACAAACAAGCTGCTCGAAGAGCTTGAGCGTGTCCGCGAGAAGCAGTTCGCGATCGCCGATCAGCTGCACATTGAGGGACAACGGTGTGTTGCTGCCCCACTTAGAGGGAGATCCGGTGAGGTGATTGGTGCGGTGGACGTCGCGGCCCCAAAGGCGACCTTCTCTCGAGCACGGATACTGGAGCGGTTGGTGCCGCTGGTCGTGGCCAGCGCAGAGGAGATGTCGACCCATCTGGGATATACGCCCGCCGAGTAGCGGTTCGGCGTGCACCGTGCCCCACTCGGGCTTGGTTGCAGAGCGATCCTCTTGGACGGTTTGGCGCAGGGATGATGCGGGTATGCTCCCGTTCGGCATGAAGATCGGTCGTTGATGCATCAGCGTGTGCGCTGTCCGCACTGCCACCTCTGGACTGACGCCCTGCTCGTGTGGGCGGCGAGGGACTGCTGTCCCAACTGCAATGCCCCGCTGACTGAGATCGGCCAAGCCGCTGAGGAGTCTTTGCGCGAACCCCCGTTGCGGGGACCCGGCAGGTTCGGTCGGCCCCCAGCCGGCAGGTTGCCGTCACATCTCAGCTCAGACCGCTTGCGTAAGTGATCTTGGAGCAAGCCTCTGGACTTAGCCTGGCCTAGGGGTGTCGTGTTTTCGGGCGCCTCAGATCAGCTGGAGCGCTTGGCCTGTTGGGCGAGCACCTTGCCGAATGCCGCCTCCACCTGTGTGGTCATTCTCTGCTTGAACACAGCCAGCAGGGCCTCTGAGGCGATCGGTCGCAGCGCGTCGATTGCGTGGATCATCTCGTCCCAGCGCTCCTCCGGCTGGCCGGCCTGCTCGAAGGGCTCCCACAGCTCCCTGAGAAACAGCTTCACAAAGGCGCGGGAGATCGATTCGCAGTCGCGGCTGACGCGCTCCACGAGCGCGAGCGCCGCGTGCATCGAGATGCCAAGCGCGGTCACTTCCTCAGCCGCTTTCATCAGCGCGGGGCTCGGCACTTCGAAGCGTTCGTCGCCGAGCGGGACGAGCAACTTGAGCTTGCGGATCCTCTCGACGGTCTTGGCATCGACCTCCCCAAACCGCCGCGCCAGATCCTCGGCGGTTACAACCTCAGGAGACTCTGTCGCAAACGGTGTGGTCATGGCGTTGCGCAAACCCAGCAACCGTCCCGCCACCCCACCGGAGGAGCTCATCAGTCGCTCGATCGCCGCAAGGTTGAAACCGTCGGCCTGCAGATCGAGGATCAGACGCAGGCGGGTGACATGGTCGGCGTCGTAGTAGCCGACACGCGCACGCACCTCGGGAGCCGGCAACAGACCCCGGGATTGGTGGTTGCGGATGTTGCGCACCGACATCCCCACCTCGGCAGCGAGCTGCTCGATAGTGAGGCCGTCGCTGGAGATCGCACCGTCGTGCGCTGTATCGGTTGCCGCTCCCGCCACCTCGATTTAGGATACCATCCTGTATGTAACCTGATTTGAGGTAGCATTGATCCAAGTCAGCATGAGAGCCATCTCGCCCCTACGACAATCCTCCCGTCGTGCCGACTGTGGTCCTGCGAGTTGGCACGACGCCTGGACCTTCCGAGGTGCCGACTGTGGTGCTGCGAATCGGCGCGAGGCATGGGCCCTCCAAAGTCACGCCCGCGCCCTCCAAAGTGACGCCCGCGCCCTCCAAGGCGGCACCCGTGGCTGAGCGCGGCGCGCCTCCACGCGTACCCGATGGCCGCCGCCGGGTGTTGGGGCTGATCAGATCGTTCACCTCGCCGCTGCTGCCAGACGACTACCTTGAGCTGATCAACCCGCTGTGGTCCACGCGCGAGATGCGCGGCAGGATCGAAAGGGTCGAGCGCGAGACTCCGAGCGCGGCCACCGTGCTGATCAAGCCTGGCTGGGAATGGGAGGGCCACCGGCCCGGGCAGTATCTGCGCCTGGGGGTCGAGGTCGACGGAGTGCACCACTGGCGGGCCTACTCACTGACCTCGGCTCCCGGACGCCGGGACGGGTGCATCTCGATCACGCCGAAGCTGGTGGAGGGCGGGAAGGTCTCGCCGTTTCTGTTTGGACACGTGCGCCCGGGCACGATCGTGCGGCTTGGCGGGGTGGAAGGCACGTTCGTGCTGCCCGATCCGCTGCCCCCACGCCTGCTGTTCATCAGCGCCGGCAGTGGCATCACGCCGATCATGAGCATGTTGCGCAGCCTCTCCTCTCACCGTCAGGTCGAGGATGTCGTGCACGTGCATTGCGCGCACACCGCCGACTCGGTCATCTTCGCCCGCGAGCTGCGGGATCTGCAGGCTCGCCACGGCGGCTATCGCCTGCATCTGCGCGTCACAGGCGAGCAGGGGCGCGTGACCCCCGACCAGCTCGACGAGCTATGTCCGGACTGGTCTGCGCGTGAGGCGTTCGTGTGCGGGCCCGCGGGCCTACTCGACGCGATGAGCGATCGCTGGAAGCGCGACGGCGACCCAACACGCATGCACGTCGAGCACTTCCAGCCCGACACCAAAGTGGGCGACGGCGAGCGTGGCCTGGGTGGCGAGATCCACTTCTGCACCAGCGGCATCCAGGCATCCAGCGACGGCGAGCAGCCGATTTTGTTGGCCGGAGAGGAGGAGGGCGCCAAGCTGCCGTATGGCTGCCGCATGGGTATCTGCCACACATGCGTCGGACGGCTGCGTTCCGGCCAGGTGCGCGACCTTCGCACAGGGCGTGTGCACGGCCAACCCGGAGAAATGCTTCGCACCTGCATCAACGCGCCCGAGGGCGCGGTCGAGATCGAGCTCTAGACCCGTCGAGATCGAGCTTTAGTCCCCCATTTAGTCCCCCAAATAGAGGAACTCACCATGTCGAGCACCTACACCGATAGCCAAACGGTCTACATGAGACGCAACGAGATCGAGGGACCCCCGGCGCGCACCACACCCAATGGCAGGCCAAGCCAGCCTCCGACCCACACGGCGTTCGAGGAGCCCGACAATCCTCTGGCCCGTCTCACCCCGGAGCAGCTCGAGCAGCTGGGCCGTGAGTTCGACGCTATCCACGACGAGGTGTTCGCTGACCTCGGCGATCG
This sequence comes from Solirubrobacteraceae bacterium, assembly GCA_049591495.1. Taxonomy (GTDB): domain Bacteria; phylum Actinomycetota; class Thermoleophilia; order Solirubrobacterales; family Solirubrobacteraceae; genus Palsa-744. Next base: position 14,230 of record JBAWFB010000226.1, read on the forward strand.
CGACTCGCGCTACATCCGCGCCACGATCAAGCTGCACCGCCAGCTCGTGCTGGCCGCGCGCGCGATGCTGCTGGGATCGCCCTACAAGCCGCTGTGGCTGGCGGGCACCGCGTCGCTGTCGGTGGCCAAGATCCTCGAGAACATGGAGATCGGCCACAACGTGATGCACGGGCAGTGGGATTGGATGAACGACCCCGATATCAACTCCCAGAACTGGGATTGGGACACCGCATCGCCCGCCGACGCGTGGAGGCACTCCCACAACTACGAGCACCACACGTTCACGAACATCCGCGGCAAGGACCGCGACCTGGGGTACGAGATCATGCGCATCGACCCCCATCAGAAATGGCACCCGGTGTATCTGCTGCAGCCCTTCTACAACCTGCTGCTGATGGGGTTCTTCGAGTGGGGCGTGGCCCTGCACGATCTCAACTTCGACGCGATCCACGCTGGCGAGAAGACCAAGGAGCAGGTGCTCGAGGAGCTCAAGGCCATCGGCGTGAAGGCGCGCCGGCAAATCGTGAAGGACTACATCGCCTTCCCACTGCTGTCCGCGCTCGCCGCCTCGGCGGCCGGCAGCTCAACGCCGCGCGCGGCGCGCTCGCGTCAATCGTTTAAGGCCACGTTTGCGGCGAACTTCACCGCGAACATCGTGCGCAACGTGTGGGCGTATTCGATCATCTTCTGCGGGCACTTCCCCGACCAGACCTACACGTTCAGCGAAGCGGAGGTCGCCGAGGAGACTCGCGGCGGCTGGTACGTGCGACAGTTGCTCGGCTCAGCCAACATCGACGGCGGTTCGCTTTTTCATCTGATGGCGGGCAACCTCAGCTTCCAGGTAGAGCACCATCTGTATCCCGACATGCCCTCCAGCCGCTATGTGGAGATCGCGCCGCGTGTGCGCGACGTTTGCCGCCGCTACGGATTGCCCTACAACACCGGTCCGTTGCACAAGCAGCTGGGCAGCGTGCACCGCACGATTCTGCGCCTGGCGTTCCCCGGCGGTAGGCCGAAGCGCAAGCCAGGTGCCTACATGCCGAGCTGAGACGCCGCGGTAAGCGACACACCCGTCAGGAGGCCACCAGGCGCGTGCGCAGGTGGGCGCCGACCTTGCGCTTGACGCGCTGTAGGGCGTTGTCGACCGTCTTGGTGTCGCAGCCAAGCCGCTCGCCTACCTGCTCGTAGGAGCAGCCATCGAGATACAGCGACAGCACGCGGCTCTCGAGCTCGGACAGCGCGGTCGAGAGGCACCCGACGAGCGAACGCAGCTCCTCGGAGGAGATCACGCGGTTGACCGGGTCGTTGACGCTGGGGCCCGCGATCGTTTGGTCGAGCGTCGGCACATCTTCGCCCGCGGCGGCGGGCGTCGAGGAAAAAGACACGTACTGGTTGAGCGGCGTGTGCTTGTTGCGGGTGGCCGTCTTCACGGCGGTGATGATCTGGCGCGTGATGCAGAGCTCGGCGAAGTTGCGGAAGCTGGACTCGCGATCGGTGCGGTAGTCGCGGATCGCCTTGTAGAGACCAACCAGACCCTCTTGGATCAGGTCTTCGGAGTCGCCCCCCGCGAGGAAGTAGGAGGAGGCCTTCAGGCGCACAAAGCCGTGATAGCGGCGTACGAGACGGTCATACGCATTGCGATCGCCCTGCTTGGCGAGCGCGATCAAAAAACCGTCTTCAACCTTTACTTCAGATTGAGAGTTATGGGAGATTCGTGCCACGAGCAAATCCTTTCTCGGCTGCGCACAGCCAAAACGTGCTCAGTGGCGCACTCCTCCCCTGGCGCCAAAGCTATGAAGTCAACCTTAGGTTGAGCGTTATGCGCGGCAGCTTCGCACAGTTATGGAGCCTTGTCAAGGACCTGTTCGCGCCCGTGCAAGATTCCGTACAGCAGGGCAGCTGTTGCGGCAGCGACTCCAAGCGACTGCATGTGTCCCCGCAGAGGCAGCGAGATGAGCTGGTCGCATGCGCCGGCCACACGCGGACGCAATCCGCTGCCCTCGCTGCCGAGCACCAGCACGACGCCGCCGCTGTAGTCGGGGGCCGTGTAGGGCACGGTGTCGCCATCGGCGCTCGCGCCGTAGGACCAGCAACTGGCGTCACGCGCCTCGCCCAGGAAGTCGGCGATGTTGCGCACGCGCGCAATGCGCATGTGCTCCACCGCCCCCGCCGAGGCCTTGCACGCCGCCGGCGTCACCTCAGCCGCCCGGCGCTCGGGGATAACCACTCCCGTGGCACCGGCACACTCCGCCGTACGACAGATCGAGCCGAGGTTCTGCGGGTCCTGCACCTGATCGAGTGCCACGATCAGGGGTGAGTCAGCACCGAGAAGCTCGCGCGCTCCAACATATGGGTATCCGCCCGCCTCCGCGCAGATGCCTTGGTGAGCAGATGAGCCGCAGAGACGTTCCAGCTCATCGGCGCTGCACACCTTCGTCTCGAGGCCGGTCAACCACTGCTCGTGCGCGACGCTTGCGCTTGCCCACACTCGCGTGACGCTGTGAGCACGGCGCCCGCGCAGCGCCTCGCGCACAGGGTTGCGCCCGTAGAGGATCACGAGCGCGTGAGCGGCAGCAGCTCCGGACCCGAGGGGCCATCCCGCACTTCCCAGCCAGACTCGGCGATCGCGTCCCGGAGCTTGTCGGCTGTCGCGAAATCGCGCTCGGCCCTCGCCCGCTCACGTTGCTGAGCGAGATCGCTCACTTCCGCGGGAGCCTCGGCCATCGGTGCGAGCAACCCCTCTAGACCCAGAACTTCCAGCATCTCGCAAAGGCCCGCGTTGCCTTCCACACCAAGGTGACCTGCGTCCCGAATCCACTCGTACAGGTGGGCCAGAGCCCCGGGCGTATTGAAATCGTTCGCCAGCGAATCGAAGAAGCCTTCGCGCGATGAGCGCAGGCGCTCCTCATCTCCAGGACTGCGATAGCCAGTTGCACCCGCGCCGAGCCGACGACCCGCCTCCCGGATTCGATTGACGTTCGTACGAGCTTGCTCGAGCTCCGTCTCTCCAAACGCAAGCGGCTGGCGGTAGTGACCGGAGATCATGTACATCACGACCGCATCGCGACCGTAGCGCTCAAGCACCTCGTGCAGTAGCGCGATGTTGCCAACCGACTTGGCCATCTTCTCGCCGGTGAGCTGGATCATCCCGTTGTGCATCCAGATCCGAGCAAGCTCCCGGCCGCGCGCAGAGCGCGTCTGGGCAGCCTCGTTCTCGTGATGGGGAAACAGCAGGTCCGAGCCTCCGCCGTGTATGTCAAAGCCCAAACCGAGGGCGCCCTCGGCCATCGCCGAGCACTCGATGTGCCAGCCAGGACGACCGTCACCCCACGGCGAGGGCCACCAAGCGTCCTCCTCGGGCTTACGCGCCTTCCACAACGCGAAGTCGAGCGGATCCTCCTTGCGGTTCGATCCCTCCACTCCCTCCCCCTGGTCCATGTCTTCGATGCGGCGGTGTGACAGCGAGCCGTAATCGGGGTCAGAGCGGACTCGGAAGAAGACGTCCCCCCCACTCGCGTAGGCACGATCGGCGACAATCAGGTCCTCTATGTAGGAGACAATCGGCCCCATAGTCTCGGACGCAAGCGGCTCATGGTCAGGCCGGCCGAGCTCGAGCGCATCCGTATCGCGCACATAGTTGAGAGTCATCTCCGACGCCAGATCCTCGCTTGGACGAACACCACGAGCGGCGTCGTAGATCTTGTCGTTGACGTCAGTCACGTTGATCACGAGGGTCGTGTCATACCCCTCGTATTCGAGCAAGCGCTTGAGCAAGCTGAACACCACAAACGGGCGGGCGTTGCCGATGTGGATGCGGCTGTACACGGTAGGCCCGCACGCATAGATGCCAACCTTGCCAGGATCGCGTGGTTTCAGGGTGAGCAATTCCCCCGAGCGCGTGTCGTGCAACTTGATCTCTCGCATAACCGGGCAACAGTAGCGCCCGGCGCTACTCAGGAGCCGGGAGCTTCAGTCCGGCTATCTGGCAGCTCACCATGAGCGGTCTCAAGATCGTGAAGATCAACAAGGTCACGTTCACGACCAGCGATCCGCTTGAGCGCGACAAGATCGGCGAGCGAGCAAATCGGTGCCTCTACCCCATCAACTCGACGCGTCTCGGCACGGGCGCTGAGCTCAGCAAAGCTGAGCGGCGAAGTCGGCTCGGCTAGTAGGTCAAGTTCGCCGTATGGCGTCGCAAGGTGAATGGTTCTCCCCGGGGCGACCGACTCACCTGGCACTGGTGACCCATCCGGACGAGTGGCGGACCACTCTGCGATCAACTCTCGCACCCGGTCAAGGTTCTCGGACTCAGGTGCGACGATTGCATCGATGTCGCGAGTAGCGCGAACCACTCCATGACGGATCAACGCTATGCCACCGATAAGCACGTAGCGGACCCCCGCGCGGTTGAGATCCTCAAGGATCCTGCCGAAACCGCTCACCGCTCAAATTGTTTTAGTGGGGCCAGCTCCATCGCGCTCCGACTCAAGGCAATACCCTCTGCGAGCAACTCGTCTGGATCGCGAGCGGCATCGCGGATAAGGCGATAACGACGCCACGCCTCACTGGCCACGGCGTCCCTGCCCGACGCTTCGGCTGCATGAGCTGCTTGCGAGGCATCGTCCAATCGCCTGGCCGAGCGTGGATCGAGCATCGCACGAGCATAGCTCGCTCGTGTCACTCGGCGAGGCGCAGACTCACGACCGCCAGCGCCGCGACGCCCTCGCCGCGGCCGACGAAGCCGATCCCCTCGCCGGTGGTGGCCTTCACGTTGACCCGTCCCGGCGCAAGACCGAGGGTAACCGCGAGACGCTCGCGGATCTCCTCGCGATGAGGGCCGAGCTTCGGGCGCTCCATCACGACGGTGCTGTCCACGTTGACGAGCTCCAGGCCCTGCGCGACGACACGCGTGAGCACCGTCTCCAGCAGCTCGATCGAGTCGGCGTCGCGATAGCGCTCGTCGCTGTCGGGGAAGTGCTCGCCGATGTCCCCGAGTCCGGCGGCACCCAGCAGCGCGTCGATCACGGCGTGGGTGAGCACGTCCGCGTCGGAGTGCCCGTCGAGACCCTGCTCGCCTGGAATCTCGATGCCTCCCAAGATCAGTTTGCGCCCGGTGGCGAGGCGGTGTGAGTCGTAACCGATACCGGTCAGGGTGCTCACACAACCCCCGCCCCGCTTGCCTGGCCGCCACCGTGGGGGGCCTGACTGTCATTGTGGGGGGCCTGGCCCCCGCTATGGGGGGTACCTGCGGCAGTGATCGGCTCCAAACGATGCGTGCGATGCTCGAACACGCACAGCTCCTGCACGCCGGCTGCGTTCAGCAACTCCAGCGCCCGGTCGTAGTCGGCGCCGACGTCCTCGGGACGGTGAGCGTCGCTTGACAACGCGACGGGGGCGCCGGCTTCCACGCACATCTCAAGAAACGCCGGCGCCGGGTAGATCTCCTGCGCGTGCTTGCGCAGCCCAGCCGTCGACACCTCGATCGCCACGCCCGACTCGGCGATGCCGTCGAGCGCCAGCTCGTAGTAGCGCCGCAGATCGCCATCCGGCAGCGGACGATCCGGACGCGCCCGACCCCACACCTTCACCAGGTCGGGGTGGGCGAGGATGTCAAACAGGCCGCTGCGGGCGGCCTCACCGAGCGTACGGAAGTATCCACGCCAGATGTCCTCCGCACTGCGTCCAGAGCCCCACACGCTGTAGTCGTCCATGTCGAGCGCGTGGTCGCGCAGGAAGTGCACAGAGCCGACCACATAGTCGAAGTCGCGAGCCTCCAGCAGGTTCGCCATGCGGTCCTCGGCGCCCAGGATGAAATCGGCCTCGATCCCCAACCGCAGATCTGTGTCCTCGCGCACGAACCGGCAGTAGTCATCGAGATCGTCGTGCGCGAATTCGCGCCACAGCGGGTGCTGCCACACCTCCAGCGCCTGCGCGAAGCGGTACACGTGCTCGGAGACGCCCAGCTCGGCGATCTCGCGCTCACTGGCCATATCGCGATAGCGCTGGACGTTGGCCTGAGTGAAGTACTCGGCAGGGGTTGCGCCAAGCTCGTCGGGGCGCAGATGTAGGTGGTAGTCGGTCAGCATCGGGCGCCAGCCAGGATAGATGGTGTGAGCGACGCCGCCGGGCAGTGCCGAACGCCACCGCCAAGTCCAGGGGCAGTCAAGCTAGGTCGAGGCACCGCGCCGTGCGATCAGCAGCTCCGCGAGCGCGAGGTCAAGCGGCGTGGTGACCTTGAGGTTGTTCTTCGGCGCCGGCACGATCACGACTCGCCCACCCGCACGCTCGATCAGCCACGCGTCGTCGGTGGCCTGTGCCAGCAGGTCGTCAGGGACGTCCAACGCTCGCTCCAACGCGCCACGACGAAAAACCTGCGGAGTCTGCACCGCCCACAGTCCGGCACGGTCAAGCGTCTCACCCACGACGGGGAGAGACCTGAGAGCGGCCTCCCCCTCCTCGGGTCCGCCCGCGGCGGAGCCCACGGGAAAGGTCGAGTCGGCGCGCTTGATCGTGTCGGTCACGGGGGCGGCGGCGATGGCCGCGTCCACTCCCTCTCGCTCGGCGGCGGCCAGCGTGGCGG
>JBAWFB010000227.1:0-13546 GCA_049591495.1 Solirubrobacteraceae bacterium
GGGCAGCGGCCTGCGCGACGTGCCATCGCCGGTGACGCTCGCGGGCGCCACGCCGGCTCGCCTGGAGTCCTGCGATCTGTCGGGGTCGCGCGCGCGGCTGATGGTGCGCGTCGCTCGCGAGGTGGCCTCGGGCCGTCTTGACCTGCACGACCCCGATCACGAGCGCGGCTGGCGCCGGCTGCGCGCGATCCCCGGGATCGGGCCGTGGACGGTCGAGATGCTGGCGTTGCACGGGCAGGGCCGTCATGACCAGCTGCCTGCGGGGGACCTGGGCCTGATGAAGTTCGTGGGTCGGCGGCTCAGCGGGGGAGACCCGCGGGCGCGCGCCGGCGAAGGGGACGTGCGTGAGTGGTTCGCTCCGTATGGACGTTGGTGCGGCCTGGCGGCCGTGCACGTTCTTTCGTTGTGAGCGGGCTACTGACGAGCGCGTTCGCGCTCGACCAGCAGTGCGAACGTGGGGCACGCCTGTACGGCGCGTTGGGCGTGTGAGACCAGCTCGGGGGGCAGTGGGCGCCCGTCGAGGATCGGATAGCCCCACTCGTCGAGGACGATCCACTCGGGTAGCAGCTCGGCGCACATGCCATGGGCTTCGCACGCGATTGGGTTTAGGCGCAGGCGCTGGCTCATCGGGGACGTCTCGCGGGTCGGGCCTCGACAGGCACGCCGGTGCGGCGGTGAGGGTTGCGATTGTTGGCGTACATGATGTTCACGCGGCCGCCGCCATGCGGGTGCGGGCGGGCAGCGGCAGCTCGGGCCGACGCATGCACGTCTCGCACGCCCCGTGGCGAGCGTGGTCGGCGAACTCCTCGGCGAACACTTCGGCGGCGCTCGTTACGAAGCGTGCGGTGCCGTCGGGGTGGGCGCAGGCTCCGCGGCGGCTCACCAGCGCGTTGAGCTGCTCAAGGCGCGCGGTCGCATGGTTGGTGGCGGTGGGGCCCACCAGTTGCTCAAGCGTTGTGGCGAGCGCGTCGAGGCCGTGCACGCACGGACCACACTGACCGGCGCTCTCGTGGGCCATCCAGCGCGTCACGCGAGCGGTCTCGGCGACCGGGCACGCATCGGCGGAGAGAAGCAGCACGACACCGGCGCCAAGCGATGCGCCGTGGGACGCAAGCTGGGTGTTCGACATGGCGAGGCCGGACAGCTCCTGCCCCGCGACCCAAGTGCCGCCGTAGCCGCCGAACAGGGCGGCGCGCGTGCGGCTGTGCGTACCCCCGGCGGCGTCGAGGAGCGAGGAGACCGACGCGCCGTACTCGACCTCGTAGACGCCGGGGTAGATGAGCGGCCCCGACAGCGTCACGAGTGTCGACCCTGGCTGGTCGGGGAGGCCGAGCTCGCGAAACCAGCGCGGCCCGTGGCGGGCGATCAGTGCCACGTGCGCGAGCGTCTCGGCGTTGTTGACGAGCGTGGGACGGCGTCGCACGCCGCGCTCGTAGGGCATCGGTGGGGTGAAAGTTGGCTTTGGGGGTCCGCCGTTGAGATGGCTCACGAGTGCTGACTCGTGCCCGGCGACATAGCCTTGTGGTGCGGGGGTGAGCACGATCCTTGGCCAGCGACCCGCCAGCCGCTGGCGTTCTTGCAGCGCGTTTGCAACGCTTCGCAGTCCAAGGTCGGAGGACTCGCACACGCACACGATCGCTTCGTCTGCTCCGATCGCGCGCGCGGCGAGCGCGGCACCGTCGAGCACGAGATGCGGGAGCGTCTCCAGCAGCGTGCGGTCCTTCAGGCTCGCGGGCTCGCCCTCGGTCGCGTTGACCACGACGATCGGCTTGCCACGCCCGCCGGCGACCGTGCGCATCTTGCGTGCAGTCGGGAAGCCCGCGCCGCCCCGGCCGCCGAGCCCCGCCAGTTCGATCTGGTCAATCAACGCGGTCGCGCCGCGCCGGTCGCGCCGGCGTGTGGGAGGCAGCTCGCCGTGGGTATCGATGTGCGCCCGCAGGCTCATCGCGCCCTGTGCAGGGACCCCCGCCAGCAATCGCGGAAGACCGGCGGCGGCCGTCATCGACCTGCCCTGGTCGAGCTGGATGCGTGGCTCGTGGACTGGCCGAGCAGCGCCGGGGGCGTGCCGGAGCGCCGTGCCCATTCCTTGCCGAGCGGCCCGCCGGGGAGCCACAGGAGCAGTCCGAGCGTGAATGCGCCGGCGGCCCCGAGCACCGCGCCGCGCCAGGCGAGCTGGTCGGGCCAGCCGGCGGCGACACGCACGAGCACGGCCACGATGACCATCACCAGACAGGCGATGCTGAGCGCCAGCAGCCACGTGCTTTTGACGTCGCTACCTGTGCCGAGACCGTGCAGCAGCGCGATCGGCCAGCTGGCGTAGGCGAGCCAGTGAATGGCACGCCAGGTTGAGTGACCCAGGCGACGGCGCAACACGCTGGTGACGATCACGGCGACCGTCAGATCGAAGGACAGCGCGCCCAGTCCGAGCCAGAACGGCCGGTAGCTGCCTGTGAACGGGATCACGGCGTTGGCCAGCGAGATCGGCGCGAAGCTGTCGAGGACCGCCGTGAGGATGTGCAGCACGAGGAACGCCAGCGCCAGCAGCGACACGTTGCGGTGCAGCGAGTCCACCACGAAGCGTGGCCACCGCTCGGAGCTCCAGCGCCGCACGTCGACGACGCCGAGCACGAGCGCGAGTGTGAACAGCACGAGCGCGACTGCTCCGGTGGAGCGGGTCAGATACCAGTAGGCGCTGGGTCCGTCCGTCGCGATCGCGGTGCTCATGACGATCCACCGGAGCCGATCGAATGTGTGAAGGCGATTGGTTTGGATGTCACGCTCGCCGGGCTCATTGGGCTCCCTCCTCCTCCTCCTCCTCCGGCCACGACCCGACGGTGAGCACACTGCCGTCGTGGGCGACGAGCCGCGCCGGCAAACCCAGCTCGGCCAACCACTCTGAGGCCAGCGGGCCGCGCACGATCGCCGCGGTGGCGGCGATGTTGGCGTCGGTGCAGTCGGCCGCTGCGACGCTCGCAGTGCGCCACAGCCCTGTCGCGGGATTCCCCGTCGATGGGTCGATGATGTGATGCATCGTGTGCCCCTCGTGGCGCCAGCGCCGGACTGTTGTGCTGGAGGTTGCAAGACCGCCGCTCGAGATCGAGATCGTCTGGCCGGGGGCGTTGGGCTCGCTGCGGTGGTCGTCGGTCACATGCACGCGCCAGCCGGCCGCGGGGCTCGGTCCGGCCGTGGAGATGTCGCCTCCGAGGCTGACCAGCACACCACACCCTGTCGCGCCGTGGACCGCGCGACTCGCCCGGTCGGCGGCCCACGCCTTGGCGGTCGCTCCCAGGTCGAGCTTCACACCAACTGGGATCCTGAGCGTTGAGCGCTTGAGGTTGAGCTTGATCGTTTTCCATCCAGCTCGCACGAGCAGTTGCCCGTCGGGGTTGTACCCAGTCGGCTCCAGCGCGGCGCCGACGGTCGGATCGACATCTCCGTTGGTCAGCTCGGCAGCTCGCAGAGCGACCTCGACAGCCTGGGTCAACAACGGGTCCACCGTGACGGCGTGTCCCGAGTGGATGTTGACGCGGGTCAGCTCGGAATCGTCGCGGAAGCGGCTGCAGGCGATGTCGATCTCATCAAGCTGGCGCTCGACGATCGCGCGTGCCTGCGCCAGGAAGCTGCTGTTGCTCAGCACGAGCTCGACGCCCGTGCCGAGTGCCTGCCAACTGGCGTGCGCGGTGGCCGTCGGCGTTGTCATGACCCACCGGACACAACTGGCGCCGGGGCTTCCTGTGCGGGCGCCGATTCTTTGACCGGCGGCGATTCGTGGGCGGGAGTCGCCGGCGCCGATTCCTGCGCAGGCGCGGCTTCTTGTGCGGGCGCCGATTTGCGTACCGGGGCGGATTCCTGAGCTGGGGGCGATTCTTGTGCAGGGGCGGATTCCTGCGACGGGGTGGATTCGGGCGCAGGCACTTTTGTTGGGGCGCTCGGCCGCGGCGCCTGCGCCGGCGGCTGGAGCGATTTGACGGTGCTGGAGGAACCGCTCGAATTGCTGTGACCAGAGCGCGAGCGCGAGCCGGTCGGGGACGATGTCTTGACGGTTTTCCCCGGGAACGCATTGGCCGCGACCTCGGCAAACACCGCGGTGAGGGCCACCGAGCCCGCCACGAGCCAGCGGTTGGCGCGGCTCAGCCTGCGCAGTGCCGCGTCTCTGGCGTTGGTCGGGGTGGGTGGCATGGCTAGTGGTGGTGGAAGGCCCCGAAGTGAGCGGTCCATGCTCCGAAGTCGGGTATCAGCAGGATTGCCAGCACCGTTCCGGCTACGAGTGCTCCAAGGAGTGCAATGGTCCGTCCGGTTCGTCCGGCCGCAAGGTTGTTGTACTCGAAGCGTTCGCCGTGTTTGGTGAGAAATGTCTTTTGTAGATCGGGCAGGTGAGCGAGGACGTGGATAGCCATGAATGCGACCCACAGGAAAAAGCTCAGCTTGTGCAGCTCACGTAGTACACCGCCGGATTCGGGTCCGACGAACAAGAGAACCACGCCGGTGGCGAGCACCGCGACACTTGTGACCACCACGATCGGGCCCAGCAGGCGCAGCGCCATGGGTGGCGCCCCTCGCTCGCGATAAACGGGGTTTGAGGTGTAGTAGCGAACGAATCGGTAGCCGGTGCTGCCCAGCTTCAGCAGCACCACTGGGATCAGGACCAGCCCGACGAACATGTGTAGCCAGAGCAGCGATCCGATTCGCACGATCGTTACGCCGATCGTGGCGAGTAGCAGGATCAAGACGATCCCTGTGGCCGCGGTCAGGCGCTCGTTGCCTGCCGTGCCCCCTCCAGTCAGGTGTCTATCCGTCCTCTCTACGCCACCCCCCGTACCGGCGAGCTGGGGCTTGACGGGTACGCGAGGCGCGAGCTGGTCTCGGACGCCATGCCGGACTGGCGCTTGCTGGTCGGGGACCATCGGGCCAGTGTGTGCTCCCTTGCTAAGCGCTCGGTAACAGAATGATGAGAAAAGTCATCGAAACCATTCGCTCGCGTGGCCCTATCCTGAATTGATGTCCAACCTGGGTGAGTCGGCTGCCGACCGGGTGTTCGCGCCATCGATCCTGCTGGTGGAGGACGAGCCGGGGATCGTTGACTTTCTCAAGCGAGGATTGCAGGCAGAGGGATTTGCCGTCGAGGCGGCGCTCGACGGAGTCGAAGGAGAACGACGCGCACTGCAGGAAGGCTTCGAGATGGTGGTGTTGGACCTGATGCTCCCCGGTGTGGGCGGTTTAGAGATACTCGCCAAGCTGCGTCAGTCAAAGCCCGGACTGCCCGTGATCGTGCTCACAGCTCGGGGTGAGATCGAGGATCGCGTCGCGGGCTTGGATGGCGGTGCCGTGGACTATCTGGTGAAGCCATTCTCACTTGCGGAGCTGCTGGCGCGGATACGCGCTCAGCTGCGGGTCGCCTCGCAAACGTCATCGACGACCATGCTGAGTAGTGATGACATAGAGCTAAACCTGTTGACACGCGACGTGCGCTGCGCGGGTGACCAGGTGGCACTGTCGACCACCGAGTTCGAGCTGCTGGTTTACCTGATGCGTCATCGTGGCCAGGTGCTCACCCGGGAGCAAATCCTGAGTACGGTATGGGGCTACCAGCACGACCCGGCCACCAACGTCGTGGACGTCTACGTGGGTTACCTGAGGCGTAAGCTCGGGCGCCCCGGCAGCCCGGCTCCGATCTTCACAGTACGCAGGGTCGGCTACCGGCTCGGTAAGAGTGCTTAGACGCTTCGTCCCAGGCGGATTGCGCTGGCGCCTGGGTGTGTGGGTGGCGTTCGTGGTGTTGGCCTCCTCGGCGGTCACGTTCGTCGTCGTATATCGCCGTACCGGCAGTGAGCTGCGTCACCAGATCGAGCAGGAGATCGCAGGCGAGGAGAGCGAGCTCTCGCAAACGCTGATCTTCTCGAAGGATCGCCGACCAAGGCAGGTGGCGCGGCTGGCCGCTCATTACATACAGGGACAACCGTTCAGCGCGAGCTCGATCCTGCAGTTCGCGATGGTGGAAGGGGCCCCCATAAGCTCCAATCGCCCCGAGCTATTCATCGACGCCAAGCGCGAGGAGGGCGAGACGGCCACCGAGCAGGCTGAGGAGAACCGCCTGGACGCGAAGCTGCTGATCGTCCATGACGGCTATTCGACACTCTCTTTGGCCGATGTCGGCGACGTGCGGCTGTTCGAGCACAGTTTCACGATACGTGGCGGTCCTCGCGTCACGATCGGCGCGGGCGAGCCGCTTGCGGCGGTCGCCCACGCGCAGGCGAGCGTGGCGCGTGCATTTATCCTCGCCGGGATCATCGCGCTCGCCGGGGCGCTTATGGCGGCCTATCTGATCGGCACGCGCATCTCGCGACCGTTGCGCCGGATGGCGGCGGTCGCGGCCAGAGTGGATGCGGGCGATCTGCATCCGCGCATTCGCGGTGTTGTGCGCGAGGCCGACGAGCTGCGGGTGCTGGCCGATGCGTTCAACCACATGCTCGATCGCCTGACCGAGGCGTTTGCGGGACAGCGAGCGTTTGTGGCCGACGCGTCCCATGAGCTGCGCACCCCGCTCACCGTGATTCGTGGCCAGCTCGAAGTCTTGGCAGGTCAGACGGCCCCCTCCGAGAAGGAGGTGCGGCGCGTGGAGCGGCTTGTGCAGGCCGAGATTGCCCGCATCGCTCGGCTTGTGGACGATCTGCTGCTGCTCGCCAAGGCCGAGCAGACCGAGTTCCTACGGATCGAGCCGATCGAGCTGGGCGAGTTCGTGCACGGCCTGTGGGATGGGATGAGCCTGCTCGCCGCGCGCCGCTTCGAGCTTGCGCCCGTCCCGGAAGGGACGCTACGCGCCGATCCCGATCGCCTCGCCCAAGCGCTGCGTAACCTGATCGGCAACGCGATCGAGCACACCGCCGAAGGGGAGGGGCTGGTGCGTTTGCGGGTGGATGCGCTGACCGGGGGATGGGTCAGGTTCGTGGTCGAAGACGACGGTCCTGGAATCGATGTCGATCGGCGCGAGCGCGTGTTCGACCGTTTCCACCGCACTGACGCCGCGCGCGACCGAGCTTCGGGCGGGACGGGCTTGGGGCTTGCGATCGTGCGCGCGATCGCCGAGACTCATGGCGGACGCGTGACTGCCGGCGCGGCTCGTGGGGGCGGCGCGCGCATCGAATTGGAGTTCCCGCGATTCCTCGCGGAAGGTGTGGGAACCGTGAGAGACGACGCGCTGCCGGTGCCCAAACAAATACCTGCTAATTGAAATTGTTCAGCACAAGGACACAAGCGGGCGAGATCTTGCATACTATGTGGATAACCGGCGAATGCTTTGAACTAGGGATCACGTAAACGATGTCAGCCAAGCACGCGGTTCTGGGACTTGTGATCGAGCGCCCCAGCTATGGGTATGACTTGGCGCGTCGCTTGCAGGAGAGGTTTGGATCTTCGGGCTTTGCCCTTACCGGTGTCTATTCGGCGCTCGACCAGCTCAGCTCCGATGCGTTCGTGCGCAGCGCGGGATCGAGGAGCGATGGCTCCAACGAGCGCGCGGCGCCGCGCATGATCTACGAAGCCACACCCAAGGGGATGGATCACTTCGAGGAGTGGATGCTGGGCGGCTCGTCTCTGGCGCCCGTGCGCGATGAGCTGTACATGAAGATCGCGCTGTCCAAACCCCACAACCTGCCGCGGCTGATCGAACTGGCCCGAGCGCAGGAGGAAGAGTGCCTCACGCGCTTGGAGCGTCTCAAGCTTCCGCCAACCCGCTCACGCAGCGTCCCCAAGGCGTGGTCGGAGGTGGCGGTGCTGCTGGTGCGCGATGCCGAGATCAAGCAGCTGCAGGCCAGGGTCGAGTGGCTGCAGCGGGCGCGAGTCGTGATGGACAAGTTGAACGGCCCTCAGAGCAGGGGGGCGGCGCGGGGAGACAGGGTCGCTTGAGCTCACAGGTAAGGCTCTCACTGCAACGTGTCAGCAAGAGCTATTGGCGTGGACCGCGCGAGACGGTTGTCCTACGGGACATCTCGCTTTCGGTCTATGAGGGGGAGTGCGTTGCCGTGTGGGGGCAGCGAGGCTCCGGCAAGACGACTCTGCTGAAGGTTGCCGCTGGCCTGGAGGCGCCTGAGAGTGGCGTTGTCAGCTTCAACGGTCAGGATCTACGGTGCATGTCGCGAGCCGAGCTGGTGCGTCTTCTGCGCGAGGAGATCGGCTGGGCCAGGCGTACGGGCCCCGAGAGCGACGAGCTGGAGATGCTCGACTATGTGGCTCTGCCGCTGCTCAAACAGCACACGCTTCGACGCGCGCGACGTCGCTCGGCGGCGGCGCTGGCGCGGGTGGGGGTGGTCGAATGCTCAAAAGGGCGCTGGGAGGACCTCACAGACGGAGAGCGCACGCTCGTGTCGATCGCCCACGCGATGGTGCGGCAGCCAAGTCTGCTTGTGGTCGACGATCCAACCGCCAACCTCGATGTGCTCCAGCGCGAGGAGGTCATGGGTCTATTGCGCCACACCGCCGAGCAGGACTGGCTGGGGGTGCTGATCACGGTGCCGGACATGCCGTCAATGGTGCACGCCCATCGGATCGGGTCATTGAGCGACGGCCATCTGCTGGTGCCTTCCGGCGCCTTGCCCGAGCGCGACAACGTAGTCGAGTTTCCCCGACGCGGGCGAGCGGCGCCGGGATGAGCGGGTGAGTCGCGAACAGTCAACCGGGCCGCGGCTGCGCCTCGAGCCCAGCGTGCCGGATCTCGCAGCGGGGGAGCTCAGCGGTGGCGGTTCCACAGGTCTATCGGGCAGCGCGTCCGGCGAGCCGCAGGTCTCACTCACGCTGTCGCGCGCCCAGATCGACCACATCATGCGGACCGTGCTGGGAGAGGACGCCGGGCCAAGCGTGTCGGCGCTTGTCGCCGGGTCGGGCTTCCGTCAGTCCTATGCGCGGCAGTCGTTGGGCGTGAGATACCGTGGCCTTCAGGGCAACCGCCGGCTCTCGCGCTCACTGCTGTCGGGGCTGCTTGTGCTTTCGTGCTTCTCCCAGGAAGGGACCGACCTGGGGATCAAGGACATCTCCGAGGAGCTCGATCTGAACACGAGCACCGTCCACCGCTACGTACTGACGCTGGTGGCCGCCGGCCTGCTGGAGCGCGACCCCGACACGCGTCGCTACCGGCTGTTGCCGGAGTGAGCCGGCTTTACCCGGTATGTCTTCAGTTGGCCGCCACTGGGCTTTGTGATTCTCAAGAGGCGCTGATCAAGCCGCGTTTGAGCGCATAGGCGACGAGCTCGGCGCGTGATGAGACACCGAGCTTCTGCTGGATATGAGCGCGGTGGGTCTCCACAGTGCGCACCGACAGGTACAGTCGCTCGGCGATCTCGGCGTTGGTGTGGCCGAGCGCGATCAACCGCAGCACGTCGACCTCCCGCTCGCTCAGATCGTCGGGTGGGCCCGGGGGCGGCTCTGAGGCGAGCCGCGCGCCGAGGCGCGGATTGAGGTAGCTCTCGCCGCGCGCGGCTCTGCGCACGGCCTCGACCAGCTCGTCGTCGGCTGCCTCCTTGAGCACGTAGCCGATCGCGCCCGCGCTGAGAGCGTGGCGCGCGAAGGCTGGCTCCTGTTGCATCGTGAGCACCACGATCTGCGTGTCGGGGTTGCGCTCGCGAATGCTGGGGATCGCTTCGAGGCTCGATCCGCCGGGCATGTTCAGATCGAGCACCAGCACCGCGGGGCGATGTCCGCGCACGTAGCGTTGCGCGTTCTCGATATCGCTTGCCTCGGCCACCACCTCGAAGTCGCGCTCGTTGGAGAGCAGCAGTCGCAGACCGCTGCGCACGACCACGTGGTCGTCGGCCAGCACGATTCTGATCGTCTCTTGCTCGCCGGCGGTCTGCTGCTGATCCTGGTCAGTCACGTCGGTGACGCTAGCGTCTCCTGGCGAGACTTGTTTTCGGCAAATTACTGATGTGCAAACGGAAGGGTACGCATCTCATATCCCTTGGCCGGGCAGAAACTCGTTTGTGAATGGCGGCAGGCCGGTGGTGTTGGGGTTTGAGTGAATCAGCCCGTGCGCCAGCATCCAGCTGCCAAATGCCGCCCACGCGGATGGTTCCTGCCAGCCGTAGGGATCGGATTTATTGGCAGGCACCGTGGCCGGCAGCGTCTTTTCGACCGAGGCTGTCTGCAACTTCAGTTCCGCCGCCGGATTGGCTTTGACGATCAACGCCGCCGCCGCCGCCGGGTTGGCGCGCACCTGCTGCTCGCCGCGCGTGAGCGCCTGCAGGAACGCGCGCAGGTCTTCTCCGTGCAGGCGCGCCTCTTCGCTGCGTACCACCAGCACCAGCTCGTCATAGGTGGGCACGCCCGCCTGGTCGATCGGGATCACGACGGGGTGCTTGTGCATCTGTTCCAGCTGTAGCGCCTCGTAGTTCCAGTAGCCACCCAGCGTTGCCGCGACCTTGCCGGAGAGCATCGCGGGCACGAGGTTAAAGCCCACGTCGGCTTCCTGCACGCTGCTGGGGCTCACACCCGCGGCCTGTAGCGCGGTGTGCAGCTCGGCCGCCTGATAGGCGAGCCCGGCGGTGCCCACGCGCTTGCCGGCGAGGTCGGCCACCTTGCTCACGTGCGCGTTCGGCAGCGCGATGATCGAGGTCAGCGGACGCTGTACCAGCGCGGCGATCGACACCAGTTTCAGGCCCTGATCGCGCGCGAGCAGCAGCTGCGGCTCATAGGAGATCGCCATGTCAACCTTGCCCGCCGCCAGCAGCTTCAGCGGTTCGGCCGTTTCGCTCGGCACGATTGGGCGCACGTCGAGTCCGACCTGGTTGAAGTATCCATGGGAGATCGCCGCATACAGGGGCGCGTGGTCGGCGTTGGGGAACCAGTCGAGCATCACCGTGAACGGCTTGGTGGCGGGCGAGGACAGCGTGTCCTGCTTGGTGCCGCACGCGGTCAGCGCCACCGCGCAGACACAGGCGATCAGCACGGAGCACCCATAGCGGGTGGCAAGCACGACGGCACGGCGCGCGACGGACGGGATTCTCAACGGTTCTCTCCTCGGATTGTGGGGCCATAAGGGATGCTCGACGGGCTCGATCGGTTGGCCCACGGCGCGAGCACGCGCTCGGCGAGGGCGAGGGTGTAGAAGCAGGCGATCGCAAACACAAACAGCACGACCGCCGCCGCGTAGGCGCGCGGGGTCTGCAGTCCGTTGATGTCTGCGTTGATCTGGTGTCCCAACCCCGCGTACGGTCCGGAGGTGGCGGTTGAGGTCTCGGCGATATACGCCCCGATCACTCCCACCGCCAGCGCGATGCGGGCACCACTCAATGCGGCCGGCACGGCGGCCGGCAGCTCGCCGAAGCGCAGCGCCTGCCAGCGCGAGGCGCCGAGCGTGCGCAGCAGCTTCAGCTGGTCGGGATCCACCGACGCGAGCCCGTCCACGGTTGTGACCACCACCGGGAAGAAGCAGATCAGCACGATCACAAACAGCTTCGGGAGCACCCCGAAGCCCCACCAGAACACCAGCAGCACGCCGATCAGCGCGACCGGCACGGCCTGCGAGCCGACCGCCAGCGGGTACACCGCGCGGCGCAACGCGGGGGAGAGGTGGATCAACACCCCCAGTAGGAAGCCAAACAGCAATGCCAGCAGCACGCCGAGCCCCACCTCCTGCGCGGTCAGTTCGAGGTTGGCCGCCAGCAGCCCCGCGTTGTTCCACGCCGTCGCAGCCACTTCGTGGGGGGCAGGCAGCACGATTGGGTTGACCAGACCGAGGTCCACGTATGCCTCCCAGGCACCCACGAGGGCGAGTGCCAGCGCGACGGCGGGCAGTGCGTGCACGATGCGCCGCCTCACGCTCGCCTGTCCCCGTCGTTGCGGGCGCTGGCGATGTCGCGACGGTCATGCTCGCTCGGCGCGTTGGTGCGATCGCCTGGCCTAGCCAATGCATCGTCGTGGCCCGTTGTGCGCCCCGCTCCCTCGCGCAGCGCGTGCAGCGCGCGTTGGCGCAGCGCGACCACCTCGCCCGCGGTCGGGTCACGTGGCCGTGGAAGCTGCATCGTCAGCTCGGCCACGACCCTGCCGGGGCGCGGCGAGAGCACCGCCACGCGGTCGGCCAGCACGATCGCCTCCTCCACGTCGTGGGTGACGAGCACCACCGTGCGTGGCTCGCGCACCAGTGCGCCCGCCAGCCAGTTGCGCATCTCCTCGCGCGTGATCGCGTCGAGCGCGCCAAACGGCTCGTCGAGGCACAGCACCGGCTTGCCCGAGAGCAGTGTGCGCAGGAACGCCACGCGCTGGCGCATCCCGCCCGAGAGCTCATGCGGGCGCGCGCGCTCGAATCCGCCGAGCCCCAGCTCGGTGAACAGGGTGGCGGCGTGCGCGCGCGCCTCACGGCGCGAGTCCCCCGCGATCCGCAACGCCAGCGCGGCGTTGTCGATCGCGCTCAGCCATGGCAGCAGCAGGTCGCGCTGGGGCATCAGCACGGCCGGTGCGCACGCGATCGCTCCTGCGTCGGGGCGTTGCAGTCCGCAGATCAGCTCGAGCAGCGTGGTCTTGCCGCAGCCGCTCGGTCCCACCACGGCGAGCACTTCACCGCGGGCGGCTCGCAGCGACACACCCTCCAGCGCCTGCACGCGAGCCCCGCGGCGATCGTTGTAGGCACGGCTCACCTGGCTGAGGGTGACTCCCTCGTCATCTCCAACGGTGCTCGCCTCACGTGTGTGGCGCTCGCGAGACTTCACTTGGGTGGACACTGCGCTCCCTCCGCGGGCATTACCCCACAGGTTCGAAGGGTCGGCGCCGGGTGTGGGATGATGGGTCCCAGTTAAGCGCCATCTCAGCCGGCTCCCCGCCAGCTCCCCTGATTGTCTGACTGACGTTGATGCTAGCGCGGGGCGCCGATGACCGGACGGGTGAGCGCCTTCACGAAGTCCTCCAGCTGGCCCGTCGTCCAGCACTCGAACGCGGTGCAGTACTGCTCATATGCGGCGATCACGGAGTCGCCGTAGTTCCAGTAGAGGCGCGGCTCGGGGTTCAGCCAGAACGTGCGCCCGGCCCGTGTCGCCACCTGGCCGAAGAGATCAGCGCGCGGGTCGCGCCCATTGGTGCGCGCGTCGCCCAGCACGATCACGGTGGCGCGCGGGTTCATGTCGTCGGAGATCAGCTCCAATAGCTCCGACCACACACGTCCGTAGTCGGTGTAGCCGGAGATGTCGGCCACGCCCGCGTCGGTGGATATGCGCTCGGAGATCTTGCGGAAGTCGCGCTCGTGCTCGAACACGTCGGTGACCTCTGAGATGCGCTCGATGAACACGAACGAGCGCATCTTGCGAAACGAGTCGTGCAGCGCGTGCAGCACCGACAGGAAGAACACCGAGGCGGAGGTGACGCTGGTGGACACGTCGCACAGCACGTAGATCTCCGGGCGGCGGGGACGGCGCGGGCGGTAGCGCAGCTCGACCGGCACCCCTCCGGTTTGCAGCGATGCGCGCATCGTGCGGCGCACGTCCACGTGCGCGTGACGGCGATGACCACGATTCTGCTTGCCCTGGGTGGCGAGGCGCCGGCGCAGCTGCGCCACGACGCGGTGCACCGC
>JBAWFB010000228.1:0-1651 GCA_049591495.1 Solirubrobacteraceae bacterium
CCCAAGAGCAGCGGCCGCAAGGCGACGGCTGACCAGGTGATCACAAGACTTCGCCCAAAGCTGGCCCAACTCGTCGGGGTGCAAACCTTTCTTCAAGCCGCGCAGGACATCAACGTCGGAGGTCGCACGGGACAGGCGCAGTATCAATACACCCTGTCCGATCCCGACTTGACCGAATTGGACGCCTGGGCGCCCAAATTGCTCGCCGCCCTGAAGAATGTGCCGGAACTCGTCGACGTCAGTTCCGATCAGCAATCGGCGGGCCTCGCCGTCGATCTGACTATCGACCGCGATGCCGCCGGGCGATTCGGGATCTCGCCGACGGACATCGACACCGCGATCTACGACCTCATCGGCCAGGCCGAAGTTGCCCAATATTACACGCAGCAAAATAGCTACCACGTGATTGTGGAGGCCCCACCCGGGCTGCAGGCCACGGCCGACCTGTTCAATTCCGTGTATCTGCTCTCACCGATCACGGGGGGGAATGTCCCGTTGTCGCTGTTCGTGAAAGTCAATCCCACGGAGACAAGCAGCCTGACGGTCAGCCATCAGGACGAATATCCCGCGGCCACCCTGTCCTTCAATCTCGCCCCGGGAGTGGCGCTCAGTCAGGCGACGCAAGCCGTGCAAGCCGCGCGCGACAAGCTGGGCGCGCCGCTAACGCTCACCGGTTCCTTTGAGGGGACGGCGCAGGCCTTCCAGCAATCTCTGGCAAGCGAGCCGATCCTGATCGGCGCGGCCATGCTGGCCGTCTATGTCATCCTTGGCGTGCTCTACGAGAGCTTCATCCATCCCCTGACGATCCTCTCGACCCTTCCCTCGGCGGGCCTGGGCGCGCTGCTGGCGCTGATCGCCATAGGCCAGAACCTCAATGTAATCGGCATCATTGCCATCATTCTCCTGATCGGGATCGTCAAGAAGAACGGCATCATGATCGTCGACGTCGCCCTGCGTCTCGAGCGCGAAGAGCGGCTCACCGGCGAAGAGGCGGTTCGCCAGGCTTCACACCAGCGCCTGCGGCCCATTTTGATGACAACCGCCTGCGCCGCGCTGGGCGGCGTGCCCATGATCTTCATGAATGGCACCGGATCGGAATTTCGCCAGCCTCTGGGCTATGCCATCGTCGGCGGACTGATCGTGTCGCAAGCCCTCACCTTGTTCACCACACCGGTGGTTTACACCTACCTTGATCGGCTGCAGCGCCGCCGGCCGGATCCCGCAGCACCGCCCCAGCGTCAGCCGGCCGCCTGACAAAATATTATATCCCGCGATCTTGACCGCGACCGACATTCGCCGATGGCAACGATCTGGCGTCGCCTCAAAGGAGGGTAATTCGGTCATTGGGCCAGCACATGCCGACTTCGTAATACTTCACCGGGACGCAAGCCGGTGTCCTCGCCACCGACCTGAATTTGCTCGCCATTAACCAGCGTGGTCACATAACCCCGCGCTCGCTGCATCAAGCGCGCGGCCCCAGTGGGCAGATCGTACACCATTGTCGGGCGATCGAACGATAAGGCAGGGAAGTCAATCACGTTCAGGTCGGCTCTCAGACCAGGTTTGATTTGGCCGCGATCCCATAGGCCGAATAGTCTTGCCGTATCTGCGGTCTGCTTCTTCACCATGTATTCCAGGGGAAAGCGCGGAC
>JBAWFB010000229.1:0-8517 GCA_049591495.1 Solirubrobacteraceae bacterium
CGATTGGGTCGTTGGACTGCTCGCAGACGACCCCGGCGCGCGTGAACACCTGCGCCAGTGTGCGCGAGAGCTCCTCGTCGCTACACGCCACCACCAGGCCCGCGCCGGAGCGAACCATCTCCTGGGCGTGCGCGGGGCCGCCGACGCACGCCACCCTATGGGCGCCGAACATCGCGCTGAGGACCGTGGTTGGGGGGCGTCCGTCGGGAGGCACGAGCCCCTTGGCCACCGACACGATTGCCGCGCGCTTGCCGAGCCCTCCAGCCTGCAGGGTCGAGATGGCTTGGCCCAGCCCGCGTGAGGGAACCGCGAGGAGCACGTAGTCGGCGCGTGCGACACCGCCCGACACCGGCTCGATCCGCAGCTGCGCGGGCAGCTCCACGCCCGGCAGGTAGGCCCTGTTCTCGCGCTCTGAGCCGAGCAGCGTCGCCTGCTCGGTGCCGCGTGTCTGAAGCGTGGTGCGCAAACCAGCCCTGACCAACAGCACCGCCAGCGCCGTGCCGAACGAGCCGGCGCCGATCACCGTCGCCCGACGAGCCCCAGGGCTCGGGAGCGCACGGCCCAGTCGCGGAGTAGGCTCGGACGCTGTCATCTGATGCGCGAGCCTAGCGATCGACAGAGCAGCAGCATGGAGTGGCGTAACTGGTGCGGTGACGAACGCTGCCGCCCAGCATCGATCGTGCATCCCGGATCGGTGGAGGAGATCGCCGCGGCGCTGGAGCGGGCTGCGCGTGAGGGGCTACGCGTACGCGTAGCTGGCGCCGGACACTCCTTCAGCGACATCGCGTGCAGCGAGGGGCTGCTGATCGTGCTCGACCGCTTCCAGCGCGTGTTGGACGTGGATCGCGGCTCGGGGCTGGTGCGGGTGCAGGGGGGCATCACGATCGCGCAGCTCAATGTGCAGCTCGCCGCACACGGGCTCGCGCTGGAGAACCTCGGCGATATCGACGTCCAGAGCATCGCTGGCGCGATCTCCACTGCCACGCACGGCACGGGTGCGCGCTTGCGCAATATTCCCTCGCAGGTCGCCGAGCTGACGCTGGTACTGGCGGACGGCTCGACGCTCGTGTGCTCGGACGGTCGCGACCCCGACCTGGTGCGCGCCGCGCGCGTTGGGCTCGGAGCGCTCGGTGTGGTGGCGGAGGTGACGTTGCGCTGCGTGCCGGCGTTCACACTGAGGGGCGTTGATGCTCCCGCGCCGCTGGGAGAGACGCTCGATCGTTTCGAGCAGCTGGCGCTCGGCAACGACCATTTCGAGTTCTACGTGTTTCCGCACTGCGAGGTGGCGCTGAGGCGCACGAACAACCGCACCGAGGAGCCGCCGCGACCGCGAGGGCGGGTGACGGGCTACGCCAACGATGTGCTGCTCACCAACCACGCGTTCGAGCTGTGCTGCAGGATCGGGCAGCGGCTGCCGGCGCGCATCCCCGAGATCAACCGGATGGTGACGCGCCTGGCGGGTGCCTCCAAGCGGATTGATCGCTCCGACCGGATCTTCACCAGCCCGCGGCTCGTGCGGTTCACCGAGATGGAGTACGCACTGCCACGCGAGCACACCACCGAAGCTGTGCGCCGAGTGCTGGAGACGATCCAGCGGCGTGGCTTCGCCGTGCCGTTCCCGATCGAGGTGCGCACGGTCGCCGCGGACGACGCCCTGCTCAGCACCGCCGCCGGCCGCGACAGCGGGTATGTGGCTGTGCACATGTACCGCGGCATGCAGTGGCGCGCGTACTTCGAAGCGGTCGAGCAGATCATGGACAGCCTCGACGGGCGTCCCCACTGGGGCAAGCGTCACTTTCAAACAGCGGCAACGCTGCGCGGGCGCTACCCGGACTGGGATCGCTTCCAAGCGGTGCGCGCGCGTCTGGACCCCACTGGCCTATTCGCCAACGCCTGGACCGACCGTGTGCTCGGCCCGGTGGAGGCTGCCCTATCCGCAACCCAATGATGCCCATCGCTCGACACTCGAGGCGCATGGGGCACGAGCTCGCCGGTGCTGGCTCATGACCGATCCACGGCCCGCCGGGCTTGCTCGTAGCCGATCCGCGGCGCGTCGGCACCGGCTAATGACCGATCCGCGGCTGGAGCGCCTGGAAGGCGCGACCGCAGAGCTTGACGCGCCGTTCGCGGTTGTCGATCTCGACGCGTTGTGGGCCAACGCGGCCGACATGGAACGTCGCGCTGCGCCCAAGCCGATCCGCCTGGCCAGCAAGTCGGTGCGCTGCCGGGCGCTGCAGCAACGCGTGCTGGAGCGCCCCGGCTTCCAAGGCACGCTCGCCTTCACACTGCCCGAGGCGCTGTGGCTGGCGGGGCGCGACTTCGAGGACATCGTGGTCGCCTATCCAACGACCGATCGCAAAGCGTTGCGGGCGCTCGCCGAACTGCCGCAGCGCCGCCCACGGGCGCGCGTGGCGGTGATGGTCGACAGTGTGGCCCAGCTCGACTTGATCGAATCGACGGTCGCGGATCGACCCTCCGCGGGGGTTGGCGCCGAAGGGGCGGTGCCCGAAGGCGGTGCGGGTGGATCGTGCATCAGAGTTTGCATCGACCTCGACGCCGGGCTGTGGATGCTCGACGGACGCATCCGCGTTGGCGCCAAGCGCTCCCCCGTCCACACGCCGCTCGCCGCTGCCGCGCTCGCCCGCGAGATTCTCGCGCGCGGGCGTTTGCAACTTGTCGGGATCATGGCCTACGAGGCACAGATCGCCGGTCTCGGCGACGCGCCGCCGGGCCGGCGCTTGCGGGGGGCGACGATCAGGGCGCTGCAGATGCGCTCCGCAAATGAGCTTGCGACGCGGCGAGCTGAAGCTGTGGCAGCCGTGCAGGAGGTGCTCCACGCTGCCTCGGCGCCGCCGCTGGAGTTCGTCAACGGTGGTGGTACCGGCAGCCTGGAGCTGACGGGCGCTGAGCCGGCGGTCACCGAGATCGCGGCCGGCTCCGGGCTGTATGGCCCAACGCTCTTCGACGCCTACCGCGCCTTTCAACCCAAGCCCGCGGCGCTGTTCGCGCTGCCGGTCGTGCGCAGGCCGAGCGCCGCAGTCGCGACCGTGCTCGGTGGCGGGTATTTGGCCTCCGGCCCCGCTGACGCCGCGCGTCTGCCCACGCCGTTCCTGCCGGCTGGACTCGCGCTCGACGGGCAGGAGGGCGCCGGCGAGGTGCAGACGCCACTCACAGGTTCACCCGCGCGCGAGCTGCGGGTGGGGGACCGCGTGTGGTTCCGCCACGCCAAGGCGGGCGAGCTGTGTGAGCGCTTCGACCGTCTGCACCTGATCGAAGGCGAGCGGGTCGTCGACGAAGTCCCCACCTATCGCGGTGAGGGGCAGTGCTTCCTGTGATCCAGTCCTGACGGGGAGCCGCCAAAGTCCTGCTTAGGACCACCTAATTAGGGTCACCTAAGTTGTGGTATGGTGGCCACCGCAATACCCGAGTCATATTGTCGGATTTGTCTAGCAGGAGGTTTCGCGGTGTCTGATGTGAGGTTTGGAAATGTCTGATGTACACCGGTTCGCACGCGATCCACACGGACTGACGCGCGCCGCCGATCTAGGGCGCCGGGTGTGCGCGATCGCCGCGTTGAGCCTGCTCGTCTTGGGAGTCGCGGCCTGCGGATCCTCCCGCTCGGGACAGTCGATCACCCTGTACAACGGCCAACACGTGCAGACGACGGACTCGCTTGCCGCCGGCTTTGAAAAAGCCACGGGCATCAAGGTGAATGTGCGCAGCGACGATGAGGACACGTTCGCCGATGAGATCGTCACGGAGGGCTCAAACTCGCCGGCTGACGTCATCTACACGGAGAACTCGCCGGCGCTTGCCTATCTGCAGAGCAAGGGCCTGCTCGACCCCGTCGATCCGTCGACACTCGCGCGGACCCCGAGTAGATACAACTCCTCTCAGGGCGACTGGGTTGGCGTCTCGGCGCGCGTCAGCGTGCTGATCTACAACCCCAGCCTGATCAGCGCCGGGCAGCTCCCGACCTCGGTCATGCAACTGGCCGAACCGAGATACGCGGGCAAGCTCGCGTTCGCGGCGGGCGAGACAGACTTCCAGCCGATCGTCACCTCGGTTGCTCGGACCTACGGGCAGGCGGCCGCGCTGCGGTGGCTGGAAGCGATCAAGTCCAACGCCGCCAACCACGTCTACCCCGACAACGAGACGATCTCCAGCGAGGTCAATCGGGGAGTGGTCGCCTTCGGCGTAATCAACCAGTACTACTGGTATCGCATGCGGGCCGAGCTCGGCGCGTCGAACGTGCACTCCAAGATCGTCTACTTCGCTCCACGCGACCCCGGCTATGTGCTCGATGTCTCAGGCGCGGGTATCCTCAAGTCCTCCAAGCACAAGGCTGCCGCCCAGAAGTTCCTCGCCTTCCTCGTCAGCAAGCAGGGGCAGGAGATCATCGCCCACTCGATCAGCTTCGAGTACCCGATCGCCTCGGGGGTCAGCACTGCCGCGCCCGAGACCCCCTTCGATGATCTGCAACCCAACTCGATCACGATCCCCGAGCTTGGCGACGGATCCACGGCGATCGCGCTGCTGCGCAAGTCCGGGTTGCTGTGACCCGACGCGCGCGGCCAGATCCACCGGACCGCTGAGATGACGACGCCGACCACGACCATCCCGCAGGCAGAGCCGGCTGAGGCTCGCCGCGGGATCGTCGCGGCGCGGTCCGCCCCACGACCGTGGGTGCTGCTGGCACTCAGCGTGGCTGTGACAGTGGTGCTGGTGTTGCCGCTCGCGTTCCTGCTCGTCGAGGCCCACGGCGCCGGAACCGCGACGATTCTGAATCTCATATTCCGCCCGCTGACAGTGAGCCTGCTGTGGAACACGGTGCGGCTGACCGTGCTCGTCACGCTGCTGTGCGCCGTAATCGGGACCGCGGCGGCGTGGTTCGTCGAGCGCACCGACCTGCCGGGCCGGCGAGTGTGGGCCGTGCTCGTGGTCGTGCCGCTCGCGATCCCGGACTTCGTGGTGAGCTTCGGCTGGTCGTCGCTCAGCACCTGGGTGCAGGGGTTCCGCGGGGCAGTGCTGGTGATGACCCTGGCGGTGTACCCGCTGGTGTACCTGCCGGTTGCCGCCAGCTTCCGCAACGCCGACCCCGGCCAGGAGGAGCTGGCGCGCAGCCTCGGCGCCGGACGTCTGGCCACGTTCTGGCGGATCACGCTCGGACAGGCCCGGGTGGCAATCCTCGGCGGCTGCCTGCTGGTCGCGCTCGTGCTGCTCGCGGAGTACGGCGCGTTTGAGATCCTCGGCTACCAGACCTTCACGACGGAGATATTCACCGAGTTCAACGTCTCCTTCAACGTGCCGACAGCCTCGGCGCTCTCGCTCGTGCTCGTGCTACTCAGCCTGGTGGTCCTCTCCGGCGAGGGGCTGGTGCGCGGTCGGGCGCGGGTCAGCAGATCGGGGGCGCTCGCGCAGCGGGTTGCGGTGCCGCAGCGGCTGGGACGAGCGACGCCCGCGGTTCTGGCCGGCTTCGCCCTGCTCGTCGGGTTGGCTCTCGGCGTCCCGATAGGCGCGGCCGTCTACTGGATGCTCGAGGCGGGGCAAGCCTTCCTCACGGGAGTCTCACTCCTGGATGCCGCCTGGCATACGGCTCTCTACAGCGGTCTCGCTGCCACAGTGTCCACGGTCATGGCACTGCCAGTGGCGCTGCTGGCCATCCGCCATCGCGGGCGGAGCTATCAGCTGCTGGAGCGCAGCACCTACCTTGTGCTCGCGATGCCCGGTCTGGTGATCGCGCTTGCGTTCTCCTACTTCACCGAGCGCTATGCAGACGGACTCTTCTACCAAAGTGCTCCGCTGCTGGTGCTCGCCTACGCGATCCTGTTTTTCCCCCTGGCGTTGGTCGGTGTGCGAGCCTCGGTCGCGCAGGCGCCGCCCGCCCTGGAGGAGATCGGCCGCTCGCTCGGCCAACGACGCCTGCTCGTGCTTTGGCGCGTCACGCTCCCGCTCGTCGCCCCCGGACTTGCCGCCGCCTTCTGTCTTGTGTTCCTGTCGGCCGTCACCGAGCTGACCGCCACGCTGATCCTGATCCCGACCGGCGTACAGACGCTCGCCACCCAGTTCTGGGCCTACCAGCAGAACCTCGCCTACGGACAGGCCGCGCCGTTCGCGCTCGCGATCATCGCGATCGCCGCGCTGCCGAGCTACGTGCTCGGGCGCTTCTTCGACAGGCTTCCCTCGCGCGCGGCGGTGGCGAGATGAGCGTTTCCACCACCAACTGGCCGAAGGTAATCACCCATACAACGACAGACACCCATACAACGACAGGGGTTCCCCTGTGAGCGGCCTCGCTGTCAGCGACCTGCACAAGAGCTTCGGTGCGCACTCAGTCCTGTCCGGCCTCGATCTGGAGGTCCCGGCCGGATCGTTCACGGCGATTCTCGGAGCTTCCGGCAGCGGCAAGACGACGCTGCTGCGGCTACTGGCCGGTTTCGACGCGCCCGATCGGGGCACCGTGAGGATCGGTGCGAAGGTAGTCGACGAGAAGGGCTCCCACGTGCACCCCGAGCATCGCAGGATCGGCTATGTGCCACAGGAGGGCGGTCTCTTTCCTCATCTCACGGTCGAGGCGAACGTCGGATTTGGGCTCTCCCGCGCAGCGCGCCGGCGAGGGGTCGGAGATCTGCTCGAGATGGTCGGCCTATCCGACCTGGCCCGCCGCTATCCACACCAGCTCTCCGGTGGCCAGCAGCAGCGGGTCGCGCTTGCACGGGCGCTTGCCGTCACACCCGAGATAGTCCTGCTGGACGAGCCGTTTGCTTCTCTGGACGCGCACCTGCGTGCAAGCGTGCGAGAGGAGGTGGTGAAGATCCTGCGCGAATCCTCGACCACGACGCTGCTGGTGACCCACGACCAGGACGAGGCGCTCTCGCTGGCCGATCTGGTCGCGGTTCTGCGCGACGGCAGGATCGCCCAGTGCGCCACCCCGCAGGATCTATACGCGCGGCCGGCCGACGACGATCTGGCGCGGTTCGTCGGGGATGCCAACATCGTCGCCGGCGTGCTCGACGGCGCACTCGTCGACACGCCGCTCGGGAAGCTCCCCGCCGAGTGGCGTGGCGAGCCGTTGCCCAGCGGGTGCCCAGTGCGCATCCTGATCCGGCCCGAGCAGATCGACATCCGTCCCGCAGACGGCGAGGCGGGTTCCACTGGACAGATTGTGCGAACCGGCTATCACGGACACGACGCCGTCCTGCACGTGCAGATCGGCGAGAGCCAGGACGAGCGACTGCTGGTGGTACGCACTCTCGGAGATGCCCGTCTATCCCCCGGCTCGAACGTCAAGCTCAGCGCGCGCGGTCCCGTGCTCGTGTGGCCCGCGCCACCCGCCAACGGGTCTACGGAGACAATCAGATGACCAGCGCCGCGAGCTTCCTTCCGGCAGCGCTCAGCGCGCGCGGCGTGCTCGCCTCGAGAATGATCTGCAGGTCCACGATGCGGGCCTCGAACAGGCCGAGGTCGTTGCGCGCCGCCACTGCATAGGCCGGCACGCCGCCCTGCCGTGCGCGGGTGGCGGCCTCGAAGGCGACACTGCCAGCGAGTGTGCGGTCGTCAAGTTGCTCACGCGCGATCACGATGGCTCTGGCCGCGCGCATCCGCCTGTCGAAATCGAGCTCCCCAAGCAGCTTTGACGCTTCGCCAGGGTGTTCGCCGGCGAGCCGGTCAGACCGTGTGTCGAGCGGGCACAGGTCGCACTCCAAGCGCCCGTCAGCCTCGAGGCCCCGTCCGATCGCCTCCGCTACGCGACTCGCGGTCACGGTCTCTCCAAAGCTCTCGGCAAGCACGAGCACGGTCTCTGAGATCACAGGTGGCATCCTTTCAGTCATGGCCGATGACGAGAGCGTGACGCTCGAGGTGTGCGGGCATGAGCTGCGCGTCTCCAAACCAGGGAAGATGTTCTTCCCCGAACCGGGCTTCAGCAAGCTGGATCTCGTCAACTACTACATCGAGTGCGACACAGCGGTCGTGCGTCACTTGCGCGAGCGGCCCACGGTTCTCAAGCGCTGGGTGGACGGGGTGGAGGGCAAGCCGTTCTTTCAGAAGCGCGTGCCTGGCGGGGCGCCCGAATGGTTGGAGACGGCGACAGTCACGTTCCCCAGTGGACGTCACGCGCGCGAGCTCGTCCCCAACGATGCTGCGCACCTCGTGTGGGGAGTCAACCTCGGAGTGATCGACTGGAACCCCTGGCCCGTGCGCCGTGCAGACCTCGACCATCCCGACGAGCTGCGCATCGACCTCGACCCGGGCCCCGGCGTGGACTTCGCTCAGGTGCGCGATGTCGCGCTCTGCGTGCGCGAAGTGCTCGACGAGCACCACCTGCGCGGGTTTCCCAAGACGTCTGGCTCGCGCGGAATCCACGTGATTGTGCGCGTCGTGCCCGAGCACGGTTTCTCCGAGGTGCGTCGCGCCGCGCTCGCGCTCGCGCGCGAGGTCGAGCGGCGCCTGCCCGGCCGTGCCACCTCCCGCTGGTGGAAGGAGCAGCGCGAGGGCGTCTTCATCGACTACAACCAG
>JBAWFB010000230.1:0-1836 GCA_049591495.1 Solirubrobacteraceae bacterium
AGTCGAGGTCGTCAAGCATGACGTTCGAGAGCACCGGCGAGAGCGGAGAACCCTGCGGGGTTCCTTCTCCCGTCCCCTGCACCATCCCATCAGCCATGACGCCCGCGTTCAGGAAGCGCCGGAGCAACCTGAGCACCTGCTTGTCCTTCACCCGTCTTGCGACCCGCGCCATCAACGCGTCGTGACCAACCCGATCGAAGGAAGACACGACACACTGCCCACCTCGATGGCTACCCGGAGCGAGTGCGAGTTGTGCGGGCACGTCACGCATGGGAGGGCCAGTCGCTTGCGGTGATGGGGTGGATGCGCCGGCACGGGCGCCTTGATCTGATCCTGGTGTTGCCGGACGGGAGCCATCTGTTGATCCCGGCGACGTGGACCGATCTGGAAGGCGCGGACGGGCCACAGGAAGCAGGGACCCTGGGCTCGCTGGAGGATCTGCTGGCAGCGCGGCAGGCGCTCGATGGGATGCTCGGGCGTGACGTCCTGGCCGGGGAGCATGATCTGGGGCAGCCGAGCATCAAGGAGAACGATCGTGCAGCTGCACCTCGATCTGGCGGAGAGCCCGGCGCCCGCGGCGGCGCTGTGGGAGCTCCTCGGCGAGGAGCAGCGCGTAGCGGCGATGGCGCTGCTGGCGGCGCTGATCGCGCAGTGCGTCGCCCGCGAGCAGGAGCGCGAGGAGGAGGATCTCGGTGAGTGAGCACGAGAAGCTGACCGTCGCGCATCTGCGCCGTCAGGCGTTCGTGTATCTGCGCCAGTCCTCCCAAGCACAGGTTGAGCGCAACGTCGAGTCGACCGCGCGCCAGTACGCGCTGGTGGAGCGCGCGGTCGAGCTGGGATTCGCGCGCGAGCAGGTTGAGGTAATCGACGAGGATCTGGGGATCTCGGGGTCGGGCCTGTCTGACCGATCGGGGTTCGCGCGGCTGGCGGCCGAGGTCGGGCTCGGGCACGCCGGGCTGGTGCTCGGCCTGGAGGTCTCCAGGCTGGCCAGAAACAACGCCGACTGGTATCGGCTGTTGGATCTGTGCGGCGTGACCGACACCGTGATCGGTGACGGCGATGGGCTGTATCACCCCGGCTCGTTCAACGACCGGCTGCTCTTGGGATTGAAGGGAACGATGAGCGAGGCCGAGCTGCACGTGCTGCGCGCCAGGCTGCAGGGCGGTATCCGCAACAAGGCCGCCCGTGGCGAGCTGCGCCGCGGACTGCCCGTCGGATTGGTGTGGGGCGAGGAGGACGGTGAAGTCCTGCTCGACCCCGACGAGGCCGTGCGCGGCGCGATCCAAACAATCTTCGAGCGTTTCAGCGAGCTCGGCTCGGTGCGCCAGGTGTGGCTGTGGATGCGCCGCGAGGGCATCAAGTTTCCGCTGCGGCGTTTCCCGAACGGCGAGATCCAGTGGGTCGTTCCGACCTACCACCAGATCCACAGCGTCCTCGAGAACCCCGTATACGCGGGCGCATACGCCTATGGCAAGACCCGCCGCGAGCGCTACATCGACGAGCACGGCCAGCCACGCACACGGATGCGTCGTGTGCCCCAGGCAGAATGGGAGGTCTTGATCTGGGATCACCACCCCGGCTTCGTCGACAAGGCCACGTTCGACGCCAATCGCGAACGGATCGCGCGTAACACGCGCCCACGCGCGCACCAGGCCGGCGGCGCCGTTCGCGAGGGCCAAGCACTCCTGCAAGGAATCGCGGTCTGCGGACACTGCGGACGCAAACTGAAGGTGCACTACCAAGGACGCCGCGGACACCAGAGCCCCGCCTATCACTGCCCCAACAGCATCCTCGTCGAGAACCGCGGGAGCTGGTGCATGCGAGTCGGCGGAGGCC
>JBAWFB010000231.1:0-11440 GCA_049591495.1 Solirubrobacteraceae bacterium
CGGTCGATCGACCGGGTATCGCGTCGTCTTGGTTTTGACACGCGCGATCACGAGGTGATTCTTCGTGGCGACTGCGCGACTTGCCAGAACTAGCCTCGGCTAAAGGCGACCGCGCAACATGCGCCGAGGCGACGGGCTAGCGCTCGTCTGTCGCGCAAACCCACGGAAAGCGGTCACTGGGGCAGCGCTGGTCTGGGCTTGGCGGTGCGCCGCCAAGCGCGTATCGGCAGCATTAGACATAGGAATAGGAATCAGACTCATCATTGTGTTATGGTTCCTGCCGCCGCACGATTAGGTGCCGCGCTGTTTCCCCCGCCGAACCGAGGTTTGTCCTAAATGAAGATCGTCTTGTGGCGCACCACATCGCGCATATCCCTGGTCGTCGTGCTGCTCGTGACCGTCGCCGTCGCGCTTTTTGCCGCTGGGTGTGGCAGCAGTTCATCCTTGACTGCTTCTGGTTCCTCGACGGCCACGATCAACGCCGTTGGTGCCGAGAACGAGTATGCGAACGTGATGGAACAAATCGGCGGGAAGTACGTCAAAGTGACTGCGATCGAGAGCAACCCGAACACCGACCCGCACACGTTCGAGGCCAGTCCGAGCGTCGCCCAGGCGGTCAGCGCGGCCAACCTGCTGATCGAAAATGGCGTTGGCTATGACACCTACATGGAAAAGATCGAGGCGGCATCACCGAGCTCCTCGCGGAAGGTGATCAATGTGCAGAAGCTGCTGGGGCTACCGTCTTCGACCCCCAACCCGCACCTCTGGTACAAGCCGACCACGATGCCGGCTGTCGCGAAGGCGCTGGTTACAGATCTCTCGGCACTACAGCCCACGCACGCGGCGTACTTTCAAGAAAACGCCAAGAAGTTCGAGGAATCTTTGCAGCCCTGGTACGCGGCGATCGCGAAGTTCAAGGCCGCCTACCCTGGCACTCCCGTGGCAACGACAGAGCCCGTCGGTGACTACATGCTCGAAGCCGCTGGGACGAAGAACATGACGCCGTTCACGCTGCAAGCGGCGATCATGAACGGCACCGATCCCGCCCCTCAGAACGTGACGCTGCAAAACGGCCTGTTCTCCGGGCACAAGGTCAAGGTGTTCGTCTACAACCAGCAGGTGACCGACACGCTGACCGACTCCTTCCGCGAACTGGCGCTCAAAGAAGGAGTCCCGGTGGTCGGCGTGTACGAGACGATGCCGGTTCCCGGCTACGACTACCAGTCATGGATGCTCGCCGAGGTCAAGGCGTTGGAAAAGGCGGTCACCGAGAAAGTCTCAACTCAGAAGCTCATCCCATGAGCGTCAGCTCGCCCGCCCCGAGCAGTGCGGAGATCCTGTCGGTCGAGGACGTCTGCGTGCGGCTGTCCGCCCGCGAGATCCTGCGCGATGTCAGCTTTCGTATCGGGGCGGGCGAGTTCACTGGGCTGATCGGCTCAAACGGTGCCGGCAAGACGACGTTGTTCCGGGTGATCCTTGGCTTGCTGGCCCCGAGCAGCGGGCGTGTCCTATTGGCCGGGAATGTGCGCTCGCGGCGTAACCCATTGATCGGCTACGTGCCGCAGAAGTTTCTGCTCGATCCCGATCTGCCGATGCGAGCACGCGACCTGGTGGCGTTGGGTCTTGACGCGCAGCGCCTCGGAGTCTCGCGACCCTCACGCGAGCGCCGCGCCCTGGTCGAGGAGATGCTCGAGGCCGTGGACGCCACGCGCTTCGCAGACACCCGCGTGGGACGGCTTTCCGGCGGCGAGCAGCAGCGCGTCCTGATCGCCCACGCGCTGATCGCACGCCCCCGTCTTCTGCTGCTGGACGAGCCGCTGGCAAATCTCGATTTGCGCAGCGCGCACGAGGTCGTCGCGCTGCTGGCTCGCATCACCCACGAACAGGAGATCGCGGTGCTGATCTCCGCGCACGAGATCAACCCGCTGCTCGGGATCATGGACAGCGTCGTCTACATGGCCAACGGACGCGCCGCGAGCGGCACAGCCGATGAAGTCGTGCGCGCCGACGTGCTCAGCGAGCTGTACGGCCACCACGTCGATGTCCTCAACGTCCACGGACGCATCCTCGTGATCGCTGGTGCCGGAGACACCGACGATCTTCATGGCCATGAGGGCGTCGTCTTCCCCGAGACACTGTCCTCGTGACCGTCTCTTTGGCGGCGGTGTTCGCACCGGGGTTCTTCGCAAGTGAAGCGGTCCACATCGCGATTGGCGTTGGTGCGCTCGTCGCGATCGTGACGGCAGTCGTTGGAGTGTTCACCGTTATGCGCGGACAGTCCTTCGCCGGGGAGGCTCTGGGCGACATCGGCACCACCGGTGGCTCCGGGGCTTTCCTCGTGGGTGTCGGACCGCTGTGGGGGTTCGTTGTGGGGAACGTGATCGCCGCTGGTGCGATGGAGCTGATCGGCATCCAACGCCCGCGCGGGCGGGACCTCGCGACCGGGATCGTCCTCGGGGCGTCGATCGGACTGGCAGCGCTGTTCCTGTACCTCACGACCACCCAACAGAGCACCACTGGGGCTGCTATCACGATCCTGTTCGGGTCGATATTCGCGATCAGCTCCTCGACGATCCCACTGATCCTCCTACTCAGCGTGCTTGTTCTCGCGACAATGCTCCTGGTCTACCGTCCGCTGCTGCTGAGCACCGTCAGCGTGGACATGGCGATCACGCGCGGCATCCCGGTGCGGCTCGTGGGAGCTCTCTACCTGCTCGCGCTCGCGCTCGCCACCGCGCTGGCGGCGATCACAATCGGGACGATCCTCTCGACAGCCCTGCTGATCGGCCCAGCCGCCGCCGCGATGCGGCTGACAAAGCGCCCCCCTCTGACGATCCTCACGGCTGCCGCCATCGGCATCGCTGTCATGTGGGCCGGAATCGTTCTTGCCTACGACAGCTTTGAATGGCCACCCGCGGGACACGCATGGCCCGTCAGCTTCTTCGTCGTGACGCTGATCTTCATCGTCTACCTGCTCTCGGGACTTCCCGAGCTGCGCAACCGCCGGCGACCCACCACCACACCCGGCGAGATGGCGGCGCCTGCGGTCATGCGGGCGGAGAGCTAGAGGGTCATGTTCGCCGGCTTCATGGTCAACGCCTGGACGGTCGCGAGCATCGTCGCGGTGGTCGCAGGCGTCGTCGGGTTCTTCACGGTCCTACGCGGCTCGGCGTTCGTCGCGCACGCCATCCCCAACGGGGCATTCGCCGGCGCCGCCGGAGCCAGCCTGATCGGCGCGAGCACGCTCCTCGGGCTGGGCGTGTTCTCGCTCTCGGGCGCGCTCGGGATCGGGCTGCTCAGTCGCCGCGGACGCCACGACGTGTCCACCGCGCTCGCACTTGTAGTGATGCTCGCGCTCGGCGCCCTGTTTCTCAGTATGAGCGAAGAGTACGCACCCGCCGTCTACTCATTGCTATTCGGTGAGGTCCTGGGGATCGCCAGTAACGAGATCGCGCCAACCGCGATCCTCGGCGGCGTCTGCCTGCTCGC
Source organism: Solirubrobacteraceae bacterium (assembly GCA_049591495.1). GTDB lineage: Bacteria > Actinomycetota > Thermoleophilia > Solirubrobacterales > Solirubrobacteraceae > Palsa-744. The sequence goes on from JBAWFB010000231.1 coordinate 3,490, forward strand.
CGTCGCGGTTTTCTACCGGCCATTGATGCTCTCTTCGATCCTGCCCGAGGCAGGCGAGGCGCGCGGCATCAGCGCGTTTCGCATGGAGCTGTGCTTCCTGCTCATCATCGCGCTCGCCACCACCATGACTGTCCCCGTGGTCGGCACACTGCTGATCTTCAGCCTCATGATTGGAGCGCCCGCCGCCGCACGATCGTTCACCGACCGGCCTGTGCTCGCGATGGCTCTGTCAGTGGCTATCGCGTTGCTGATCGTGTGGATCGCGATCGCCGCCTCATACACAACCAACTATCCAGTCGGATTCTTCGTCGGCACCGCCAGCGCGGTCTCTTATGCAATCGGCCGGGTGTGGGCGGCATGGCGAACACGTCGCCACACGAATTCGCTCACCGGTGACGCGGAGCCAGCTCAAACGCGCTCTCCGATGGCTGCTAGTGCGCGTGGGCGTGGACGCCCTTGAGTGCGTGCGGCGGGACGCGAGCGACAAGCATCACCGCGAGGCCCGTCGTGACGGGCACCGCGCACACCAGGCCGATACAGCCAACCAGGGTGGCGACCACGGGCTGCGTGATGTCCTGGGTTGAGAGCGCGTCGGTAAGGCCGACACCGGAGTAGTGGGTAATCAACAGCAACGGCAACGCTGCTCCGGCGTAGGCGAGCACGAGCGTGTGAATCGTGGCGGAGAGGTGGTCACGCCCGACGTGAAAGGCCGCCTTGTAAAGCGCTCTTGGACCGAGATCAGGGTCGGTGCGCCGCAGCGCCATCACAGCTGACGCTTGGGTGACGGCAGTATCGGCGAGCACCCCAAGCGCGCCTATCACCATCCCGGCGAGCACTATCCCTCCCAGCGAGATGTGTGGGTTGACCGTGGCGAGATAGGTTGAGAGTTCGTCGGTGCGCCCGTCGAGGTGAGCGACGTGGATGGCAAGAAGCGCTAGCAGACTGGTCAGCAGCAACGTCGAGCCGATCCCAAGCGCCGCGGCGAGCGTTTGTGGGCCGAATCCACTGGTGAGCACAAGAGTCACGAACATCACCGCGAGCGCGCACACAAGCGCGACGAGTAGGGCGGGCTCGCCCGCGAGGATTGCCGGGACGAGGAACTTGACAAGCAGCAGCAGCGACAAGCCCACACCGATCGCGGCGAGCAGCCCGCGCACCCTGATCACCACCAGCGAGAGCAGCAAGAGCCCGACCGCGAGCCAAAGCAGCGAGGCGGTGCGATCGACGTTCACGAATTCCCATTGCTGCGCGGACGCGGCCGAACCGGGCGTCGCTGAGACCGGGCTGATGAGGATCGACGTGCCCGCGCCAAGCGACGCTGCGGTAGCGACAGGTCCGAGATCCACGGTCGCGGTCTTGCCTCTCACCGCAACCGACAGCTCGCGACAGCGGAGGCTACCGTCCGAGGGGCATGGCGTGATGTAGGACTTATTGACCGAAGCCCGCACGGTGTTCGTGACACCCCGACTCGTCGGATGCGAAGCCGCACCAGGCCACAGCAGAGCGAGCCCGATCAGCGTCAACAGAGCCAGGATCGCGACAGCACCGATAAGCGCGCGCCCGCCGGCCGTCCCAGTGAGCGAGTCCGCGTGCTGGGAGTGCGTAGGACGAGTGAAACGGTTGCGCTTTCCAGTCGATCGCCGTTCGCGCCGTTCACGGGCACGACGATCGTGCTCCGCGAAATACTCGTCAGGGTCGATCAGGTCGAGATCCGCGCTGCTCACTCCTCCTTGCTTCGGCTCCCGCGAGCCAGCTCCTGCCACCGAGGCCAGGTCCATCCGTCCCATCGAGAGCGGGTCGCTAGCCCTCGGTGTTCAGGCGCGCTGGATCGATGAAAGAAGTGGTGGCAGGTTTGGCTCGGTCATCGGGCAACGAGCGTGAATTGGCGGGTCGCCCCCGCGCCCTAACGCGATTGCAGCGTAAGCTCGCCGGGATGCGCGATCTAAGTCCGCGGAGATCGACTTCGGTCGAAAGCTATGTGTGGCAGACACGGCTCATCGGGGCCGTGGCGGCGCTCGCGCTCGCCGCGGCGGTCGTCTTGGACCAACTGGACAAGCGATTCTGGGACGGCCACGCGCTGCTCACCGACCTCATAGCAAGCCTGCTTGTGGTTGGACTCTCTGTGGCTGTCGTCAACGAGGCGCTGGAGCGCCGGCAACGCCGGCGGTGGAGTGTGCTCGCGCAATACGTGCTTTTTCAGCTCGTCCGTCACGCTCGGGTCACCTGGACCGGACTGATCGAGCTTCTGGGCCTCATGCCGATCGGTAACGAAACCGAGGAGACGCTCGATGCGGGCGCACAGGCTGTGCGCGACACGCCGCGAGTAGTCGGGGCACTGCGGGAGCTGCTAGCCGACTCCGACCGCCGCCAACAGTTGCACCACCTGATCGAGCGTCTCATGGGCAGCAGCGACGACCTACTCGGGCGCTGGGCGAGCGTGATGCTCACTTCAAGCGCATACGCTGAGATCATCGATCGCCACGTCGAGCTCTACAGCCGCATCGCGTGGGTGGGCAGCCTGCTCAACCACCGCGAGCCGACCGACGACGACCCAAGGCGCCGACGTCTCAGCCGCAGCAGTCCGGCGGTCCAGCTCCAGGACAACTTCGACGACGACAAGCTGACTGACTTCCTGGTGGCGATAGCCCAGCTGGCCGAGACGCTCGACGGTGCCACGACAGAGCTCGCTCTGCGGATCGTACCCCTGGAGTGGTGGGCGGAACGCCTACCGAGTAGCACGGAGAGCCCACATCCGCCAGCGCACACATCGACCTCAACTTGACCACCTGACGCGCTGGTCGGCGAGCTAGTCTTCCAAGAACGGCATGAGCGCGGCAAGGAACTGCGCAGGATGCACGAAGTACGCGGCAACGTAGGCCCGAAGATGGCTCAGGGCAGTTCCCTGGATTGGCCTATCTGGCGGCCGCCGCTCGTTGCTTATCATTCGGCCCAGTAATCCGTACCGAACGATAGGGAGCTATCGAGATGCTAGGCAAATTGTTGGGCAACCTTATAGGGAAGCTCGCGATCGTATTCATAGGCTTTCCGCTGCTGTTTGCGATCTTGTTTGATCTGGAGAGTCTCGTGATTTCTTCCACGGCGATCAGAGCCGTACTCACGGCGCTGGTTGTTGGCGCGGGTTTTGTGCTGTGGCTTTGGGATCAAACGTCACAGGTGCGCGAACGGCGTCGAATAAGGGCCCTTGGGAAATCCATACGCACGGAGGCAGCCAGCGGGAAGGCTCACAAGCAGCGTCCGGGACCCTCAAAAGTAACTGTGTCGCTCAAGCCACAACGGCTGGGCACACAGATGAAGGTCGACGCCTTCAATCGAAGACAAGAGGCGAAGGAGTCTGGTCAGCCTTTGCCACCGGGGCCTGGGAACTACCCGATGCCGTAGCACGATAAGTTGCAACATTAGGGTGCGAAGGACCAAGCAGCACTAACCGGGGCTAACCAAGCGCGGCTTTGAGCAGCACCTCAGCGGCCGCCCTCTGCGCCGCTGCGGTCCCTGGCTCGTGGTCGAGCTTCGCGCTCTCGGCGCCGCCGCTGTAGAGCAGGTGCAGTTGCCAGGCGAGCTGGTCGGGATCGTCGGCGCCTGCCTTGACGCATAGCTCCCGGAAGAGTGCACGGAGCTCCTCGCGGTAGGCGTGGGTAGCCTCGTCGACCAGGCCGCCGGCGGGCTCCTCCGCTCGCGCGCCGGCAAAGGCGCAACCGTTGTAGTCGGGGCGCTTGAAGTCACGTCCAAGGGAGTCGAAGACCGCCAGAATCGCAGACACCGGATCCGGGGCACGATCGGCTGCGGCGCGGCGACGGCCAAGGATGCTGTCGTGGCGCTCATCCAGGTAGGCGCGAACCAGTCCCTCCTTGGAGCCGAAGGTCGAGTACAGCGACGCCCTGGCCACGCCGGCGCGCTCGATCAGCCGGTCGATTCCCACCGACTGGACACCCTCGGCGTAGAACAGCTCCCCGGCGGCTGCCAGCAGCCGCTCGCGCGGTGAGCGCCTGACTTCGTCCTGCGCTGTCGTGCTCGCTGCGGTTTGACTCATCGCAGCACCGGGGCCGGGCGGCCGGGGGAGCGGGCCTCCCGCCGCAGCGACCAGAGAAGCCCGACGGCCGTGAGGGCTGCCAGCACGATCACTCCCACTCCGATCTCCTCTGCGGTCTGGGTCAGGCTCGAATTCACCACGAGCGCCCCGGCCAAGATCGCCGGAAGCCCCAGCGAAAGGTAGGAGATCACATAGACAATCGACATCACTCCGGCACGCTGGTGGGGCTCGGCGCCCGCAACGATCGTTCTCAAGCCTCCTTGGAAGCCGGCGCCGAAGCCGGCGCCCGCGGGAAAGATGCCCAGCGCGAAGATCGGCAGCGAGCGCTCTGCCACTCCCCACAGCAGCAGCGCCGAGCCGACGATCATCGCGAGCGCGCCGAACAGCGCAAAGCGCCGTGCCTCGGTGCGGTGGAAGCCGAGCACCGTCGCCGCGCCGCTGCCAGCGAGCAGGAACAGGGCCGCGCCGCCAAGGATCATCGAGTGGTCTCCCGCGACCAGCTGCGCCAGTGACGGCCCCAGCGAGGCGTAGAAGCCACCGAGCGTCCAGGCAGCCACCAGCGACGGGGTCGCGATCACCAGCGCCCCACGCACCTGTGGCGGCAACTCCAGCATCGGCACAAGCGCGCGCCGGGCACCGGGAACCCGTGCCGAAGTCTCGGCGATCAGCGCGACGCCCAGTGTCTGGGCGGCGAACACCACGGACAGGAACAGGTAGACCAGCTCGGTGGGTGCCGGCAGCAGTTGCACGAACAACGCCGCCAGCAGCGAGCCGGTTGCGGTCCCAGCCATCAGCGCGGAGGAGTTCGCGACGGGCCCGTGCTCCGGATGGATGTCCACCAGACCGGCGCCGATCGCGCCGAGCGACGCACCGGTGGCGAGTCCCTGCAGGACGCGCGCTGCGAGCAGCACGTTCACGTCTCCCGCGAACGCGAAGACGAGCATGACAAGTGCCTGAGAGCCGAGCCCCGCGAGCAGCAGTGGCCGGCGGCCGATGTGATCGGAGAGGGAGCCGAACACAAGCAGCGAGGCCAGCACCGCCACCGCGTAGACGCCAAAGATCACCGTCACCGTCAAATCCGAGAAATCCCATCTTGCCTGGTAAGTCGAGTAGAGCGGCGTGGGCGCACTCGAGGACGCAAGCAGCGACAGGGCAGCTGAGGCGAGCAGGGCGAAGGCAGCACGCCGCCCCAACACGGGGCGCTTGAATGATCGGATTGTGTTCATCGCTGGCTCAACTCCAAACAAGGTCTGTCTGTGGATCCCGAAGAGCATAGCACCAGACAGATCGATCTGTCTGGTATCGCCCCCCGAAGACCACCGGTGGTGTGGTCATCCGGCGCCCCGGTCACTATGGCTGAGCGCCGACACCTCCCACGCCGCCAAGACAGAACCCGTGAGAATCCCAACACTGCCCGCGGCGTACGCCGAGAGCCCTCCCGATCTGCGTCCTTGGTGGCGGGTCTATTGCGGTGACTCGCGGGAGATGCTGGACATGTTGCCGGCGGACAGCGTCCAATGCGTGGCAACGAGCCCACCGTATTATTGGCAACGAGACTACGGCGTCGCGGGCCAGATCGGCATGGAGTCAACTGTGGACGGTTTTGTCGAGAATCTCGTGTCGGTCTTTGAGGGCGTCCGGCGTGTGCTCAGCCCAACCGGCGTTGTGTTTCTGAACCTTGGGGACACCTACTACAGCGCGAAGGGGCGTCCTCATGGTCGAGACTCGAAGCACGTTGGGCGCCATCTCGCTCGACGGCAGTTGCGGGCAGTCGACGGACCGGGCTTGGGGCTGCCGCGAAAGAGCCTGCTCGGGATTCCTTGGCGGGTGGCGCTCGCGATGGCGGATGCCGGGTGGACCCTGCGGTCAGAGATCATCTGGGTCCGCCGCAGCTCCATGCCGGAGCCGACCGCCAAGGATCGACCGTGGCGCAACCACGAGCACCTGTTCCTGTTCTCTAAGAACGCGCGATACGACTTTGATCGCGCGGGCCTGGCGGACGAGGAGGACGTCTGGGAGATTGAGCCGGAGCGGGGAGGTTCGATGCGTGGCGAGCACCACGCGCCCTATCCCGAAGCGCTTGTGGAGCGGTGTCTACGATCCGGCTGTCAGCCCGGCGCGACCGTTCTCGATCCTTTCGCGGGCGGCGGCACGACGCTGGCCGTTGCGCATCGTTTGCGCATGAGCTCCATCGGCGTCGACTTGAATCCAAGCTTTTGCGACGTGGTCGCTCGACGGATGGGGAGCGTGACGCCCGAACGCCCGCGCAGCGGCACCCGGGTCGCGGCCGCAGGCTGACGTATTCGCTGCCGCCGGGAGGGTGTAATCCTGGCGCTGTGGTGGACATAGTGGTGGTGTGAGCGATCTGCAGCGCCGTGAGCGCCTGGAGGAGCTGTTCGTCAAGCACGCGTCGGCCGTGCGGGCTTATGCGCTTCGGCGGATAGATCCAGCCACCGCGGATGAGACCGTGAGCGAGGTTTCATGATTGCCTGGCGGCGCCTTGACGATCTGCCGTCTGACCCGCTGCCGTGGCTGTTGGCTTGCGCACGGCGTGTGCTTGCCAATCAGCGCCGCGCGCGCCGGCGCAGAGCCTCGCTCGGGGAGCGGTTGAGCCAGGCTGGGGAAAGCCACCGCGCTGTTGAATGCGACGGCGTGACCGACCGCCCGCTGGCGCGGGCCCTCGGCGAACTGAGCGAAGCGGATCGTGAGCTCTTGCTGCTCGTCGCCTGGGATGAGCTTGAACCTGAGCAGGCCGCACGCGCACTCGGATGCTCGCGGCGCACCCTCTCCGTGCGGCTGCACCGTGCGCGCCGGCGCCTCGCTGAGAAGTTGCAGCGGATGGAGCGCGAAGAGCAATCGGCCAACACAACCATGGAGTCTCTGCGATGAGCGATGTCCTCGAGCGGCTGCGTGCCGCAAATCCCGTGTCCGATTCCCCGCAACCCGACCTGCTGGATTTCCGGCGAACATTTGAGGAGCGGTGCGCTGTGGGGTCATCGCCGTTCCGCACGCGCACACGGGGCGCTTCGCGCTGGCGGGGCGCACTGCGGCCTACGCGATCGGGGTGGATGGCGGTCACGGCTGCGCTTGTTGTCGTGCTGACGGTCGTCGTCACGCTCAGCCGCGGCGGCGCAGGCATCTCGCTCGTGCAGCGAGCGTACGCCGCGACCGATCCGGCCGGCGGGATCGTGTATTACGCAACGAGCACTCGACTGACAATTGGGTCAGGGGGTAGATCCTCCACCGTCGAATCTCGTGCGCAGGTATGGCGGTCTGGATCGCGCAGCCGGCGTGTGGAAACAGCTGAGACCCGCACGCGCGAAGGGCGACCCGCGCGAAGAGGGAGCTACGAACAGGCGACCGAACGCGTGGCCAGGGGGGAAACGAACAACTCGTACAGCTCGATCGGGAACACGGTCTTCAAGGGCTTTCTCGCCTTTAGCGGGAGCGTCTCTCCCGAAAGCGTCAACTGCAGGCTGGCCCCCGTGTGCTCGCTCACAACCGAAGACCCCGTCCTGGCGCTTCGCGAGCTCTACGCCGCGGGACGCGTGCGCGAAGTCGGACACACGCGGCTGAATGGCGCGACACTCACGGTGCTGGAAGCCGACAGTGTCCTGCGAACCCAACCCGCGCCTCTCCATTTCATCCGGCTGAGCCCGTCGACCCGGATTCTCATCGACCCGAAGACCGGCGCCCCGGTTGAGCTCACGACACGCTACGGCCGGCAACCCAGAGCGCTCACGACCACGACGATCTTCCACAAGTACCAGCATCTCAAGCTAACCCCGCAGACCGAACAACTGCTCAGGTTCAAAAGCCACCCTCACGCGCGCGTCGAATGCGTGCCGGCATTGCACTGCCCTCTCAAGCAAACAGTTAAATGACCCGTGCGGGGTCGGCCGG
>JBAWFB010000232.1:0-14051 GCA_049591495.1 Solirubrobacteraceae bacterium
GGGCGAATGGTGGACCGAAGACCCCGCCGGCGACTGGACACAGGAGGCACTGCTCAACCTGTTCGACATCGGCTACGTCGGCAAGAGCCTGCTAACTGTCGAGCGCGTGCGCGAACTGGCGGCCTCCGAAAGGGTTGAACTCTGATGGCCCACCCCTACCACCACGCCGTCAGCTCGGCCAGGAAATGGGGTGGCGATCCACAGGACTACCAGGCGATCCATGACTGGTTCGACGCCACCAAGGCAATCACCGCCGACATACGTCACCGCGCGCTGCGCCACCATGCCGAGGGCATCTTCCTGGCTGAGCAGATCTTCGGCACAACGATCACGATCAGCACCGGGCGCGAGATCCCGGTTCGCTGGATCGGAGAGCAGCACGTCCGCGAGGATCTCGGCCGCATCCCCTCTGCAATCGACTGGCTACTCTGCATCCAACCGGAGAGCTGGATGGCACGCAACGCAACGCCGCTCGCGCGCATTCAAGACGCCGAGCGCCGCTGACCAACGCCATCCAGCCTCGTCGCGATCGAACGCAAGTACGAGCGGGAAGCGGGGCGTGATCATGCCGCGGCCATGGTCGTCGCGGGCCCAAGCACCGCCTCAGGTGGCAAATCCCCTATTTTGCGAAATAGAGCCATTTTTGCTAATTTGGTTTTGCTATGGCGACCCGCCTCACTGCCGAGGACGTGATGACCGCCCGAGAGGTGGCAGGTCTCTTGCATGCTCCGGTGAGCACCGTTGAAGACTGGGCTCGGCGGAACGTGCTGCCTAGTGTCAAGGTCGGCCGCCGTCGGCTCTACATCCGCCAGCACGTCGAAGCAATGCTGCTCAACCCACCGGGCACTCGGTCGTCTCACTGACAGTCCGTTTGGTACCCATGAGTGGTACCCACCGGAGGAAGCAGTCGCCCCGAGCCCGCCCCATGAACACCACAACCCGTTTATCCATGCGATATTCGAGTAGTGCGCCCGGCGGGAATCGAACCCGCGGCCTGCGGTTTGAAAGACCGCTGCTCTTTGGCTCCCCGAAGAGAACCGTTGACCACTGAGCTACGGGCGCGCGAAGCTCGAGATGGTACTACGTCCCCCACGACACGGCGGCCGTCGTGGTGATATCCATCGAGGCATGCCCGAGTGTGAGATCAGACTCATCGGAGCAGGCGAGCTCGACCTGATCGAGCCGCTGTGGAACGCGCTGCGCGAGCACCACTCGAGCGTCACACCTGAGCTAGGTCCGCCGCGCTCGCGCGCACAGTCATGGGAGCGCAGGCGCCGCCAGTACGAGCAGTGGTTGGCAGAACCCGAAGCGTTCGTGCTGATAGCCGAGCGGGCAGGTGAGCCGGTGGGCTACGCGATGGTGCGTGTGCGCGAGGGCTCTCCAACTTGGCCCATCAGCGAGCGTGCCGGGGAGATAGAGACACTGTCGGTGCTGCCGGGCGAGCGTGGCCAAGGAACCGGGACAGAGTTGCTTGAAGCGGTGCGCGCGGAGCTCGGCGTGCGCGGCGCCACAGAACTGGCGCTGCACGTGATGGCCACCAACAGCGACGCGATCCGCTTCTATGAGCGTCACGGATTCAGCGCCTACGCGCATTGGATCAGGACCGCTATCGGCTGAGCGAGTCTGTCTGCACCTCGCGCAGCACCCCCGTCTCCGGGTTGAGCACAAAGCCCCGGATATGGTCGCGGAACGGCAGCTCCGGGCTTGAGCGCAGCCGGATGAGACTGCCGCGCAGGGTCGCCTCGACGTCGTCGAAGGCCCCGAGCCTCCACGCGGGCAGGACTCCGTCCTTAGCGAGCGCCTGGGCGAACTCGTCCTCTGAGGCGCCGTGCAGACCGCAGTCGTCGTGCATCACCACCACGACCTCCTCTGTGCCGAGCTTGCGCTGAGAGACGCTCAGGGAGCGGATCGCGTCATCGGTGACAAGTCCGCCAGCGTTGCGGATGATGTGGGCATCGCCACGCTGCAGGCCCAGCATCGGAAACAGGTCGAGTCGCGTGTCCATGCAGGCCAGCACCGCCACCCGTCGGCGCGGCTTTGGGCTGAGCCCCGGCGCCGCGAGCTGCTCAGAGCGGGATTGGGCCAGCGTCAGCATGTCATCGGCGTTGGTCATTTGAGCCCTGATCCTAAGCGGTGGCGGCCCACTGAGGCCGCCGAGCTGAAACGGTTGGCCAGGATCCCAGCCTCCGTGCACGACTCGGACCAGCGACTTCGGTTGTGGAGGAGATCGGTCTCGGGGACTCCCACTTTCACACTCAGCGCGGAGGAGCAGTGCATCAGCGCGGAGGGGCGGGGCGCGAAGCTCGCCGGGACGCGTCGGCGGTGAGCTTGGCGCTCATCTTTATCGCTCTCACCGCGCCGGTGGCGCCCGCCTGCAGCGTCACCCCCAGCGTGAGTAGCACGATCCCGGGCAGCAGCAGAGCCTTCGATCCAAGCATCAAGATCCCCAGCCGCCCAAGCAGGTAGGGGGGCGTGCAGACAGTCGTGCCCAGCGCCGCGCCGAGCGCGCTCGCCGTCAGCTTGTCGCGCCTGGAGTAGGTGGTCTTCATCCCGATCAGTCGCGAGGGAACGGCGACGTAGCAGACCATCATCAGACCGATCACGATCCCGAGACTCAGTGCGAACCACGGACTGCCCCAGCGGGGCGCAAATGTGGTGGCGACCGCGAGCAGAATGCCGATGGCGGCGCCCGACGCGAGGATAGGCAGTGAGTGCAGCCGAGCCATCGCAAACGCCGGGCGGATCTTGGGAGGGCCGGGTCCGGCGATCGCGAACGCGAACACGGCGTTGAGCGCGAAGCAGGCCACCGTGACCGCCACGACCGCCAGCGCGACCGGGATCAGGACAGGCCCGCGCAAAGAGGGGAAGGAGCGGGCGTGCAGCACGCGCGCCTTCAGGTCGTACATCACCAGCCAGATCCACATCGCCGGGAGAATCTGGATCAGCGTGAGCCGCCAGTTGGACAGCAGCAGGCGAAGCCCGTCGATGAGCATCGCGAAGGCACCAACCGTGAACGCAAGCGGCGCGAAAGCGCGTCGCGAGCGGCTCAGCCGGACGACCTGCTCGACCACCGCCTCGTCGTCGTCCTGGATCGCGCGCACCAGCAGGGCAAGCCGAGCCGAGAGGGCAGGACGAGGGGGTTCTTGATCGGTCGTCAACAGCTCCGAGGATCCCACAGCGACGGGGAGGCGGTGGTGAGGTGCGGATGCCCTATTGGGGAAGACCTCGCCGCATGCGGCGAGGTCCCGGGCGCTCAACGTCCCGTGCGACTTCCAGCAGGCAGGTATCGCGATGCGCCGTGTCTCTGCGATGCGCCGTGCCTCTGATCAGTCGCGCTTGCGGGCGGTGAACAACAGGTACTCCCAGTCCATGACCACGCTCCCGGCGCCGTGATCATGACGTTGGGCCAGCTCCGCGAGGTCGCGGTCGAGTGCCGCGACCTGATCTGGGCTCTCGGCGATGTGCCGATAGGTCGCTACGGTCGGCCCGTAGCGGGTCTTGAAGTAGTCGCGAAACGCCTCGGGAGTGGTGAACCCGTCGACCCTGACCGTCTGCTTGTGTGCTTTGACATCGACAGCCCACTCGCCAAACAGAGACCTGAGGTGATCCTCGCTTCCCCACAACGGCGGAGATTCCGCGCCAGGTGGGGCAGGGGGCGCGTAGGGCTTCATAGTGGCGAACATCTGACCGACGAAACCCTCCGGGGTCCAGCTGAGAAGGCCGATGGTGCCGCCCGGACTGCACACCCGGATCAGCTCCCCGGCACTGGCCTGGTGGTGCGGGGCGAACATCACCCCCACACAGGACAGCACCGTGTCAAACTCGTTCTCAGCAAACGGCAGCGCCTCCGCGTCGGCCTCTTGCCACTGCACCTCCACACCCCGCCGCGCGGCCTGTTCGCGCCCGGCCTGGAACAACTCCGGGGTCAGATCGCAGGCCACGACGCTTGCGCCAGCCAACGCGGCGGGAATCGCGGCATTGCCCGACCCCGCTGCCACATCGAGCACACGCTCACCACTCCCCACACCGCACGCGCTCACCAGCACCTCACCCAGATCAGGGATAACCTCCGCGGCCAGGGCCGGATAGTCGCCCAGCGCCCACATGGCGCGGTGCTTGGCCTTCAGGGCACGATCGACCTCGATAGCTTCTAACTGAGTAGTCATCCGAGTCACCCCTGGCGAGTCAGTCGCCGGTCGACGGGTCGATGACGGTTGAGACCTTGGAGACGCGGTCTGCGGGGAAGCCACCGCAGCGGGCGTGCTCGAACAGGATGTCCTCATCGGGCGCAACGTAGATGCAGTAGATCTTGTCGTCCGTGACGTAGCTGGTGAGCCAGCGAATCTCCGGGCCGAGCTCGCCGATCACCTTGTTGGATGTCGCCGACATCCCTTGCAACTCCTCCGAGCTCAGGTTCCCGGCTCCAGGAAGCTCGCGCTCTATCACGTACTTGGGCATGTGCTTCTCCTATCGATCTTCGGTTGACCTTCGCTAACATACTGACGGTATCCATTGTGCATACTCAGAGTACGGATGTCAAGAACAAGAAGGCGCGGCAGGGGGAGGCAACCCGCCGCGCCCTCATCGACGCCGCCCGGACACTGTTTGGCGAGCACGGCTACACCGCGACATCCCTCGATGAGATCGTGGCCGCCGCGAAAGTGACGAAGGGCGCGCTCTACCACCACTACGGCGGCAAGCAGGAGCTGTTTGCCGCCGTGTACGAACAGGTCAAGCTCGAAGTCTCCGATCGCTTCGCGGTGGCCTTTATAGAGCCTGACCCCTGGAAGGACCTGTGTGCTGGGTGCCACGCGATGCTCGACGCCCACCTCGACCCCTCCGTGCAGCGCATCGTGCTCCACGACGCACAGGCGGTGCTCGACGCCGACACCATCCGCCGGGTGGACGCCCGCTACGGCGCGGTTGTGCTGCGCGGTGCACTCAGACGCGCGATTCGCGCCGGCATCATCAGACCGCTCCCGTTGAAGACCCTCGCGCTCATGCTGACCGGCGCGATCCTCGAAGGGTGCATGGCCATCGCCAACAGCGATGACCCCGCCCAGGCGCGAGAGGACACCGGCACGGTGCTGACCAGAATCCTTGAAGGACTACGACAACCACTCCCAGCTGAAACCTGAGCAGCAGACCTGAGCGCGCCGTGGCCCCCGAGTTCGATCCAGACCGCGATCGAGAGTACGAACTGCTCTGCCAAGACGCGCTTGGTCGCCGGTCGATCGCGCTATCGACGCCGTGCTCTTCATCCTCAGCCACAGAAGCGTCGGTGCCCATCACGGCGGCGAGAATGTGAAGGTGAGTTTGATCGGTTCAGCCTGTGCAAACGCCCGGCGCAGGGCAGCCTCGTCCTCGTAGCGCACCCCAAGGCGCCTTGCCTCACAACAAACTTCGACCTGCTCCGAGTTGAATGGCCAGGGATCGAGTGTTGAAGTACCATCATCACGATCGCTCAACTCAACTGAAATCGGACCGTCGGCCGTTGGGACATCGCCAATGGCGAACGGTCTCCAAGCGTTGCAGAGAGCGAGCGAAAGAGTGTCCCATACCCAAATATGGCGTCGCAGGCGCTCCTTCTGTCTCTCGGAGACTTTCAACGTGGCACAGAGCTGTGACTGACGGGCGAGCTCTTCATTGATGTGCGCTTTCAGAACCATGGCCTGTTCGGGGGCGCTCCGTGCGCGAAGCTCAGACAGTGAAGAGCTGTGTAGAGACACGACGAGAGCGGCGTATGAGCTCTGACTCATTAGGCAATCGGGGGCACCACGCCAGATCGCGAGATGCTCTTCTACTGTCAGTTCAAGGAAATTCCGAGGCAGGCCCGTGTCGGGATTGAACTGAGGTTGGAGGTCAAACGGCGCCCAGCCTATGTCGTGCTGCTGTACGCCAAGGGTGATCTCCTCGCGCGGATTGACCTCGCCGAAGCGCGCATTGCCCCATGCCGCCGCCAATTGGCCCGCGAGCCAGGCGTGCGAAAGCTGACCTATGGCGAGGGCGCCATCCCCATCGAGACGAACCAACACACGCCAAGTTTATTGGAGGGAACCTGCCGACATCGTGCCACTCAAAGACCGCTGCCAGACGACCGACGGATACTTCGGCCATCGCCAAGAACATGACTCGGCATCCCTGCAAATCGAAGCCCATGGAGCCAACCGAAATCAACGCGAATTGCCCTGCGCTGATCTCCGGCGGGCGCGTATCGCTTGATGATGAGGCCTACCGTAGATGCTCGCGGCGTCTTGCGGATTCTATTCAGATGGCAAGATCCCCGGATGGCTGCGCTCGAAGTCGAGATGACGCTGGATAGCGTGAAGATGTTCTTTGGCCGGCAGCAGGTATCCGCGCGTGACGCCGGAGAAGGATTTGGGGTTACCCGCCCGCGCATGCGCTTCGGCGAGCAGGCGCCTTGCTTCACGCAGCCGCACCGTGAGCGAGGCCGGCTCATAGGCGCCTCTGCCAGGGCCACCAACTTCCTCTGTCTCAATCCGCCCGCCACGCAGGCGCACCGTGGCGGTGATGTTGCCGCGCAGGAAATAGCCGTCGTAGACCGCGAGGATGGTGTGCAGGGGACCGGAGGGTCGCAGAGTCCGCACGTCGCTGGGGGTGCTCATAGTCACCGAGAGGACGTCGGCGTGCGCGATCCCCGTGATGATCGTGCGTCCCGGGAGCGTGCGCAGCTCAATCTCGGGTGGGCTGAACGGTTCGGGTTCGCGCCCGAAGAGAGGGGCCGCGTCGTCCGCCTGTTGCTCATCGAATTCGACCGGCCGATCGCGCAGGCGCGGCGGGATGAAGGCTTCGGGGTGGGTGGCGCAGCTCGAGCTTCCGCCTGTCTCTTGGGGGCCGCTTTTCAGCACGCCATTGTTCAGTTCGATGCTCGCAAAGCGCCCGTCGACGATCCGTCCGATGGCGGTTGAGCAATCGGCGGTGGCGGCGAAGCCCCACGGCGCGCCACCGTCTGGGTCGGGCGCGCGGACCTGTGGGATCTGGGGGCTTGAGCCGAGCGGGAACAGTCTGGGGCGCTGTCCGTGGGTGAGCCTGCCAACGCGGTGCCCGTGCAGCAGGTAGGTGATGTGGGGCGAGGAGTTCCAGTAGCGGCCCGCCAGCACAACCAGGAAGGCGTTGTTTGAGTCGACTGTGAGCGGGCGAGCAGGTCCCACACCGAGCAGCAGCGGATCGCGGGCCGCTGGGGGCAGTACGCCGCTGAGCACCGTGCGGGACGGGTGGGGCGTGTATTCGTAGGGGTCGTTGAGAAAGCTTTCAAGCGCCAGCATGTAGCGCATGCGGGTGAGGCTCGCCGCTTGGTTGCAGCGACCCTGTTCGCTCGTCAAAGGGCGACTCTTGCTCGATGGGTTGGTGCCCGGTTCGACGAGCTTGCCGCCGATCAGCACGCCGAGCTCGGCGCAGACGAAACGTTCGTGCCCGACCCCGCGGACCTTTGGATTGGGGCGCCCCCGCCAACTGCGCAAAACCCATGTGGGCCCGCCCGCCGGATCTGCGGCGCGCAGCGTTTCCCGCACAGTGGAGGGGATTTCAAGCTCAAAGGGAGGCGGCTGAGTGGATAAGGCGGGCGCCGGCAAACGATAAGCCGGCACCGCCACGTTGGCGATCGGTTGGTTGCCCTGATAGGCAAGCAGCCCGGAGGGACGGGTGTAGGTGCGCGTCCCACCACCGCGCACAGCTGCAGTCAGCGTCAGCGAGCGCGGATCGACATGCCCATCGAGCACGGCGAGAAACGCGCCGCCGTGGGGATCGATGCTCAAAGCTCGGGTCGCTCCCGCTCCGGCGAGCGTAAGGCTCTTCACGCGGGGCGTTGCGATGCCGTAGACGATCGTGCGCGACGGCGCATTGCCCCAGGGAAACGGACCCGAGTCTTCACCTGGAACGAACCGGCGCATTTGCACGATCAGCGGGTTCCCATCGAGACGGCCGCATACCTCCGGGGTCAGCGGCAGCATCCCCAGGCTCGATTCGGTTTGAGTGGGCTCCCGGGTGACCTGGACACAGTCCTCATCGGGAAAGGCGTGGGGCTGCAGGTCGGCTTCGGTGCTGGCTGCCCACCCGGCGTGGCCGTCGGGGTCGCGGACTTCGAAGGCCGCCGACTGCTCCAGGGCGATCGTGTGAGCGTGACCGTCGCGCGTCACGACGACGACACGGGGCTGCACTTCTTCGGCCGACCCCGCATAGACGGTGATGAAGCTCCCCTGCACACCGAGCTTCAGCCGGCGGGGCGCCGCTCCGACGGCGTAGGCCGTGACCGACCGAGCGCCGCTCCCGGCGACGCCGCTGAGAACCGTGCGGGCTTCACTAGGACTGGAGCCGATGAAGTCGTGGGCGCCAACGAGCGTTGGACCGTCGGCGGTGTCGATCCCGCAGCTGTCCACGCTGCCCAGTGGGAGCGCCCTGAAGACGTGGTCGAGTCCGACGATCCCAAAGCGTCCGCCGAGGACCTGGCCGACGGCGGTGCACGTCTCGCCGGTGTGTGTCCGGGAGAGCCGCAGATCCCATGGGGGATCGGAGCTGTCGGGGTCGGGAGCGTCGAGTCCCGCCAGGTGTGCGCTGCCGGACAGCGGCACCCCGCTGGACTGAAGGTCCTGAGCGTGAGGGGCTGGAAGCGGCGCTCCCTGCTGGATCAGCAACACGGCGGCGGTAGCGGCGGCGGCGGCGAACGACAGCACCAACAGAAGCACGACCACAACGCTGAGCCTACGGGGAGCCAGTCGCAGCCCACCAGACTCGGCCAGGTTCTTGCGGGCCACTCGGTCGAGCTCGACCCCAAGCTGATCCAACACGCGCGCCCGCTCGCTCACGATGATCCTTCCAGTGCCGCCTGATAGGGCTCCAGCGCTTGAGCCAGCCCACGTAGCCCGCGCGAGACCCGGGCACGTGCCGTCTGCTCGGAGACGCCCAGCTGCTTGGCGATCTCCTCGTAAGGTCGTTCATCGACGATGCGCAGCGATAGCGCTTGGCGCTGCTCGGGGCTCAGGTGGGCAAGCTCACGACCCAGAACGGTGCGCAGCTCGCTCAACCCAGCCCGCCGCTCGATCAACAGTAGATCGTCGTGATCCACGGCAGGCAACTGGACCCCGAGCTTCTGGACCGCGCGTTGCTCAACTCGCGCGCGGCGCAGGTAGCGGCCGAGCTGGCGCCTGGCGACCGTGAACAGCCACGCCCGTTGCTGCTCGCGCGCCAACCCGCTCAGCTTCTTCCAGGAGCGCATCGCGATGGCGAACGTCTCGGCTGTCAATTCCACAGCCGTCTCCCCATCCAACGTACGGCGAGTCAAGAAGATCAGCACGTCCTCCCCCTCGCTCCTGTAGAGCTCTGAGAATCCATCCGCATCGTCCATCGCCATAGAGTGCCGCGAGCCTCCTGGGCTGTGACGTCTACTGCTCTAATCCCAGGGCGCCGAGCGGTCGCTCAGCGACGCGTCACTGGATCACATGCGGCTCGCCGACTCAGCGTCAGTGCCCGTGGGCGCTCAAGCTGCCGGCACCCAGCCGGCGGGAAACGCACCGGCGGGCACGTCTCCGGCGTACTCCGGGAAGTTACGCAAAGCGATCCGCTCGCCCTCTCCCGCTTTCAGCAGCGGACGCAGGTCGCCGAGGGCCAGCAGCACACGCAGCGTCGCGCCGATCTGCAGGTCGGCGGCGTTCGGCTGCTCGCCGCCAATGACGCCAGCGGCGGCCAGCTCATTCACGTGGGCGAGCTTTGCCGACAGTCCGGCGAGGTCCTCTTGCAGGCGTGCCGCCGTGATGCCGTGGTACTTCCAGGTGGAGCGGACAAAACTGATCGCGAAATCGGTGCCCGGCCCATCGAGTGGACCGGCGCCGCCGAAGGTGCCTAGCGCCTCGGGACGGAAGTGCATCGCCCCCCAGGGCAGCCGTCGCCCCAGATCTTGGAGCTCCTCATCCCCCCAGCGCTCGGCTTCGCGGACATCCTCGGAGGGGTAAAGCACCGGCTCGGGAACAAGCTGCTCCAAACGTGCCAGGATCGCGCGGGAGCCGTGCACCGGCTCGCCGTCCACGAGTAGACCCGGAACCGTGCGGTTGCCCTCGCCGTAGATCTCCTCCATCTGCTCGAGGTGCGGTCCAGGGACGAACTCGACACGCTCATACTCCAGGCCCTTCAGACGCAGGGCAACCGTCGCGGTCATGCACGGATGCGACGGCGGCACGACATGAAGGACGAGCTCGGGAGCCATGCTCGATAAGCCTACCTGTCCTCGGAACCGCGCGATTGAGCGCATCGCGGTCACGGTGGGCGCCTCACTCGATCGCAGCCGGCGCTGGGAGAATTTTGAGCATCCGCTGGATCGCATCGGGCGTCCCTTCGATTCGTGCGCCCTCAGCAGTTGCGTCAGCGATCGTGATGGTCCCGTTGGCGAGGGCGAGCAGCGTCTCAGCGTCAGCTTTGACGCTGACCGAAGGTTCCGATGCCGTTCCTGGGCGAGCCTGCCCGCGACCGTCCTCGACAGTGAAATGGACGGGCTCCTCGTCGTCGACCTGCAGTTGATAGGACTCGTCAACGCCAGCTGCGGCCTCAGGGTTGAAGCGAGCCTCCATCGCCAGGATCAACCACCGTGCCCGGAATACTTTTCCATCCGTTGTCGAAGGAAGGGTGCGCTGGCCCCAGCGCGCGAGTGCGGCAACCACGTCTGACAGCGCCGCACCCTCATCCGTCAGCTCGTACACCATGACCTGATCGGCCGGAGCGGGCAGTTGCCGTCGCGTCACCAGATCCAGCTCTTCCAAGTCGCGCAAACGGCTCGCAAGGACGTTGGTGGGCACCGTCACAAGGCCCCGCGCAAGATCGGTATAGCGCCGAGGGCCGATGAGCAGCTCGCGGACGATCAGAAGCGTCCAGCGCTCTCCGACCCGATCGAGCGCATGAGCGAGGGTGCAGTGCTGGTTGTAGCTGCGCGCCATCCTGTACTTTACGATAACAAGCGCCTGCTTCGAACTAGCAAGCACACCCTATGGTCAAAGCGCGTGTTGCCGAGTTCACCCCGAAACGAGAGGCAAGTCAATGAATCCACAGGACGAGGCACTGAACGAGGGCGCGGCACTGAACGCGCCAACAAGCGGCGATGCCGGGAATGCAGAGCAATGAGGGCCGTCGTCATCACCAAACACGGCGGCCCCGGGGTCCTCAAGGTCCAGGAGCAGCCCACTCCCCCACTGTCGGCGGGAGGGATTCGCATCGACGTGGCGGCCGCAGGCGTGAACTTCGCCGACGTGATGGCGCGTATCGGCCTGTACCCTGACGCCCCCAAGACTCCGTGCGTCGTGGGCTATGAGGTCGCTGGCACCATCACCGAGATCGGTGACGGTGTCGAGGCGTTTTCCCTCGGTGAGCGGGTCGTTGCCAGCACGAAGTTCGGCGGGTACGCCTCTGAGGTGGTCGTCCCCGCCACGGACGCGTTTGCGCTGCCGGAGAGGCTCAGCTTCGAGCAGGGAGCCGCGATACCGGTCAACTATGGAACCGCCTGGGCGGGGCTCATGGACTACGGCAATCTGAAGCCCGGCGATCGCGTCCTGATCCACTCCGCCGGTGGGGGCGTGGGGATCGCTGCGACCCAGATCGCCAAGCGGCTCGGAGCGGAGGTCTACGGCACCGCGTCCCCCGCTAAGCACGCCCGGATCCTCGAGCTTGGGGTGGATCGCGCGCTTGACTACACCCAATCCGGATGGGAGCGAGGACTCCCCAAGTTCGACGTGATCCTCGATGCGATCGGCGGCAAGAGCTTCCGGCGCAGCTACTCGATGCTTCGCGGCGGCGGGCGGCTTATCGCCTACGGCGTCTCATCTGTGATCTCTGGGGAGAAACGCAATCCCGCGGCGGCGCTCAAGGCTGTCGTAAGCATGCCCCGCTTCAACATGATCAAGCAGGCGGGCGAATCGAAGGCGGTTATTGGACTGAACATGCTGACGCTGTGGAATGAGCACGGATCGCTCCAACAGTGGGTCAAACCCCTGCAAGATCTCCTTAACGACAACACGATCAACCCGGTGATCGCCGGCTCTTTCAGCTTCGACGAAGCCGGCGCCGCCCAAACGATGATCGTCGAGCGTCGGAACATCGGCAAGGTCACCCTGAACCCATGAATCGCCGGCGTCTTTTACCCACCACACGGAGGCTGAATCGATGACCCCAGTGAAGGACCGTCCCATCAAGCGCCGCATCGAGATCCTCGCGGGTCGTTACACAGCCAACCCTTTGATGCGCGCGATGTTCAAGATCGGCATCACGCCACCTGGCATGGCCCTGATCGAGACCGTTGGACGTCATACGGGGACACTGCGCCGCACGCCCGTTGCGTGCTACCCAGACGATCGTGTCCTGTGGCTGATCGCACAACACGGAGCACACGCAGGTTGGGTGCGAAACTTCCAAGACAACCCCACGGTTCGTGTGCGCCTCGGGCGACGCTGGGTGAACGGCACCGCCCAACTCCTGCCAGAGGACGATGTCAAGGCACGGATCAAGACGTTCTCACGAACAGCTGCCGGCCACTTCGTAACCGCAGCCATGTTCCGCGCACTCGAAAGCCAGCCCGTGAGCGTACGCATAGACATTGCCTGAGCGACTGAGCACCGACGGAGCTGGTGAGCTAACGCCGCCGACCGATTCCCATGACGTCCCATGCGCGCCCCAATGCGCTCGCGTACAAGCACACGACGACGAGCACCAGAGTGCGCTGCAGTGCAGAGCTGTGGTCGTCGGCCAACAGGGCCGCGGCGAGACCAAGCTGGACTGAAAAGCCTCCAGCTGAGATAGAAGCAAAGACTAGGTTCAGCTTTCGAGTGGGGAACCCGCGCGAGAAATTTCCGGCCCGCCACGCTCTGGGGATCAAGCGACTTGTGCCCAGAAGGCCGGCGATTGCCATCGCCAGGCTTGACAGACCAAGCGCGACAGCGCCTCCTGTCAAGGCAACTAGCGAAACGAAGAAGGCGTCAATCAAGGCGAGGAATGCGCTGCCCGCAAGGACGGTTCGGCGCTCCCGAGTTTTGAGATCTGCGTCGTCTGTGTTGGCGACGGTTACGGCAACGAACAGCAGGCCGAGGATCGCAGCTGATGCGCCTGAGCTTGCGATGAAGAAGTTCTCGTAGCGGCTGAGCACCGGAGCACCGTAACTGGTCGGCCGCAAAACCTACGGACACATGGCGGCGCATTGGCCAAACGAGCCGTAGGAGAACGCGATCGCGTGGCATCTAAGCACGTCGCCTACTAAGTACATCGTCACCAGCGACCCGCATCGATCTCGCGCCATAAACATGCCCGATTGCGGCGACTTTAGAAATAGAGCCAATGCAGTGCGGCGAATATAAGAGTTTGCGCAACTCGCCAACCTCCGGCCAGTTAAGGGGGTGGCACCTGTATATGGCCCCTGCTGATTGCACTTGCACCAGCCGGGCACCCGGTAAACCATGTCGATCGTCCAAGCCATCTCACGGCCCGGTGTTCGGCGATCCCGGCCCGCTGCGGCTGAGGACGCCGAGCTCGTCAGACGCGTGCGAGCAGGCGATGAACGCGCGTTTGAGGCGATCTTCAAGCGCCACCACGCCCCGCTGCTGTCCTACGCGCGGCACATGCTGGCAAATCAGGACGAAGCGGAGGACGCCCTGCAACAAGCCTTCATCAAGGCTCACCGGGCGCTGCTCGGCGGCACCGTGCCCCGAGAGCTGCGGCCGTGGCTGTATGCGATCGTGCGCAACTGCTGCCTTTCGGCGATCTCAGCCAGGCGACACACCGTCGAGCTTGACGAGCGCACCGCAAACCTCGCCGGGCTCGCCGAGGCCGTGTATGAGCGGGAGGACCTTCGCGAGCTGCTGGCTGACGTCCGCCGACTTCCAGAGAACCAGCGCAGCGCGCTGCTGCTGGCCGAGCTCGACGACCTCTCGCACCAATCGATCGCAACGATCGTGGACTGCCCTGTGAGTAAGGTCAAGGCCCTCATCTACCAGGCGCGCAGCGCCTTGATCGCCGCGCGCGAGGCACGCGACGCATCCTGCCGTGACATCCGCGAAGAACTGGCG
>JBAWFB010000233.1:0-2651 GCA_049591495.1 Solirubrobacteraceae bacterium
GTTCAGGACCGTGCGCGCGTCGCCGAGCGCCGCGTGGATGTGCGCCGCGATCCGTGGGTCGGGGCGCCGGTGCCGCGCGTAGGTGCGCCCGTGCTGCTCGTAGTCGACGCGCGCGCTCACGCGAGGACCCTAACAATCGGCGCCGGCAGCCGCTCACGAGAAGCTCCAGCGAAAGTAGACCCTGTGTCCTGGATCTTGTCTCGCTGTCGGGCTCTCACCCCACCGGGTTACATGGTTGAGTAGACCACCGTCACGTCGGCCTCGACTTGGCAGGTGTTTTCGCTGTTCTGCGCCTTGTGAGCCTTCTTCTTGGCTTTGTGTTTCTTGGGCTTTGCGGGGATCGGCGTCAGCTGGCCGTTCGGGGTGGCGGCCGTCGGCGTGCTGGCACTCCCCGACACACTGTTGGTGACGGCTCCTGGGAGGAACCCAACCCCGCAATAGCCGAGATAGTCGTCGCTCTCCTCGGTGAACGTCTGCACCGGACCGAGCGTCAGCGCGAGCTGCTGGGCAACCATTTGCGCTTTCGCCTGAGCGTCGCCGATCGCGGCGGTGAGCGCCTGGTCGTAGGCGGTCTGCTGCTGGGTGTCGGTGGCTTCGTCGGGGACGATCGCCCCACCGGTGCCGTTGACGCTGATCTGCTGGCCGCTCGCCGCGAGCGCCGTTCCCGCAGGCGCGAGCGCAGCAGCTGCCGTGACCGCAATTGCGATTCCTCGTCTCCACATCTTGATTCCCTTCGTCGTGATGGTGCCGTCAGGGTCGCACAACGATCGCGATCGACTAAGGGCCTGTTCCTCCCCTCCCCGCCCCGCCTTTCAACCGCAGTCCTCCGCCAATCTCTCAGCTGGACTACCCCATCCCACACTTCCCAGCCAGGCGATCCGTCAACCTTCGACGAGTGGGGCGAGATAGCGCAGGAACGGCTCGACCTCAAGCGTGCGACCGGTTGCCTGCTCGATCAGCGGCACCGTGTCCAGACGCCGTCCATGGCGGTGCACGTGCTCGGCGAGCCAGCCTTGGATCGAGGCCACGTCTCCGCGGCGCAGGTCATCCTCGCGCGGCCCCAGCTCGGCCTGCATCGCCTCCCATAGCTGGGCGGCGATCAGGCAGCCGAGCGCGTAGCTTGGGAAGTAGCCGAAACTGCCGGCGCCCCAGTGCACGTCCTGAAGGCATCCGAGCGCATCGCTAGGGACATCCACCCCGAGCAGCCGGCGCATCCCGTCTCGCCACGCCGCGGGCAGGTCGGGGACGGCGAGCTCACCGTCGATCAGCGCGAGCTCGAGCTCGAAGCGCAGGACGATGTGCAGTGGATATGTGAGCGGATCGGCGGAGACACGCACGGCGGAGGGCTCTACGCCAACCAACGCCGCGTGCAGTTCGGCGGGAGCGAGTGCAAACCCGGCGGCGGTGAGCTCGGCCGCCAGCACCTCGGCGAACGCGGGGTTGCGCGCGATGTGGTTCTCCCACAGCTTGCTCTGGGACTCGTGGATCGACATCGACGTTCCGTACCCCAGGTTGGTGCGCTCAAGCGCAGGGTCGATCTGGCGCTCGTAGAGCGCGTGTCCGTACTCGTGCAGGGAGCTCAGCAGCGACTCGACCTGGCCGTCGTTGTAGCGCGTGGTCACGCGCGTGTCCCGGCGTCCCATCCAGGCTGTGAACGGGTGCGCCGAGACGTCCACCCGCCAGCTCGCGGTATCGACCCCGAGGCGACCCAGTGTGCCCGCGACCGCCACCCGCTGGGCCTCCACGGGTATTTCAAGTGTCCGCGGAGGCGAGGCGACCTGCGCCCTGGCCACAAGCGGCGGCAGTGACTCGGCGAGTGCTCCGAACACACTGCGCAGCTGGTCGGTGCGCAGCCCGAAGTCGTAATCGCCGAGGAGTCCCTCATACGGGCTCTCCCCCGCTTCGGCAACGCATTCCCCGTAGGCTCGCGCGAGCTCCACGTTGCGCCGCAGGGCCGGCACGAACGCGTCGAAGTCGTCCTCCGCTCGCGCCTGCTGCCAGATCTCCTGGCCCTCGGCGCTCGCGCTGGCGCGCTCGGCCGCCAACTCGCGTGGGACTCTGCGGGCGCGCTCCCAGTCGCGATGCGCCAAGCGCACGATGTCGCGATCCAGCTCATCGAGCGGTGCTCCGTCGAGCTCCTCCAGCCACTCGCCGATCTCCGTGGCGGTGGCGCGCTCGTGGGTGAGGCGCGCGATCGCCGCGAGCTGGTGGGCCCTGCCGGTGGCGCCCTGCTCGGGCATCGTCACCAACTGATCCCAGCTGAGCAGCATCTCTACGGAGGCGAGATCCGCCAGCTCGGCCATGCGTGTGCGCAACTTCTCAATGGTGTGCACGCGCTAGAGCGTATGCGTACCGTGGTGCTTGTGCCCCTACGAGCGCCCGAACGGTGCTGAGCGAGGTTGAGCAGTGATCGCGGGGCGATGTCAGGCGGCGTCGCCAAGCGCCGGTGGGAAGGTGCCGGCGGGAAGGTGCCGGCGGGAAGGTGCCGGCGGGCTGAGAGCGCTAAGCGGCCACGGTGCGCTCCAGCAGCGCGAACAGCTCGGCGAAGTGGCGCTCGGCCGCAGCCTCGTCGTAGGCGGCGGTGTCGGCCATCGTGTAGCCGTGCGCGGCGCCCTTGTAGAGCTCGGAGCGATAGCTCACCCCTGCGTCGT
>JBAWFB010000234.1:0-1502 GCA_049591495.1 Solirubrobacteraceae bacterium
GGAAAGAGGTGGGAAGCGCAAGATCCCGGCGACGGTCGAACATGTATCGATAGATGATGTTGTAGATGCCCGCCACTTCGTCGGTTGCAAGGAGGACCGGAAACGAGAGCCGTTCCTGTGCCGTCAGAGCGCGTGCCGCTCCGATATCGCCCGCGCTGTCCACGTTCACGGCTATGACATTCAAATGGGAAGCGGCATATTCTGAATGGTGTCTTTGAAGACGTTTCAACTCTTCGTGGCAAAGGGGTGTTGCTACTGTCCAGAAGTTAAGGAGCACGAAGCTGCCCTGGGACTGTCGAAGTTCCCGCGTGTTCCCAGTAAGATCAGGCAGCGAAAAGCCCGGTGCTTTGAGAGGTTCGAGGAGCCATGTGCCTACCTGCGATGGTAGCGGTTCCAGTTGAGGCGGCGGTCCTGCATGTTCGTAGGATGAAGGAGCCGCTGCAAAAGGTTTAGCCGCGAATGCGCTAGAACCTTCTTCGATTTCGATGCGGTGATTGATCGGCAGATTTTCGAAATGCTGAGATGACCCATTGGGCCAGCGGACAGTAGCTCGCAGGCTTGGTTCCGACTTGCCTACTCCAAAGAACAACTCTTTCGAATGCTGGGCGAGAAATCCTGTTCCGGCCTGAAGGTATTTTGTCTGGCGAAGCGTACCTGCTTCGAGCGTGATGGATGCGCCAATGGCATCACGGTTACTCTGATGTCCTCGCAGACGAAATGCAACGGAGTCGCCAATGTCGTTCATCACATTGTGCAGAATTCGCAGCTGCGGGGCATTCCGGTTTTTGAGAATAACTTCCAATCGTCCGTCGTGATCGATATCGGCAAGAGCAAAGGAGCGGCTATCTTCGGAAAAGTCCAGTCCTACCGCGCCTGAGGCCTCGGAAAAAGTTCCGTCCCGGTTGTTCGCAAACAGGACGTTTCTCTCATAGGCGTTCCAAGAGTTGTCTGCTCGTATCAGTTCATTGATGGCATTCCATCCATGCTCGTATGCCAGCGAGGGAGTAGCGTCATCAGGGGATTTCGCCACGATCTGCCGCCAGAAGAAGCTGGCGAGATCGTTCCGATCGACGGCAGAGATGTACCCGTTGGTGACGTAAAGATCCGAGTAGCCGTCATGGTCGAAGTCCCAAAAATCCGCAGACCAGGACCAACGTCCCATCTTGACGTCAGCCTGTTGACCGACATTGCTGAATTTACCGTCACCCTGGTTTCGATAAAGCGCATTGCCACGTGCGTGCCGCTGATAGAGTGCGCGAATATTTTCGGGAGCCTCAGCATGGAACTGCTGCTGCTCTGAAACCCGCTGTCCGGCGGGTTCCCACATGCTGGTTATGTAGATATCCTGATGTCCATCGTTGTCGAAGTCCGCCCAACAGGCGCTCATTCCTGCACCTACGTCTTCGACGCGTGCGTCGGTCGATACAGAGGTGAAGGTTCCGTCCCCATTGTTGCGGTAAAGTTGGGTGGTCCCGAAATCGTTCGCGACACAAAGATCGGGC
>JBAWFB010000235.1:0-23003 GCA_049591495.1 Solirubrobacteraceae bacterium
GTGTATTCGATCGCGAGCTTCGCCTCGTCGATCTTCTGCTTGAACGAGTGCGTGTCGCTGCCGAGATACAGGTTGCGCATCAGCTGCATCGTGATCGTGGAGGCGCCCTGCAGCGCCTGTCCATGCAAGAGGTCCTTGACTGCCGAGCGGAAGATTCCGGTCAGATCCACCCCGTTGTTCTTGTAGAAGCGCTGGTCCTCGATCGCGACCGTCGCGTTGCGAAGGTCGGTCGGCATCTGGGACGTGGCGATCGGGGTTCGCAGTTCGTCAGACTGGATGAAGCCGAGGCGCGTGCCGTTGACCGCGTACACCTGCGAGGAGGCTCCCGCAATGTTCGCTTTGAGCGACCCGAGGCTCGGCGCCGACTGGGCGATCGACAGGACATACCCGACGGCGGCGATCACGCCGATCACAAGCGCGCCCGCGATCCCGCTCAAGCCGATGAATAGGATGCGTGAAGGCCCAGTGCGGGCGCGTCGCCTACGGCGCTGTCGTGCTTGTCTTGACATGTCTCTTGCGCGGGCGGGTGGGACCCTTCATATGACTGTACCGTGCTGCGGTGTGATTTCCTGCCCGTAGCGCGGGCCACAACACATCCTTAGCGCCACCCTCAGATGAGCTCCGACACCGCCAAGCCGGCCATCGCAGACCACACGAGCGAATTCGCCCTCCCGGCAGATTCAGCATCGGCGCGCGTGCGTGTCGACACCGAGCGGATGGTCGCTGTGCGCGACGTATGGCGCGCGCTGTGGACTTCGCGCCTGCTCGTTTGGATTGTGGGCGCCGGCGCCGTGGCGACGCTCGGCTTTGGGCCAGTGCGTCACGCATTCGACCCGCCCGGGATTACCAGCGGCTTCGGATGGCTCGGCGACGTGTTGGCCGCGCCCGCGGCGCGTTGGGACGCGGCATGGTACCTCGTGATCGCCCACTACGGCTATCGCCCCGAGCTCGGTGCGTTTACAGCCTCGCGCACGGCGTTCTTCCCGCTCTATCCGCTGGGAGTGCGCGCGCTTGCGGATGTTGGCCTGCAGCCCGTGATCGCCGGTGTGCTGTTGTCGGTCTCGGCGCTTGCGGCAGGACTGTACGGCCTGCACCGCCTGACGACGCTCGAAGCCGCGCGCCTGCGACTGCTCGACGGCGGCGAGGTGGCGCGCTTGGTTGTGCTGCTGAGCGCCTTCGCGCCGATGGCGTTCTTCTTCTCGGCGGTCTACAGCGAGTCGCTGTACCTGGCGCTATCGGTCGGCGTGTTTCTGTGCGCGCGCCGCGGTCGGTGGGCGACCGCGGCGATGCTTGGAGCGCTCGCGAGCGCGACTCGCAGCACCGGGGTCGTTCTGATGCTCCCGATTGCGCTGCTGTACCTGTACGGACCGCGCGAGGACCGCGCCCCCGACTATGTCCCGGCGCTACGCCGCCGCGCGGACAGCGAGAATCGCATTGCTGCCTTCCTGCGGGCGTGGTCACCACATCCGCGCTACCGGCTGCGCGGTGACGCTCTGTGGATCGCGCTGGTGCCGGTGGGACTCGCCCTGTACATGGCCCACCTGGCGCTCGCCGGCGGGGATCCGCTCTCTCCATTTCACGCCCAAGCTGTATGGAACCGGCATTTCGCTGGACCCTTTGGAGGCATTTGGAGCGGTGCGAAGGCCGCCTTCGAGGGTCTGCGCCAGCTGCTCTCCGTTCAGCGCCAGCACGTCTACTATCCGGTCGCCGGTGGTAGCCCGTTCATCGACGCCGGACACAACCTGCTGCTGTTTGCCTTCCTGCTCGCGGCGATCCCCGCCACCATCGGCGTGCTGCGACTGCTGCCGGCTGCCTACGGTGCGTATGTGCTGGCGGCGCTCGCGCTGCCGCTGTCCTATCCCGTGGCACCCCAGCCGCTGATGTCGCTCCCGCGCTTCCTGCTGGTGCTGTTTCCCCTCAGCATGTGGTTCGCTGTGCGCTTGGCATCGCGTCCACTGGTCATCAGACGCGTGACATTGGTCTGCTCAGGCCTTGCGATGGCGTTCTTCGTCGCCGAGTTCGCCACCTGGCACTGGGTGGCCTAGCGGTATGGGCGACCCGTTTGAGGAGATCACCGTAGAAGCAGGAGGCGAGCCTGCGGCTGACAGCTCAGGGCGCATGTACGCGAGCGGCTCGTGGGTGGGGCTGCCGGCAAACGACTGGCCAGTATGGACAGGGTTCGCAGCGCTCCTGGCGGCGCTTGTGCTGGCGGCGACGGCCGGGTTGATCATCGACATTCCGGCGATCGCGCTGGGCGTGAAGATCTCCACGTCGCACACACCCCCAGGCATCGAGTTGGGAGATACGGTCGTGCAGGATGTCATGTTCGTGCTGACCGTCGTACTGTTTGCGCAGCTCGGCGGGCGCAAGGTGCGTTCGTGGCAGCTCGGCTTTCGCCCAACCGCAGTAAGGCGAGCGGTGGGTCTCGTAGTGCTGGCAATCCTTGCGTTCCTCTTCTTCAGCGAGCTGTGGGCGCTCGTGCTCAACGAAAGCACGAAGGAGAAACTGCTGGAACAACTGGGAGCCAACGAAACGACGCTGCTGCTCGCGCTGAGCGCTCTGCTCACTACGGTGATCGCGCCAATCTGCGAGGAGACGCTGTTCCGCGGCTACATCTTCCCAGCGCTCTCCAAATGGAAGGGATGGCTACCGGGGGCGCTCATCACGGGTGTGCTGTTCGGCGGCGTACACGCCGGCTCGGCCCCTATTGTGGATCTCGTTCCGCTCGGTGTGCTCGGGTTCGTGTTGTGCGCGCTTTACCGCCGCACCGGCTCGCTCTACCCCGGTATCGCGACCCATTCGCTGAACAACTCGCTTGCGTTTGGGGTGCTCGAGGAATGGGGGTTGTGGCAAATCGTCGCACTGACGCTCGCCTCGTTCGCTGTGATCTGGCTGCTCGCCATGGTCTTTCGACGTGTCGGACTGATCTCGACGGTGCCGACCTACGCTGTCGGTCACACGGCGTACGATCATCCGTGATGATCGGCAAGCGTCAGCTCTTGAGCGCCCTGATGGTGGCGACCTTTTGTGGCGCTTGCTTGACCACGGGCACGAGCTTGGCGGCGAGTACGCGGGTGGCCCTGTCTCCTTCCGCGCGGAAGGAGCTGATTCGTCGCGTCACGCACATGCGTGGGAGCTTGCAGCTCGGTGCTCACGGTGCCGCGGTGCGGCTGCTCCAAGACGATCTCGCTCGCCTGCGCTACGCGGTGCCGGTGAACGGCTACTACGACGAAGCCACCGGCCAGGCGGTGCTGGCCTTTCGTAAGGTCACAGGCCTCGATCGCGTCGAAAGTGCCAACGCGGGCGTCTTTCAGATGCTGCAGCGCGGTGCGGGGCGCTTCCACGTGCGCTACCCAGGCGATGGCAACCACGTCGAAGCGGACCTGACCAAGCAGGTGCTCGTCGAGGTGCAGCGAGGCGGGCGCGTGCGGCGCATCTACACGATGAGCTCCGGCAAGCCCTCCACGCCAACCGTGCTCGGCCGCTTCCGCGTCTACCTGAAGACCCCGGGCACCAACTCGGAGGGGATGGTCGACTCCAACTACTTCATCCGCGGCTACGCGATCCACGGGTACGCCGAAGTGCCCGTCTACGCCGCCAGCCACGGGTGCCTGCGGATCCCGATCCCAGACGCACCCGACGTGTTCGCGTGGGTGCAGGTGGGCTACCCGGTGGACGTCTACACCGACAACGGGCGCGGGAGCCGGGTCGTGCGCGACAACGCAGGGCCCTAGCCGCAGCTACAGGCGCAGCCGTATCAGGCGCGCGAGGAACGCCAAGCCAAAACCGTAGACCAGCAACACCAGCAACGCGTTGACGATGTGGATCACCCATTCGTTGCTCGAGCCCGATGTCGCCCCCGAGAACGGCGAGGCGAGCTTCAAGAAGACTTCGTCGATCGCTTTGTGCACACTGCCCTCTTTGGCCACGGTCGAGGGGATCGAAACTTCAGAGGAGGTGTTGATCTCAGCCTTCTGATGGTTAGATGCGCTGCCGGTCTGGTCGAACGCAAACGACAGGAAGTACGCCGCCGCTATCAGGCAGATCACGACCGACGCCAGGCGCAGCAGTCTGGCGAATGTGGCGACGATCACAGGGGCAGAGTAGTCGCCACACAGGACAGTCTGGACGGATGTTGCAGTCGCCGCTGGTCGTCATGAGGTTGCCGCCGGTAACGGCTCTATAGATTGCGTTGCGATGTCCTCGCACAGGTCAACAGTCGGCGCGCTGGAGAGCGCTCGCGCCCAGCTCGTAGCCGAGCTGCGTGCCCACGCGCTTGTGATCGGGGAGGTCACGCTCACAAGCGGTGCCACCGCCTCCTACTACGTCGACGCCAAGCGGGCAATCCTGCTGCCGGAGGGCTTCGGCGCACTCGCCACGCTCGTCGCTGCTCGCGCGCACGAGTGGGAGGCCACCGCGGTTGGCGGCATGACGATGGGAGCGGATCCCGTCGCCTGCGCCGCGCTTGCCGGCGGCACGCAAGCGAAGGCGTTCTTTGTGCGCAAGGAAACCAAGGACCACGGGCTGCAGCGTCGCATCGAGGGACCACCTCTCACATCCGAGGATCGCTGTCTGGTGGTGGAGGACGTCGTCACCACCGGCGGCTCCACGCTCGCAGCGATCGCTGCGCTGCAGGAGGCCGGGCACACGATCTGCGGGGTGGTGTCCGTGCTCGACCGGCTCGCGGGTGGAGGGCCGGCGATCGAAGCCGCCGCCGGCGCACCATATGTCGCGCTCACCACGATCGACGACGTGTATCCGGAGCGCGAGGGACGCTAGGCGGGCTTTCGCCGCGGTCGGTCAGTCCGGCTCGACCCGCTCAAGATCGGCCATCCGCGCGCCTGTAGCCTTACCTGTCGAGCCCTCGTAGTCCAATGGATAAGACGACCGCCTCCTAAGCGGTAGATCCAGGTTCGACTCCTGGCGGGGGCACTTCTGAGAAACCGCTGCAACCACGCGGGATTGAGGCCCGCGCGTTGGCCGCCTGAAGGTCCATCCAAGGCGCGTAAACCGGGACCGCTGCCCATTGCTGCCCATTCAGCAGTCGGAGATGGTCACGACCGAGCAAGTCCTAATCTTCAGCGCATGAATGGTCAGAGGACGAACCGGCTGACAGTTGGGGAGTTGTTCCCCGCTCACGACATCATCGCGGAATGGGTCTTCTCCGTCACTGCACTGATCGAGGACATCCAGGTCAGCGTTGGACCGTCCAAGGAGGCGATGGAGGTCGGCGACCTCCGGGCCATGATGTTCTGGCACCGCCAACTCGTGACCCGTCTCTATGAGGCCCGCCGGCTTGTGACGATTGTTCGACGCAATGCCACAGTCAAGGCGTTCGCGGAGTCGCTTTTGAGCCTGCCGGGCCTGATTGATCTCAACGCCGCGTATACACGGCCCTCGAAGGGCGTGCCTTCTCCGGTGGAAAAGCTCTACAGCGACGTACGGCACCGCACAGTGCATTACTCCCACGTCGGCCAGGCAGAGCTTCAGGCGATCCTGTCAGACCACGCGAACTACCCGGCGCAGATGACAATCGACAGACGAGATGACGGAGCTTTCGATGTCCAGTTCCAATGGGTCCAAGCTGTGCGCGGGAGAGATGTCTTCGGTGACGTGCGAGAGGATGACTTCTTGACACGACTCAAGAAGCGCGGCGAGATGACGGGAGCGATCACCGGGGCGTGGATAATGGCCGCCAGCCTCGCGGTGATTCTCAACGCTCGTCGTCTGAACATCGACACCGAGAGGCTTGGGGACATCTCGACGTGGGCTCTCCGAGGCGTTGAGAGCCTTCAACCCGATTCATCAGGCGCACAGGTGCCGTCTAAGCCGTAAGCGCTTGGGTCAGCAACGATGCTGCCGGCGCGAGGCCCTCGATCTCTGTTGCCACCGCGCCGTGGTGCTTCCACGTCCGGCGGCTGCCAGTCGGCGCCGCCGACGAGTATCCGCAGACGCTCCTTGGCAGCGCGGTCGCGGCGCATCCCGTGGCGGTAGACGCGGAGTGTGAAGCCGGGGTCGGTGTGCCCAAGTTGGTCCATGACGCTGCCCGGATCGACGCCGAGTGCAACGAGGATCGACGCGAACGTATGGCGTAGCTTGTGTGGCGTAAGCCCGTCCGGCAGAGGCACGTCGTCTGCGGCGGTCAGCGTCTCGTTGGCCTTCTCCACTGCCCTGTCGAGGACACGTCGGCGGATGTTGCCCGGCTTGGGTTCGGTGCCCGCCATCGTGGCGAAGACGTACCGGTCGGGAGTGGTGTTCGTGGCGCCGGCCTTGTATGCGGCCAGCTCGTCGCGGAGTGCCGGCAGGAGGTCGATCTGTCGTAGGCCGGCGTCGGTCTTCGATGCGCGCACCGCGATCCGGTTGCCGGCGAGGTCAACATCTCGCCATTGGAGTGCGGTCAGCTCGCCGATGCGTAGGCCAGCGAAGACGAGCGTCGCCAGGAGCGCCCGGCGATAGCTCGGGCCGCCCTTCTGGTCGTGGCCTCCCTTCGCCTCCGCGTGCCGGTCCAGTTCACCGGCTGCGTCGAGCAGAGCCTCGATGTGCCCTGGCCGGTCGAGCCAAACAGCCGCGGCCTTATGCGACTTCAAGCGGCGTCGCCGTCCCTTTGCCGGGTTCGCCTCGATCAGTCCGTACTCCACAGCGACTTCGAGAATCTGTCCCAGGCGGGTGATCGTCTTGTTGATCGACGTAGCCGAAAGGGCGCGCCGGGGTCGTCGGTGCATTCGCCCGCGCTTGTCCATGTACTCATCGAATAGCGGCTTGCCCTCTGCGGCGCCGGCTCGCACCACTCGGGCTTCTGACACCTTCGCCTGCCTGTAGCGATCGACCTCGGCAATCGTGATCTGCGGCAGGCGGTAGTGCCCGAAGAACGGGAGCAGGTGGTTCGAGAGCTGCCATGCGTAGTCGAGCCTGGTCTTCGGCCGCCACTCGTCCTTGGTGGCCTCGAACCAACGCGAGGCAAACTCATGGAACGTCTCGTCCCGATCGACCTCGAGGGCCGGCTCTGGCTGAGGCGGACGCCAGAGTCCTCGCCGCACGTCAGCGAGCACGTTCTGTAGCTCGGTCTCTGCCTTGGCTCGGGTCCATCCTTCGGCAGCGGTCCCGAGCGTCACGTACTCGCGTCGGCCGTAAGCGCGGAAGCGGATTGCGAACGTCGCGCTACGCCTGCGCCTATCCACGACCACCTGGCCGGTAGCTGGACGCGCCATCACGTATCACCATCTTGGGGCGTCGTCGGTGATGGGTGCTCAGCGACCGCGGCGAGGAACTGTTCGATCGTGTCGGCCCTGGCACGCGCTCGCTCGCGTCCCTCCGCTGATTCGGTTTTCTCTTGGTGGGAGAGCCAGTCCCACAGGTCGGCGTCGTCTTCTAGCGCCTCGATCATCGTCGCGTCGAGCACGAGCGTTACGTCTCGCTGCTCAGCAGGTGCGTCCCATTCGATCAAGTCGAGCGCGTCGCGGGCGCCGTCGATGCGCGCGAGCACATCCGCCCAACCTGCACGTTCGCGTGTCTTGGGCATCGTGTCGGGCATGTCCTCGCACGCGCGCGTCAGCTCGTAATACAGCGCCCCGCGCAGCAGTTCTACGACCTGCGCCGGAATGGTTACGGGCTCTTGCTCGACCATCACGCCCGTCCCCTTGACGCACAGCGCTGACAGCAGGCGTGACCGCAGACGCCGGTATTGCGTGGGACAAGCTCGACGTTCAGCCCCAACGTCTGCACGACTAGGAGCGCGATCTGTAGCCGCACACCGCCGGCGCCACTCTCCAGCTTGACTATCGACGCGCGGTGAACTCCGGTCACGTCGGCGATCCGCTCCTGCGACTCGTCCAGCTCACGCCGGCGCCTTTGCACAGCGTGCCCGAACTCACCGGGATCGTTTACGCGCGTCATTACGCCGCCTGCTTCTCGTCAGAGATGGACCGTGGGAGCACGTCGAGCAGCGCCCACATCGCCTGCACGCTGTCGCGGTGCTCGCGACGTGTACGTAGCGTCGTCGCTTCGTGAAGCCATTGCTCGACCATCGGAAGGTAGTCCTCGATCGCGCCGCGTATCTCGTGCGCGTCCTCGCCGCTGACCTCCACCTTCCGCGGCACGGCAGCCGCGTCCCATCTGATCGTGTCGAGTAGGCGGCAGACCTGCTCGAATCGTCTACGGTCGTCCTCGAACCACTCCGGGTGAAGCTCGCGCTCAGACAGCGTGAGCGTGTTCCCAAGTTCTTCCACCGGCTCGTTCAAGACGCACAACAGCGCTTCGCGCGTAACGTTGATCCCTGTTGCGAGGATCGTCACGGTGTTCGTCATCGTCGGTTCCTCCTTGGTCGGAGGGCGCTGAAGACGGACCGGCGGAGAAGCCACGATCTCCGGGACGGGTATCGTGGCCCTCGCGCTGAAGCCTTGGTCTTCGGCGCCACGCCCCCGGCCGCTCCAACGGCGCGGGGGCACTAATGTTTGGTTGCCAAATGATAGCCCAACATGACTGAAAGTGCTTAGTTGCGAGACGCGGCCAATGACCAAAGAGTGCTCGGTCAAGCGCTCCAAATCCTGCGCGAGCGCGCGAAGCTGACACAGGACGAGCTGGCTGCTCGCCTCGACATTCACCCGACCTACGTTTCGCAGGTCGAGCGTGGGCGTCGCGGTGTTCGCTGGCACACGGTCATGCGCTTCCTCGATGCCGCGGAAGCGAGTCTGCACCAACTCGCCAACGCGGTAGCGAAGGTCGAACAGCGAGAGGTTGAAACGAGACGGCGACCGATGTCTCACGGGCGCCCCTCGTGAACATCTGAGTAGTCCGCAACGCCTCGTATAGGCAGCAAGTTGGGGCCGCTGCCCAATCGCCTCGGTTTCGTTCGACGCGAAACCCGCGCTTGTGCAGGGACTTCGTACTTGTGCGATCTCTCGCTCTCGAAGCGAGAAGTCCACGCCGCAAGCGCTCGATCGAGGTCGAAGCGCAGCCGCCCGCGCGGACCATTCCCGATGCGTTCACCGCCCAGCTCAGATGCGTGCACGTACACACAGTCGCGGGAGACGCCTAGCGCGTCGGCCAGGGTTGCAGCGTCCACGAGTCGCACGCGCACGGCCCCGCTGCGAAGCACGTCGGCCACGCGCTCGGCGATGGCGTCTACAAGCAGGCGCTCCCGCGGGGTGAGCAGGTGATCGTCGGTCGTGCTGCTCATGACGACCCGGTTGCGGGTGGATGGCAGCGCCAGCAGATGACGCGCCCAGTGTGCGGGTGTGGCCGCCAGTGCGTGGCGTGGCTGCGATAGGCGCAGACAGCCGCTACAGGGCGTCGTGCAGATTCTCCTCCGGTCCTTTCTACACCGCCAGATGACTCTCCTTGCACGCCCTGTTGTGCCATGTCCGGCGCTTGGCGCGACTGGAGGTGTTGGGGTTCGCTATTTGGCTCAACGGTGGGGGTTTGGGTAGTTGCGCCAGGTGGCTGGCAGGACTGTTGTGCCAGCGGGTCTGGCACAACAGGCAGGCGCCACTCTGCGGTTGCCGGGAAGCCGCCACGACGGTCCTCGATGCCGAGTTGCTTGCGCGCACGATGCAAGGTGCGCTCGGCGATCCCGCCGGTCTTCGCGCGGGCCTTGACCTCGGCCGCCTGGTGCCACAGTCCGTCGGCCAGCGTGTCGGCGAGCCAATCGGCGGCGATGTCGCGGTCGGAGCGCTCGTCCTCACCACGGGTAGCGAGCAGATGATCGGCGTGAACGTCACAGTCGCCGAGGATCACAAGCCGCGAGGTCTCGATGACGCCGGCCCGATGCTCAATGACCTGCGGCTCGATCCGGCACGCAAGCGACGGCGCCTCTGGGGCAAGGTTGCACGCAGCATGAGCGAGCACGCGATCAGACGAGCCATCCTCGGCATCAGGGTCGCGGCCAAAGACCAACACCGACCGCGATGCCGCGGTCAGGCCACGCGAGCCGAGCACGCGCGTCAGCGCGTCGCCAGCGGGCGCCTTGTTGAAGTGCGCGACGAGCAGCAGCGCGGCGCGCTCGGCCTCAGCGATCTGCGCGAGGGCCCCCATCGCCCTGCGTACATCCTGGTCGCGGTGGCTGTTGATCTCCGCGCCGAGCGACGCTGAGAACGGGTCCACGACGATCAGCCGACAACGGTGATCGCGCACGAGCGCCGCGATCCGCTCCACGTCGCTCGGGAGGCTCACGAGGTCGCGCAGACCGTCCTGCTGCGCTTGCGCGCAGAAGATGCGTCGCACATCTGCGCCAGCCGCGAGGAGGCGCGGCTTGACGGTGTTCGACGCCGAGTCCTCATAGCTCAGCAGGAGCACATTGGCGGGCTTGCCCTTCAGGTCGCCGTCCAACGTGCCGCGCGAGACACCCGCCGCAAGCTTCACCGTGAGCGTGGACTTGCCGAGCTTTTCCCGGCCGACCAACAGGGTCGGAGCGCCTAGCGGGATGCGTCCTGCCCACAGCCAAGCGGTGCGCTCAATGGAGATCGAGTCGAAGCCCATAGCAGCAACGACACGCCCGCCCGTGGTCATGCCTCTGCCTTCTCACGTTCAGCGCGCCAGGTGATCTCAGACCACTCGTGCGACGCCCAACTGCGGGCCGTTGGCGGGCACAGCCGCTCGCCCGCGAGATCGGACACGCGCAGGCGCGCAGTGGGCATCGTGAGCACGCCGTCGATCAGACGCGCCTCGCCGACGTAGACACGGCCATCGCGCAACCTTGCCTTTGCGTGGCCGGTCATCGACGCGACCTCCCCGGCGTCGTCGGGGGCCGGACATCACACCGTCCGGC
Source organism: Solirubrobacteraceae bacterium (assembly GCA_049591495.1). Taxonomy (GTDB): domain Bacteria; phylum Actinomycetota; class Thermoleophilia; order Solirubrobacterales; family Solirubrobacteraceae; genus Palsa-744. The sequence goes on from JBAWFB010000235.1 coordinate 10,763, forward strand.
TGGCGGTTCTTCGTCGCCCGGCTCGCCAGGGCCGTCGTCAGACGAGCCCGAAGGGCCAGCGCGACTCGATCGTGAAGCGCGGCGAGCGCGGGAGCGAGGACGACTACACGCGCCGCGTCTACGCGGCGTCCACATGCGACGATCACGGGCTCTCATTCGCTGACGCTCCATCGCAGCGATCTGAGACCACGCCCTCGTGGCATCTGGCTCACGCTCAAGCACATCGTTCTCCGCAAGCTGACACGACGCCCAGAACGGAATGACCTCGCCAGCGTCCCGACTCGACTTGTGCTGCTGAAGCACTTGCTCTGTCGGATCACAAGCTGACGGGGATGAACTGCATCGCGTCCGAGCATCCGAGCGAGCAAACGCTTCCCTCACTCGGTGCTCGATGTTAGGCGCAGCTCGGTCGCTAGGCTCGTCTGCCTGCGCCACGCTGAAACTCACGGTCTCTGAACATGCGCGCATGATGCTCGGGTCGGCGGACGGAAGCGTCAGAACGACGAACGCCGCCCACGAGAGGCGGCGCCCGAAGATGTTCAGAGCCGGGCGGGTGCGCGGCTTCAATCAGGATACGGACACCCACGGATGCGCACTCGTGCTGAGCGTTGATCTATGCCGCGGCCGGAGCTGACGGCGAGCCCTCGATCACCGGCGATACACCAGCCCACTCACAAACCCTCGTGCGCACCTGCGCCGGCGAGACGGTTCCCGCTTCCAACTCGTCCAGTGTCCGGTCGAGCATGTCCGCGAGTTCGCGCGCTTCGAGAAGGTTCCGCAGTCTGCCGAGATCGCGCGGGAGCAACCCGGCCGCTTGCAGAAGCTCGCGTACTTCCTTGATGAGCCGCCGCCACTCCTGCGTCGCGGCGACCACGACCGCGGCCTGCTCCTCGCTCTGCACGATGGCGACCATCGTGTCCCGCATAATCATCAGTTCGCTCAGTAGTCCCTCGACTAGCTCGACCGGATCGCGTTCGAGCGGGCGCACGAAGTCATCCTCCTCGACGTTCTCCATGTAGTCGGTCACGACCTTCCGCAGCGCACGCTCGCTTCGTCCATCGCGGGCGACAATCTCCGCCCACGGCAGACGATCTTGGGTGCGCCAGTGGATCACCCACCTGTCCGCAACGTTGCGCCGCCACGCGCTCTTGATCTTCCGCTTCGACGGGGAGCGCTCAGCAGCCGTCATCTTACGCGGGCTACCCGCTGGCGGTTTCCCGGTGCGCTTCGCCCTCGATTCCCCGGAACTTGAATTGCCGGTCGCTGGCACGCTCGACAAGCTACCTGCGCGCAGTCCGGCTAACCCCTGGCGCCCTTGCAGGTGGTGCCTTCTCTGCGTGCGATCCGGCTACGGCGTCTCGTTCACGACCACCGGAGGATCGCCGCGTAGCGTGTAGTTGCGGCCGTGGGCCGAGCATTCTGTCTCGATTTCAGACGGGACGGTCGGAATCATGTTGCCGTTGAAGACCTGCTCCACGTTTCCGCCGAGAACCTGTTCGCAGTAGGCCCGCTGGTCGCTTCTTACTCGTTCGTCCTCGTGTTCAGTTTCGTGGCCTTCGTGTCGTCGCTCTTCTTCTTGTTCATGGTGTTCACGGGCTTCCGCTGAACGCCGCCGTTCGTCGGTCTTTCTCAATGCGCGGCAGCGCGCGGCGCTCACCGGCCTGAATCTCCCGGTGCGTGTGAGGCTCGCGCCGTAGGCATCGGTGGCCGTGATCGCGTAGCTGTATACACCGCCGGGGGCGCTGCAACTCCACGGCACGATGATCTTGCCGGACGGCCTCGCGCCGACGCTCACGCGCTTGGCCAAGGTGTGGCCCTGGCGCTTGAGCACAACGCGCAGAACCGCATCGGGCGTCACCGTGACGAGAAGTTCCGTCTCGCCAGGCTTGGACGCTGTGCTGCCCGCGTGCGAGCGTGTCGTGACGCTGAGCGTCGTCAGGTGCGCCGCCGCCGGCGTCGGGGTTGGAGTCGGCGCTGACGGTTCTGGCGGCGCTGGCGAAGGCGTGGGCGGTGGCGTCGGCGCCACCTGAAACATGTCGGTGCCAGTCGCGTAGGTGCTGCCGCTGTCGGTGAGGTAGCCGCAGAGCGTGTAGGAGCCGACGCCGAGGTCTTCCCCGAGCGACTTCGAGTAGCTGCCCGCCGACACGCCGCCCTCGTTGTGCAGGTCGCCGCCCTGCACTTCGGACGCACTCACCGGGCATCCCGGCGACCCCGAGAACACGTAGACGAGCAGCGTCCCTTCTAGGGAGCTCGTGCCCGACACGGAGATCGAGAACGGCACTTCCGCGGTCGCGCTGCCGGCGATCGAGAAGTCAATTGTTCCCGATGGCGAGGCAAGCGCCGTGGTCGGCAATGCCGTCACAACGAGCACGGCCGCGGCGATCGTCGCACGCACAAGCACGGTCGAAACGAACCACTGACTGCCCGCGCATACGGGTCGCCGTCGCGTCCTTGCGGGGCTCTGGCCGTGTCTGACCACCCACCCATCCTGACAGATTCCCTATTGAGCTTCTTGTCAGGGCAGTCGAGGGTGGCGGGCTATGCCCGAGCCCGATCCAGGCGATCCGCGGACCACCTTCGGCGCCAACCTCCGCAAAGCACGCGAAGCCGCCGGGCTCTCCCAAGAAGCCCTCGGCCACGCCGCCGCGTTTCACCCCACCGAGGTCAACCGCATCGAGCGCGGCCGACGCAACCCCGGCCTACTCACGATCATCAAGCTCGCCAAAGCACTCGGCATCCCCGCTGGCGACTTGCTTGCCGGGCTTTAGCTCTGAGTGTCGGCCTCGGTGCGCGCGTGCAGGTCGGAGGTCGCTTCGTGAGTCGCCAGCAGCATTTGCTCAGCCATGCCCGGCGTGAGGCTCGTGGGCAGCAGAGCGCCGTGGATGATTTGGTTGCGCAGTTGACGCCCGGCGTCGAGCGAGTTGGCCTCGTCCGCTGTGAGGAGACCGCGGCCGCGGGCGCGTCGAATCAGTGCGTCGAGGCTGTCGCGATCACTTGCCTTGAGACACACCCGTAGGCTCCCCTCCAACGCGAGCAGCCCCCACGTCACGGCGGTCAAAAGGAACTCGTGGACAAAGTACGACTGCACGAACAGGTCACGCGACACGCGGAGAACGGTCGCGATGCCCTCGGGCACTGCCTCACTCACGGGCCACCGGGCGGCAGACCGCGCGAGCGCCGCGTGGTCGCTATGGAAGTTCTCCCACCACGGGTCAGGGGGCAGCGTTACGTCCGGCCGACTCACGCGATAGCACGTTAGCCGCACCCGCACCTCGCGGGCGAACGCCGCCTCATAGCATCCTCCTCCTCGCTGCCGACTCCCGCCTACTGGTCGGCCTTTTGGGCAGCCTCCGCCGAGGCCTTTGCTTCCATCGCTTTGGTGGCATCGGGTGATGCCGTCCAGCGGGCGGTTACGTCGGCGTCGTTCTCGCCGGAGATACGTTCGACAGTGCCATTGTTGCGCAAGAATGAGAGCGCCGCGGCGGCCTGCTCGGGTTCCTCGGGGAACCATCCGATGATGTCGGCCTCGCGTTGTGGCGTCTCTTCGGCCAAGCGTCGGAGCATCGCTTCGGTTGGGGTCGGTAGAGCCATGCGGGCAGTCTATGCCCGGAAGGAAGGGTGCGCCTTGGGGCATGGCGCTGGCGAAGGCCACCGAGGGTGGTTTGAGCCTCGCCGTTGCCATTACTGCCCCAATCAGCGTCGCCGACAAGCGCTCGTAGTCGTTCATTGGAGGCTTGGGCGCAGCGTATGGTGTGCCGGTAGTCGCGCAGCGTGAGGGCCGGGGCGACGCGGCGATAGCCGCCATCGCCGTCGCATGACAGCATGAAGGCATGGGCACGTTGGCTTATCTGACTCCCGAGGTCCTTGGCTGGGCACGCGAGTCCGTGGGCTACTCGCTTGAGGTGGCGGCCCAAAAGATCAACATCCGGCCCGAGAAGCTGGCGGATGCCGAGGCCGGCGAGGTCTACCTCACGCTTCGCCAAGCCGAAAGGGCCGCAGTGGTCTATGACCGCCCGCTGGCCGCGCTCTATCTGCCGACGCCCCCGACCGAGGAGCCGCAGGAGCAGCAGTTCCGCCGACTTCCCGGCGCGCCTAGACCGCCGTGGCCTCCTGAGATGCAGATCCTTGCGCGGCGTGTACGGGAGCGGCAGGACGCTGCGCTGGAGCTGTACGACGTTCTCGACGAGGAGCCCCCCTGGGGTCAGACGCTGTCCTCCGTGGCGGCTGGTGAGGCCGTTACGCCAAGCGCCATCCGAGAGCTTCTCGGCATCTCCATCTCTGAGCAGCAAAGTTGGCACGACCAAGCTGGCTACAAGCCGCTGCGAGCCTGGACCGACGCTGTCGAGAGGCTCGGCGTGCTCGTCTTGCAGGACGGCACGTTGCCTCTCGATCTGATGCGAGGGTTCGCATCGCCGCATCCAGAGGTGCCGGTCATCGTGGTCAACACTCAAGACGACGCACGCGCGCGGGCGTTCACGATCATCCACGAGCTTGGGCACCTGTGTCTGGCTGCCACTGGTCAGCCCGTTGGACCGGAGACCGAGCAGTGGTGCGATGAATTCGCCGGGGCGCTGATCATGCCTCGTGAGTACTTCAGTACCGCTCTCTCTCGCCAAGCAGGCCGCACACCGATCGTGGCGATCGACGCGGTTGCGCTTGAGTTCGGCGTGACGCCGTATGCCGCTGCCGTCAGAGCCGCGCTAGCACGTCTCTTGTCGCAGGATGCGATCAATGGGGCGGTCGCGGAGATCCGTCGCCGTGGCGTGCGCAGCAGCAAAGCAGGCGGGAACTACTACTTGACGCAGATTGGCCGGCTGAGCCCCGCGTTCGCCAGCCTCGTTCTGACGGCACTAGACAGTCAGGCTGTGACCGCCCCCGCTGCGTCGAGCCTCCTCGATGGCGTCAAGGTGAGCAACTTCGGGGCGCTGCGCGACTATCTCGGGCGACGGATGGCAGAGGCATAGCCCGTGCTCGTCTTCGACACGAGCGCGTTCCTGAACGGAAGGAACGATCATTACCCTCCGACCACGTTCCCGAGCGTGTGGCAGCTCGTCGCCAATGCCCTGACCGATGGCAGGATCTTTCTGCCCCGGGCGGTATGGGTCGAGGCTCGCGCCAAGGACGACGACATCAAGGCCTGGATTGGAGGCCATGCTCCCGTTGACCCCATTGAGGAGGTTCAGCGCGCCGTTGGCCCGATCTACGAACAGTTCTCCGGCGGGAGCGGCCGTCGAGACGGAGCAGACCCCTTCGTGATCGCCGAGGCCCGCCATCGCGGCCTGACGGTCGTCACATATGAGGGCCGGTCGTTCTCCGGCGTTCCCACCAAGCGCTGGGAACGGAGCATGCCGGGGATCTGCCGACAGTTCCAGGTTCCCTGCCGCACGCTGCCAGAGGCGCTCGCGCTCCTCGGTGCCTCATTCTGATCGCTGATCGGTTGGAGTCCTAGTTTGGGCAGCAGTCGCGTTTCGCTGCCCAAACCTGGCCAAATCGCCCCCAATCCCACCGATCCGGGGAGATCCAAGCTCGGCCAGAACCACTGTCTAAGCCTGCAAAATGGCCCGTTTCGGCCATCCTGCCCGGTGGCCTCCTAAGCGGTAGATCCAGGTTCGACTCCTGGCGGGGGCACTCGGAAGCTGGTAGGGCAGTCTGCCATAGCTACGAGGCTAACCGTTGACAGTTATTGGCGCAGCGCGCGGGGTGCCGCGTAAAGTCGTCGGCGTGACTCAGTTCCCCTCCCTGAAGGCAAAGAGGCTCATGCGCGTGTTGCAAGCTCAGCCGCTTGGCTACAGGATCATTCGTCAGAAGGGTTCACACCGCAAGCTCGAAGCGCCGAACCATCCGACGATTACCTTTGCCTTCCACGACAATCAGACAATCCGGCCGTCGACCGTCAAGGACATCCTCTGCAATCAGGTTGGTCTTGCCGAGCAGGATGCGCTCGCGCTACTCTGAGGAAGCTATGACCGTACGCGTGCTCTATCGCCAAGACGAGGACACCTGGGTCGCATCATCGCCTGACGTGCCTCGCTGGACGGTCGTGGCAGATACCTACATTGAGGCTCGCCAGCTCGCCGAGGAGGGTGTGCACTTCGCACTTGAGCGCGACGATCTCACCATTGAGCACTACGTTCCCGCTGTCGCCGCGTAGCAACCCTGGACTTCCCGGCACCGTGCCGCATACCCGCCTGCGCAACGGGCAGACTGCACTCCGTGAACGAGGCGCTCTCCTCCTCTCCCAAAGCCACCGAACTGACCCGCTCCCGCCGCCGCCTCGTCCTGGCGATCTGTTGCATGAGCTTGCTGATCGTGGGGCTGGACAACACGATCGTGAACGTGGCGCTGCCGTCGATCGGGCGGGAGCTGCATGCGCCGGTGTCGGCGTTGCAGTGGACGGTGGCCGCCTACACGCTGGTGTTGGCCAGCCTGCTGATGCTGGCGGGCTCGATGGGCGACCGGCTCGGCCGCCGTCGTGTGTTCCAGACGGGGCTGGCTCTGTTCACGCTGGCGTCGCTGCTGTGCAGCGCGGCCCCCAGCCTGGGGTGGTTGATCGCCTTTCGCATGCTGCAGGGCGCCGGTGGATCGATGCTCAACCCGGTGGCGATGTCGATCATTCGCAACGTGTTCACCGACGCCCGCGAGCGCGCGCAGGCGATCGGAATGTGGGGCGCCACGATCGGTGTCAGCCTCGCGCTGGGTCCCGTTCTGGGAGGAGCGCTCGTGCAGGCGATCGACTGGCGCGCGATCTTCTGGATCAATATCCCGGTTGGCTTGCTGGCGTTGGTCCTCACGATGCGCTACGTGCCGGAATCCCGCGCTCCGCGCCCGCGTCGCCTGGATCCGCTTGGTCAGGTGCTCGTGATCGTGCTGCTGGCGTCGCTCACCTACGCGATCATCGAGGCGCCGACCGCCGGTTGGCTCTCGGCGCAGACGGTTGGTCTGTTCGTGCTCGCCGCGACGGCGCTGGTGGTGCTCGTGCCGTATGAGCTGCGCCGCCGCGAGCCGCTGATCGAGCCGCGCTTCTTCCGCAGCGTCCCGTTCTCCAGCGCGAGCGCGATCGCTGTGTTCGCGTTCGCGGGCCTGGGTGCGTTTTTGTTCCTGAACACTCTCTACCTGCAGGACGTTCGTCACCTGTCGGCTTTCAAAGCGGGCCTCTACACGCTGCCGATCGCCGCGATGACGCTGTTCTTCGCGCCGCTCTCCGGTCGTATCGTGGGGAACAGAGGGCCGCGTATCGCACTGCTGGCTGGAGGGCTTGGGATCATGCTCGGCGGGCTCCTGCTCACTGGTATCGAGGCCACCACTCCGCTCGGGTTGCTGCTGCCCGCCTATTTCGTGTTTGGGATCGGCTTTGGGATGGTGAACCCGCCGATCACCAACACCGCGGTGCTCGGGATGCCCGAGGCACAGGCCGGGGTGGCCGCTGCGGTGGCCTCCACCTCGCGTCAGGTCGGCCAGACGCTGGGTGTGGCGTTCGCCGGCGCGATCGCGGCGGCCGGCGCTTTCACCGTTGGACCCGGCTTCGTGCAGGCCAGTCACACCGTCTGGTGGCTGCTCGCCGGCTGTGGACTGGCGATCGTGTTGCTGGGACTGGTCAGCACCACGGCTTGGGCAAACGCGAGCGCGAGACGCGCATCGCACCCAAAGAAAGCTGGTTCAGTCGGTGATCAGCGCCCGGTCGCGCCCGGCGGCCTTGGCGGCGTATAGCGCGGCGTCGACGCGCACCATCAGCGCTTCTGAGGACTCCCCCTGCTGGTGGACGACGATCCCCGCCGAGCAGGTCTGCTGGTAGGGAACTCGCCGGCGCAGGCGATCGACGACCATTAACGCGTCCTCGGAGCTGCACTGGGGCAGTAGCAACGCGAACTCCTCCCCGCCGATGCGAGCCAGGAAGTCGCCGGCGCGCAGCTCTTCTCGCCATGCCGCCGCGGTCTCCTTGAGCAGGCGGTCCCCGGCCGGATGACCTCGAGCGTCATTGAAGCTCTTGAAATGGTCGAGATCCAACATCGCCAGCACGAGTGGTTCCTGATTGAGCAGGGCATGGCTCAGACTTGTATCCCAGGCCCTGCGGTTGGGGAGCCCGGTGAGCGCGTCGGTGCTGGCCATGTCGGCCAGTTGCGCGAGCAGGTCCGCGCGCTTGATCGCGGCGGCGACCTCGTGCGCGAGCAGCGCGATCATCGTCGCTCGCGTGCCGCCAGCGTGGATCGGCTGACTCCAGCCGACCACCAGCACGCCGACCGTTTCCTGACCCCTGAACACCGGCTCGAACAGGATCGAGCCCGGGCGGTCAAATGCCTCCCACATATCGTGGTTGAGCGCCTCAGCGTCGTCGCCGTCGCACCACAGAAACGCGCGCCTGGAAGTGAACGCTCTCCCGGTCGCCGAGTGGGTCTCCGGAGTGATCTCGAATCCGTCTACGTCGATGCCCGCCATCGCGGTCGAGCGCAGCGTTCCCGGCGCGCCCGTGGGCTCGTACAGGATCGCGAACGTGGCGTTGCCGATCGATCTTGCCGCCTCGCACACCTCGGCACGGGCGTGGGGACTGGTGGACAGTCCGCGCATCACCGTCGCGACCCGCTGGAGTGCGAGCTCGCGGTGCTCGGCGTCGTTTGCCTGGAAGCGCACCTCGGCCACCAGCCACTGCGTTGTGAAGCCGATGATTGCGCTCACCGCCAAGAACAGCACGCCCGCGCGGTATTGGCTGGGCGGGTACGCGGCCCCTCCCACCAGCAGCAACGGAGCGAAGAAGAACACGGCTACCGCAACGGTCACCGCGCACAGCTCGCGCCGGGTCCCATACAGGGCGGTCCAGAAAACCGGGAGCAGCGCAAGCACCGACAGGCCCGAGTTGGCTCCTCCGACTGAGCTCCGCAGGAAGGCGACAGCGGTCAGGAAGACGAGTGAAGGCAGCACCTCCTTGGCCATTCCAAACACCCCCCGCCACCGCACGAAGCAAATCAGCCCGGCCGTGAGCTCGAGTGCCAACGCTGCCGCGTACACCGGCCAATCGACGGTGGTTCCCACGAGCGCGACAATCGCCGCCAGGCCCGCGGCCGCAGCGAACGGAGCCAGGTTCAGTGCGACGCGCAGCGTCGTCCCGGGGTTGTCGAGTTCTTGCCGATTCTGCATACCCGGTGTTATTCGGCAAATATCGAGCCGCGCTTGATCGCGGCCACAGGTCCTGTATTTCAGATCACACGCGTGTTCTGCGGGCGCGAATCGGCGCTTGCTGCGAGGTCGGTCGGGCCGTGGCTTGGAGGCTACTCAGCGTGTGTCGCGAGGGTCAGTCAAATCGGTCCCGCAGGCGAACTTCATGGAGCGTCGTCGTCTGAGGCGTCCTGATCGTCAGCCTCGTACAGCGACTCGCACGCCAGTTCCTGTCCTCTGCCGCCCCAAAGCTTGATCTCCAGCAGGTCGTGGCGATAGTCGTCGGGGGCGAGCAGGGTGAAGCGCTGCTCGGTCAGCTCGCATTGGTCGACCGTCGCGCTGCCGAGCTCGGCGGTCACGATTCGCCCGGCTCCGACCAGCGGACGTCCCCACACGAGCGTCATTGCCGCCACGGCGCCATTGTGCCCGCGCCACGAACCGATCACCTCGTCGCACACGTCGAGCTTCCAGTCCGGGTTGCGCTCCGCGGTCTCCTCCGTGAAATCGCCGCTCGCGAACAGCTCCGCCGGCTCGTCCTCCTCGTCGCCGTCGACTGTCACGAATCGCACGTATCCGTACAGCTCATAGCCACCCGAGGTGATCGCGGTCGCCGGCACATACCGGCGCCCGTGCCAGGTCCGGTCGGGGTACCACGCGATCTCGCCCGGCTCACCCAGATCCTGCCCGTCGGTGTCCAGGTCGGCCCACGCCGCGTGCAGCGCCTCCTCTAGGCGCTCGGCCCAGCGGCCATAGGGCAGGCCCTCCTGCGGGGGCTCGGCGGCGAAGCTAGGGACAACACGTTCAACAGGCGGCATTGAGGGCAGCCTATCCGGCCTTTCGCAGCGCCGCCGCCGCGTGCTCGGGGGCCACGATGTTGAGGTTGACACCGGTTGACAGCTCCAGCCCGGCGAGGTATGTCAGCCGTGGCGCGATGTCGATCCGCCAGCAGAAGTGCTCGGCACCGCGCGGCGCGGTTCTCACCCACATGTTCAGCGGCGGGCTCGTCTCGAAATGGCGCGCTAGGCGAGAGAGGCCCTCGTGCAGCAGCTCCGCCCCCAGCGGACCGTCGTCCTCGAAGCGCATGCGCGGCGTGCGCGGCGCGAGCATCAGCTGGAACGGTACGCGCGACCCGTAGGGCGCCAGCAGCACCGCCTGCTCGTCGATCGCCACGATCCGTTCGTCCCGTCGCACCTCTTCGGCGACGAGATCCTCCAGTAGGCTGCGGCCCATCGTGCGTGTCGCATACGCGCCGTATCGCTCGCGCTCGCGCGCGACCTCGGCCGGCACGAAGGGCAGCGCGTAGAGCTGGGCGTGGGTGTGCTCCAGCGAGGCGCCCGCCTCGCGTCGCTCGTTGACTATCAGCTGCACATACGCGCTGTCGGCGTGCGCGCGCATCCGCGCGCGCCATACCTCCATCGCTCCCTCCACGCGCGCCACTGGAAGATCGGCGAGCGACTGCACCGGCTCGGGCGCGTTGACGATTACCTCGTGCGAGCCGCGTGCGGCGATCGCGCCGAACAGGTCAGGCTGGGCGTCGGGCGCCGGCTCGGGGCCGTCGGGCTCAAGTGCGGGATACAGGTTTGGCACGACTCTCGTGGTCCATCCCGGCGAGTTCGCCTCACCGCCGCCAGGGCGCACCGCGTAGAGCTCGGGCGGCGTGCGGTCCTCGTGTCCTTCCGCAAAGGGATCGCGCTCCACGTCGATCGGGTGCGGGACCGGGCAGCGCGGCTCGCCGCCGGGGCGCGTCGAGCGCTCGCCCGCCACGATTGTCTTGTGGCCGTTCAGCGGGTCGACTCTGATCTCAGGCATGTGGCGCGTACGGTACGACCTCTTGCCCCGGTATCGCCGCGCGCACCAGGTCAGTGCGGGTATCCGGCCTCCGGAGCGGCTGCTCAGGCATCCAGCGCGTAGCGTTGCACGTCTTGTGCGAGCTTCGCCGCGCTGGGGAACTGGCCCTGCCAGATGAACTGTCGCCCGTCGCGTCCGATGAACACCGTTGCGGGCGATGAGGAGGAGTCGGTGACCTGCTCGCCGAGCTCTCCACCGTGGTCGTAGTAGCTGGGGTAGCTGACTGGGAATTTCGCCTGGAAGGCGGTGGGGTCAGCGCGGTTGGAGTCGCCCGAGTCGATGCCGAGGAACGCCACTCGTCGGCCGTATTCGGCTGACACGCGTTGGAATGCCGGGTACTCGGCTCTGCATGGTTCGCACCACGACGCCCACTTGTTGATCACCACCGGATAGCCCTTCAAGGCTGCGAGGCGTGCGTGTAGCGCGCCTGCACCGCCCCCCAGCAACTTGTTGGCCTGAGCGTGCAGCATCGCCAGCGGCGCCGGCGAGCCGGCGAGCAGCTCACTCACCTGTGCCGGTGTCAGTTGCACGTCGGCGGGGCCACTCGTGCCCGAGCCGCTCGGCAGCTCTGAGAGGCCGACGGCGATCAGTGCGGCGACGGTCATGCAGGCGAGCGTCACGATCGCGCGGCGGGTTGTCATGGGGTAGCGGTCAAGCGATGGGTAGGGATCGAGCGACAGATAGGAATCGAGCGTTGGGTGGCGATGGAGCGATGAAAGAGGATCGAGCGATAGGTAGCGGTCAAGCGATGCCGTGAGAGATGCGAGGGCGTTTGCTTCGTGCCGAACAAGGGTGCCATATGGCGCGTCGAGCCACGCGTCTTCAATTCGGTCGTGTTGTGTTGTATCCTGTGGGCAACGGAGTGGAGGAGTCAATCCTCCGTTCCTCCAGCCTCACTGGCGCAAGCGCCGGTTCCACGAGTCACACGGAGGCCTTTCCTCCGCAGTGACTCCGTCTCGAAGTCCAGAGCCTCTATGGCCGAGTCCACCGAAGTGGCCCTCGCGGCCGCGTCCATTCCCAAGGCCGCCGAAATCACTCGCGCGGAGAAGCTTGTGCGCGAGCGTTTCCTGCACGAGGGTGAGGATTCCGCGGTTGCCCTGACGCCAGGCTCTCCCCGCCGCCGCGCGCTCGACCAGGCGCTGGTGGAGCTGAAGGAAGGCGCCAAGCACCCATCCACTGCCTGGCGACGCGAGTTCTCGCTGCTGTTGGGGCTCGAACGGGTGCTGTCCGATGACGAGCCGAAGCT
>JBAWFB010000236.1:0-2361 GCA_049591495.1 Solirubrobacteraceae bacterium
GGAACCACGTTCTGGGCCAGCGCCGTGGCCAGGTAGCTCTTGGCCATGGGCAGCGTGGGATCAAGCTCGGTCGCCTGCTGGAAGTGCTCAATCGCCTCTTCGTAGTGGGTGCTCTTGTACGCGTCCACTCCCTTGTTCAACTGGTCACGAGCTTCAAGGCGCTTGCACCCGCTCATGGAAAGCACCGTGCCAGCCAAGATAACCGCGAGCGCCGTAAAACGTGCGGGTCCATTCATGTCTGTGTCCTTCTCCTTCAGGCTGCGCCTATTGGCCGTGCGCCTTCAATCTCAAGTACTTCTGGCCGCGGGCGTAAGACGCCGAAACCAGCATGAAAAATTGTATTCTGCACGCGCCGGGAAAAAACCGGAGTCGGGCGGAGCAACACGCGCCGGCGCCGGCTTCTACTGGCCGGCCATGATCTTCGGCGTCATCAAGCCGATATGATCCACGTTCGCCGAACGGCCGACGTCGATGACATCCGCCACATAATGGAAGTCCACGTCATCATCGCCCTTGACGAACATGACGCGCACGGCGCGGTTGGCGTAGATCTGTGTCAGCTTGGAGAGCAATTCGGACTTGGCCACGTCGTCCTCGTTGATCTTGTAGGTCGGAGCCGCGCCGGCGTGATAAATGACCTGCACCACGATGGTTCGGTCGTTGGGCTGCTGCGGCTGCGGGGTCTTGGGCGGCTGGGGCACCATCGCATCCAGGCCCTTGGGGACCACCGGCACGATGACCATGAAGATGATCAGCAGCACCAAAAGGACGTCAATCATCGGGGTCACATTGATTTCGGACGAGTAACCTCCCCCGCCTCCCATTGACATTGCCATGGCTCTAAACTCCTCGTTTGCTCGAAATCGTTAAAGGGACGCGCGAGAAAAACTATTCTCCGCCCGCCAGATTGTCACCGTCGCGCCGCTGCACCAGCAAACCAACGTCTTCCACGCCGGCCGTGCGCACCGCATCGATGGCATCCTCAACCGCCCGATACTGGGCGCGGGCATCCGCGCGGATATAGATTGTCTTGCCGGGCTTGTCGGCCAACTGCTGTTGAACCTGCGAGCCAAGCTGATCGTCCGACGTCTTGTTTTGCCCCAGGAACACCCCTCCATCGCGAGTGATCGCCACCACAATGGCGTCATCCTTGGACGCGTCCGGCATGGCGACAGCGTTGATAGCCTTGGCCATGTCGATCTGGACCTTGTTCTGGAGCATGGGGGTGATGACCATGAAGATGATCAGCAGCACCAGCATCACATCGACCATGGGGGTGACATTGATGTTTGAACTTACCTTATGACCTTCGTCACGAACCGCGATTCCCATTGTTGGGGCTCCGTGCTTCTGAATTTTTTCCGGATCCCATCCGGCAATCTTCTGAAATTCGCATCTCGGCGCGAGGTTGAAACCGGCGGGCGTGAGAGCCTGTTCGCTCTCCCACCCGCCGCAGCTTCTCGCTCCGACCACCAGCCGTCCGGCTTAGCGCTTGTTGCTTTGCTTGATGAAGTAGTCCACCAGCTCGCTGGAAGAGTTGTCCATCTCCACGTCAAATGCCTCGACGCGTCCGGTGAAGTAGTTGAAGGCCATGACGGCCGGGATGGCGACCAGCAGGCCGAAGGCCGTGGTGACCAGGGCTTCCGAGATGCCGCCGGCGATCGCGCCGATGCCTGAGGTCTTCTGCGTGGAGATCTGCTGGAAGGCGTGCAGGATGCCGATCACAGTGCCCAGCAGGCCGACGAACGGCGCAGTTGCGCCGATGGTGGCCAGCGCCGCAAGGCCCTTCTTCAGCTTGGCGTGGACAATGGCCTCGGCGCGATCCAGAGCGCGGTGCGCGCTCTCGATGGTCTCTTCGGTGGTCGAACCGCCGGCAATGCGGAACTCCTGCAAGCCGGCCGTCACAACCTCGGCCAGGTGGGACTTCTTGTTGCGGTCGGCGATCTTGATGGCTTCATCCAGCTTGCTGTCCTTCAGCGCGCCGGCAACCCTGGGCGCGAATTCACGCGACTGCTTGCGGGCCGCCGAGAAGTAAAAATAACGGTCGATCATCACGGCCAGAGACCAGATTGACTCGACGAAAAGAACAGCTGCGATGATGCGCACCAACCACCCCATGTGGTTCCAGAGATCCATGGCGGTAAAGCCGGTGGCCTGGTCGTCATCAAAGATGAAGGCCAGATGGGTGGCCGCGTGCGAAGCGAAGTGCGTGAGCTGAGCGAGAATCACTGAATTATTCCTCCTAAGGAGTTTTCGTGTGGACTGCTACTTCCGTACAGTTGCTGGGAATGCGGCCCTTTCCAGTTTCGCATTCAGGTCAAAAGCGAGATTCCTTCTCCGTCCGGGCGGAAAGAACCAGAA
>JBAWFB010000237.1:0-5629 GCA_049591495.1 Solirubrobacteraceae bacterium
GGCGGGGTCCACGGGAATTGGTGGGGCTCATATCATTGGCCGTCGTATGCCGGTCAGAGCGACGAAGCGCGGAGAGCAGCGCACCCCGCTGGCGCGCGATTGCGACGTGCTCGTGTGCGGCGCGTCCTTCGCCGGGCTCGCGATCGCCCGCGAGCTGTCGGGCACGGGCGCGCGCGTGCTGGTGATCGACCGCTACGAGATCGGCGAGCGCCAGACCTCCGCATGTGGGATACCCACAGGCTGGCTGGAGGCACTCGACCTTCAGGGCTCGCTGCGCCAGACATTCGACGAGCTGGTCGTGCACACGCCCTGGACGACCGCGCGCTGGCAGCTGCCGTGGACGTTCTCGACGTTCGACTACCGCGAGCTGTGCGCGCTGCTGTGGAGTCAGGCCCATCCAGGCGACGCGGAGTTCGAGACGGCGACGGTCACCGCCCGCGAGGGCAACACCGTCCACACAGACCGCGGAGATCTGAGCGCACCGCTGATCGTCGACGCGCTCGGCTGGCGACGGGTGCTGTCGAACCAAACCGCTATCCAGCCCCCCAACGCACGCCTGTCGAGGGGCCTCGAGGTTCATCCGGATGGAGCCGGCGACGAGCTCGAGCTGTGGATCGACCCGAAGTACGTGCGGGCCGGTTACGCGTGGAGCTTCCCCGCCAGCGACGAGCTGCGCGTGGGCGTCGGCTCGTTCTGGCCCTCCCACCACGTCAAGGAGCCCACTGTGCGTCTCGCGGCAGACCTCGGCCTGCCACCCGACGGCTATCAGGGCAACTGGATCCCCCACCAGCTGCGCCCGGCGATCGAGGACGGCGTGTTCTTCGTCGGGGACTCCGCCGGTCACTGCCTGCCGCTGACCGCGGAGGGGATACGCACGGCGTTGTACTTCGGCCTGGCGTGCGCCCGCCAGCTGCGACCCGTGATCGAAGGCCACGCCACCCGCGAGCAGGCGCTGGCACGCTACGGGGCGTTCTCCGACGCGCACGAGCGAAAGTTTCGCTGGCTGTTGAACACGCAACACGCCGTTGGGCGCCTGACACCGACGCGAGCCGTCACCGCACTGGCACGCGCGTTCACCTCCGAGCGTGTGTGCACGTGGTCGTTCAATCACTACCTCCAGATCGCCCCACCGTCGTTCGTCGGCGAGCAGCCTCGGACTCAGGCGACCTCCCGCAAGCGCGGGCGCGTCGTCTTGAGCGCCTGAAGCGCCAGGCGGCTCGCCTCCACCGCACTGGACCACGAGACCTCGGCCAGCATTCCCTCGGAGGCCACCATGTCACCGGCGAGAAAAACGCCATTGCCCCGGTCGATTGCCGGGCGTTCACGCCAGCTGGAGCCGGGCATGTCCAGCGCCCCCGAGCGTCCGTCCATGACCTGGCGCCGACGCCAGGTCTCGCGCCCGCGCCAGTCCTCGATGCTCAGGTCGAGGAAGCGCTCCAAGCGCATCGCAGCCAGGTCCGGGGTCTCGCCGGGACGAATCGGCATCTGCGCCTGGATCAGCTCCTCGCCCTCGGGCGCGAGCGTCGGGTTGGCCCCGGAATAGCGGCCGATCCAGCCCGATTCGTCCAGGTCCGAGACGACTGTCGGGTCCCCGCGACGGTGGCGCACACCGATATCCAGACACACTGTACGGCCGCTGTGCCAGCGCAGGCTGTCATCGCCGAGCAGCTCGCGTGCCTGATCGAGCTCGGTCGCCAAGATCGTCGGCGTGGCCGGCAACTCGTCCAAGCGGGTGCCCGTCTCGACCGTCACGCCAAGCTCTCCCACCCGCTTTTCAAGCGCCACCACCAGCGTGCTCCAGCCTGCAACGGGGTAGGTCACGATCGAGGGGACGGTGAGCAGCAGACGCACCATGCGCGACCACACGAACGCCGCCGAGAGCTCCCCAGGGTCGTGGTAGAAGGTAAAGACCCCGGCGGCCGAAGCAGCCAGCGCAGCGGTGTCCTCGTCTGTGTGGCTCGCGACCCAGGTCCTGAAGTCCGTTGCCACTGGGGCTTCACGGCCGCGTAGGCGCAGGATCGCAGGCAACGTTCCCAGCGGAGGTGTGCGTCGCAGCGTTCCCCCCAGTCGCAGCCTGACGCCCGTCAGCCGAGCGTTGCAGTAGGCGGGAAGGATGTCGCGCTCGCGCATCCACTTCCAGAAAGCGCCGTCGTTGTACATCGCGTGGGGCCCGAGATTGGCCTTGTAGGGACCGTCGGTGCTGCGTGCGCGGCCACCAAGCCGCTCGTGAGCCTCGACGAGACGCACCTTCGCGCCCTCCTCCGCGCACGCGATTGCCGCCACCAGCCCCGCAATCCCGCCTCCGACGACCGTGATCTGTGGATTACCGGTGCTCTCGTTGACAGGGCTCATGTTCGCGGCCTCCTTGAAAAGAGTGGCGTTGCTCGACAGAGTGACATTGCTCGATGATCAAGTTACGCCGATACTGGCATCGTTTACAGTTCCAGTAGTGCCACACAAAAGAGGGCCAGTTGGAGGAGGTCCGGAACTGCTCGTCGAGCTCGACCGTAATGACGAGCTGCCGCTCCACGAGCAGATCGAGCGCTCGCTGCGCGAGCAGATCCGCTCAGGACGCCTGCCAGCCAACACGCGCCTGCCCTCCACTCGCGGGCTCGCGGCGGAGCTGGGCATTTCGCGCGGCGTCGTGACCGAGGCATACGGACAGCTCGCCGCCGAGGGCTACCTCACAACCAGCCAAGGCGCCCCGGTACAGGTCGCCAAGGCGGTACGCGCCACGAGCGAGCGCCCGCCCGCGAGGTCGCTGCTGCAGAGCTTCTCCTACAACTTCCACCCGGGATTGCCAGACCTGGTTGCCTTCCCACGCGAGGCGTGGTTGCGTTCCTTGCGCGCCGCGCTACGCGACTCGCCACTCGATTCGCTTGGCTATGGCGACCCGCGCGGATTGCCCGCTTTGCGCGAATCGTTGGCCGCTTACCTGGGACGGGTACGCGGCATGGACGCCGATCCCGAGCACATGCTCGTGTGCACCGGGTTCATGCAGGGCTTCTCCCTGCTGTGTCGTGCGCTGCGCAAGCGCGGCATAGAACAGGTGGCACTCGAGGACCCTGGCTGGCACCCACATCGCTTGATCGTTGAGGAGGCCGGCCTGAAAGTAGTGCCGATCCCGGTCGATGAGGACGGGTTGCGAGTGGACGCGCTGGCCGCCACAGACGCCATGGCTGTGCTGGTGACACCGGCACACCAGTTCCCCACCGGCACCGTGTTGGCCCCCGAGCGACGTGCGGCCTTGATCGAGTGGGCCGAGGATGACCGCTTGATCGTCGAGGACGACTACGACTCCGAGTATCGCTATGACCGCGTCGCGGTTGGCGCACTGCAGGGTCTCGCGCCGGAGCGGGTCGCCTACATCGGTTCGGCCAGCAAGCGTCTGGCGCCCGGGATGCGACTCGGCTGGATGCTGGTCCCCTCATGGCTGACATGGGAGCTGAGCGCGGCAAAGACGATCGAGGACTATGGATCGGAGATCGTGGGACAGCTGGCGCTACGCGACTTCATCGCGCGCGGAGAGCTCGACCGCCACCTACGTCGTATGCGTCTGCGCTACCAGCACCGACGCGAAGTGCTGCTCGAAGCACTCGACCGGTGGTTGCCCGACGGGCGCGTGAGCGGAGCGGACGCGGGATTGTTCGAGCTGGTGGGCCTACCCGAGCAGACACACGAGTCACTGCTGCTGCGCGCCGCCGGCGAACGCGGCGTGGGCGCCGAGGGGCTTGCATTGCACCGCTTCGCGCCGGACGGACCACCGGGTGTGCTGCTCGGCTACGGCAATCTGTCCGAGCCTGCTATCGAGCAGGGCGTGCGCCTGTTGGGCGAGGTCTACCGGCAGGTCACTTCCGCACCACCAGCACCACCCCGGCGACGAGTAGCACCAGCCCCACGATCCGTCCCGGGTTGATCGGCTGCTTGGCGATCCCAAGCAGGCCGAAGCGATCGATCGCCACGGCCGCCGCGAGCTGACCGGTGATCACGACCGCAGTGAGCCCGCTGACACCGAGCGTGCGCACAGTGAGGATCGCAACGGTCACATACACGGCGCCCAGCAGACCGCCAACGAGCGCCCATGCAGGCGCTTTGCCGACCTCCGAGAAGCTCCCCAGCCCGCCAAAGAACACCGTTGCGACCAATGCCAGCGCGACCGTGCCGGCCAGGAACGAGAAGGTGGCGGCCTGCACGCTTCCAATCGAGCGTCCCAGACGGGCGTTGACCGGCGGCTGGGCGCCCACCAGCAGACCGGCGGCCGCGACCAGCGCGACTGCCAGCAGACGGCTCACTTGGCTTCCAGCCAGTTGCGTCCCACCCCGACGTCTACAACCAGCGCCGGCGAGTGCTCCCAAACACCGACCATCTCCCGCGCGATCAGCTCGCGGGCCGCGTCCATCTCGGCGGGCGGGCCTTCGAACAGCAGCTCGTCGTGGATCGTGAGAATCTGCTTCGTCGCGAGCTTCGCCTCGTGCAGGGCGCTGTGGCAGCGGACCATCGCGAGCTTGATGATGTCGGCCGCTGTGCCCTGAATGACGGTGTTGACGGCCAAGCGCTCACCCAGCGTTCGCACCTGGTAGTTACGCGCCTGCAGCTCCGGGATCTGGCGGCGACGGCCCCACAGCGTCTTGACGTGACCCACCTCCTTGGCCGACTCGATCGTCTCGGCGATGAACTTCGCAACGCAGGAGAAACGCTCCAGGTAGGCGTCGATGAAGGCTTTGGCCTCCTCCAACGGGATGTTCAGGCGATCGGCAAGCCCATAGTCGGAGAGGCCGTAGACGATCCCGTAGTTGATCATCTTCGCCTTCGAGCGCATCCCCGGATCGATCTGCTCAGGCGCCACCGCGAACACCTCGGAGGCCGTCGCCGTGTGGACGTCCTCGCCGCGCTTGAAGATCTCTTCGAGCACCGGCTCGCGCGCAATGTGGGCGAGCACGCGCAGCTCTATCTGGGAGTAGTCGACCGACATCAGCACGCACCCTTCCTCGGCCTCGAAGCAGCCGCGAATCTCGCGCCCAAGCGGCGTGCGAATCGGCACGTTTTGCATGTTCGGGTTCGTGCTCGCCAGACGCCCTGTTTGGGCGCCGGCCTGCAGGAACGTGGTGTGAATGCGCGAGCGCTCATCCACCTGCTGCGGGAGCACGTCGAGGTAGGTCTTGATCAGCGTGGAGAGCTCGCGCCAGCGCTCGATGTGAGGCACGATCTCGTGCTCGTCGCGAATCGCCTGCAGCACGCGGGCGTCGGTGGAGAAGCCTGTCTTGCCGCGCCGCTTACGCGAAAGGCCGAGCTTTACAAACAGGATCTCGCCCAGCTGCTGGGGCGAGCCGATCGTGAACTCCTCCTCTGCCAGCTCGAAGATTCGGCGTTCCAGCCCTGAGATCTCCTCGCGCACGCGCGTCGTGATCTCTGCCAGGCACTCAAGGTTGAGGCGTACTCCCAGCGTCTCCATCTCACGCAGCACCGACACGAGCGGCAACTCGATATCGCGCATGACGCCCTCGAGCTGGCGCTCGGCGATCTGCTCGCGCTGCCAGGCGGCAAGCGCGCCGAGCAGCAGCGCGTCGCCGGCCACCGGATCCTCGACGCCCGCGACGAGCCCTCGCTCCTCGCACAGCTCGGCGAACGG
>JBAWFB010000238.1:0-7925 GCA_049591495.1 Solirubrobacteraceae bacterium
TGGCGGTGTCTTTCAGATCGAGCGAGCGTGCGGCGGGGGCATGCGGCGACGCGGCGCCAGCGGCCCCGGTCCCCACCGCAGCGGCCGCTGCGAGCGCACCAAGTGCCAGCGCCGCCGTCGATACCTGCGCCCGTGCGGACAGGCGCATGCGTGATGACTTCTTATTCCCCATCGAACCCTCCAGATAGCTGTTGATGTCGCGTCCCATGATTAGAACAGACCCCCTCTCCACTTGCGACTCCTGCGTCCAATCCTAGTCCACATAGCAGAAAGGCTGGACAGCTGGACAATCCTAGTGCATATAGGCCTACGAAGTTCAACCGTTCGGGAGTCGAAGAGTTGCGTAAGTAACGCAATCGCACAATGAGCCCAAGCCGTGGCCGCGTTGAGCGCCTCGCCGGCTTCGGCTTCGGCTTCGGCTTCGGCTTCGGCTTCGGCTTCGGCTTCGGCTTCGGCTTCGGCTTCGGCTTCGGCTTCGGCTTCGGCTTCGGCTTCGATCCTCATACAACATTGGCGGTCCATCGGACTAGGGTGCCCGGTCATGGACGAGATCGAGCTCAGCTACTGCGTCGTGAACACATCCCAGCGGGCGCTTCTGCTGCGCGGGCTCGACGCGATCTCGCGCGAGCGCGAGATGCTGCCGTTTGCCACCGAGGTGCTCGTGCTCGACAATGGCTCGCGTGACGGCTCCGCCGAGGCGGCCCGGGCGCACTCTGCCGTCAGCGAGGTCATAGCGCTGGAGCAGCGGCGCGGCAAGGGCCTCAACGACTCCGAGCTGCTGCGCCGCGCGTGCGGGCGCTACGCACTGCTGCTCAACGAGGACTCCGAGCTGCAGCCAGGGGCGACGCGCGCGTTGCACGATGCGCTCGAGCAGCGCCCCGACGCAGCCTGCGCGGGGGCCCGCCTGCTGCGCCCCGAATCCGCCGGCACCGACGCCGAGCGGCACACAGCGCGCAGCGCCAGGTCGGCGCGTAGCGCTGGGTCGAGCACACAGCGCGCAGCGCCAGGTCGGGCAGTGCGCCTCAGGGGTCAAGCATGCGCGTGGCGCTTTCCCACCCCGCTGACCGCGCTCGCGGGTGCGCTGTTTCTGCACCGCGCCTACACCGTGCAGAGTCGGGGCAGGCGCACACGCGACGTTGACTGGTGCCAGTCCGCTGCGCTGCTGGTGCGAAGCGAGGCCGCCGCACAAGTGGGCTATCTCGATCCCGACTTCTTCGTCTACTCCGACGAGGTCGACTTCGCGCGGCGGCTGCGCGACGCCGGTTGGCGCAGCCTGTATGTACCGAGCGCCGTGGCCATCCACCACGAGCAGCTGTCCACCGGCGCGGCAAGCGAGCGTCGAATCGTCGAAATGGCCCGCAACCGCGATCTCTACATGCGCAAGCACCATTCCCGCGCCGCGGCGCTCTCCGTACGCTTGCTAACCGCGTGGCCCTACGCTGTGCGCGCCCTGGCCGCGCTGGTGCTGCCAGGCCATTCCCCGCAGCGCTACTGGCGTCACGTCACCGCGACGCTGTGGCCCTCGCGCGGAGAGGGATTGCGCGAGGCGGCCGCTGCCTATAACAGGGAAACTGCGAGGTCAAGTGGCTGCTGAGGTGAGTTGCCACGCCTCTTGCGCGAGCTCCTCAAGCAGCACGCCCACCACCTGCTCGTCCAGCTGTGAGCCGCACGCGCGCAGCAGCTCCTCACGTGCCTGCTGCGACGTGCGCGCAGCGCGGTACGGGCGGTCGGTGACGATCGCGTCGTAGGTGTCGCACGCCGCGACGATGCGCGCCGCGAGTGGGATCTGCACGCCCGCCAGACCGTCCGGATACCCCATACCGTCGATGCGCTCGTGACTGGAGCGAATCGCGGGCGCCAGGTGCGCGAACGCGTCGATGCGCTCCACCAGCTCAGCGCCGACCACCGTGTGGCTGCGCATCACCACCCACTCGTCCTCCGTCAGCGGCCCTTCCTTGCAGAGGATCTCACTCGGCACCGCGATCTTTCCCACGTCGTGGAGCATCGCCGCGTAGTGCACCTCGCGCGCCTCCTTGACGCCGAGCCCCATACGCAATGCCACGCGTTCGGCCAGCTCGGCGACGTCGCTGCCGTGGCAGGCGGTGTAGTCGTCCTTCGCCTCCACGGTGCTCGTCACAACCGCGAGCGTCGTCGTAAACGAATGCTCGATGTCTGCGATCAACCCAGCCCGGTGCAGCGCCGAGCCGAGGCTCGCCGCGATCGCCTCGACGAGCACCGCGTCGGCCTCGTTCAGCGCATCCGCCTCGACCGCCTCGATGTTGAGCACGCCCCACACCGCGCCGTCCACCATCACCGCGACGCTCAACTCCGAGCGCGGATCCGTGTCGGGATCGCGCGCGATGTAGTCGGGGTCCTTGCGGGTGTCGCCCACCAGCGCCGTCGTGCCGGAGCGCGCCACACGCCCGTTGACGCCCTCACGCACCGACTGCTCGACAAGTAGGAACTCGGTCATCACCTCGGCCAGCGGGCCGCGAGCCGCGATCAGACGCAGCATCTCATCGTCATCGAGGCGCTGGACCGCGGCGAGGTAGAAGGCAAACGTCTCATGCAGCTCGTCCACCACCAGCTTGGCCATCTCGTCGACCTCTCGCGTGGCCGCAAGTCGCGCCGTCAGGCGGGCGGCGGCGCGCAGCTGCGAGCGCAGATAGGCAAGCTCGCCGGCAGCCGCAATGCTCTGCACGCGCTCGTCGGCGCGATAGCGGCGCAACGCCTCCGCGCGGCGTGCAAGCTCACGCCGGCCCATTGGCCGCGGGGGCTTCAAAGACAGGTCGGACACGGTCGCATAATCGGCTAAAACCCCATCGGGCTTGAGCCATTCGGAGGATTCGCGACTCACGTCTCCGACAACACAACCGCCAAGGGGCCGGAACGAGCCCCCAACAATCAGATGTCTCGCAGCGAGTCCTCCGCATATGCCTCCACGTCGCCCCCACCCGCGCGGAAGGCCGCGACGCGGCGACGTGCGTCGGCCACCAGCGTCCGCGCCCGCTCACGCTCGTCGGGCGCGACAAAGCGCGTCGCCAGCAGCAGCGCGGGAATCAGCGCGAGCCACAGGACACGCAGCAGCAGCCCCAGGAAGCCCGCGGTCGGCAGCAGCAGCTCGCCCGATACCGCCACGCCCGCGAGGACAGCCGTCACGCGCGCGAGGCGGCGCCACTCGAACTCCACCACGAACACGCGGCGGGTGAGCAGGTGCATCACAACCACCATCGCCACGTACGCACCGCACAGCGCGAGGCCCGCGCCCGCCAGACCCATGCCCAGGGTGCTGCTCGGCACGAGCACAAACAGCAGCACGATGTTCACCGCAAGACCAGCGGCAGCGGCCGGTATGTTGCGCTGCATCACCCGCGCGCGGCCGGTGATCACGATCATCACCTGATAGAGGCCATACAGCGTCCAGCCGAGCGCCAGCCACGGCAGCGCCTCGTGCGCACCGAAGTATTTGGGTTCGGCCAGCAACCGCACCATCCAGCGTCCCAGCAGCGCAACGGCCGCCACCACCACTCCAGTGGCTAGCATGAAGTAGGTGGTGACAATCGAATACAGCTTCGATGCCTGCGCGTCGCTGTCAATCGAATAGGCCAGCGGCGGCCACGCGTACTGGAAGCCGCGCACGAACACGAACACAACCGTCGCGAGCTGCACCGCGATCGCGTATTCGCCGGCAGCTTCGTGGCTGACAGCACGAAACAGGTACAGGCGGTCCACCACCTGCAGCGCATACACACTCGCGTCGGCCGGCACCGTCGGCAGCCCAAACGCCAGCATCGCGCGCAGGTCGGAGAGCTTCACCCGCAGTGAGAAGCGCCGGCGCAGCAGCCACCACAGGCCGAGCACCGTGAGCGCGGTCGCACCGAAATTGCCCAGCAGCAGCCCGCGCGCACCCTGGTTGGCGAACACGACCAGCGCGATCGTGAACGCGACCGTCATCGCGACGTTCGCACCCGAGGCCCACATGTAGGCGCGAGCGCGCTCGTCCACGCGCAGCTGTGCGTAGGCCATCTCGATATTGGTGAACGCCCACAGCCCGAGGATCGCGCAGTCCATCAGCAGCGGATCGTCTTCGCCGAGCACCAGCCGCGACAGCGCACCCGCAAACGCCACTGCCACCAGTGACGCCAGCGTCGTGGTCCACGCGACCGTCGCCGTGGCGGTGCGCGCGATCCGTATCCGCCGCGCGTGGTCGGAGTCGATGAAGTAGAAGCGCACAAACGCCTCGCCCACACCCAGACGCAACACGATGCTGGCCAAGATCACGCTCGTCAGCAGCAGGTTGTACGCGCCGTAGCCCGCGGTGGACACGTGCCGCGTGTACAACGGCAATGTGAACACCGCAATCGCCTTCGCGAAGATTTCCGCGGCCTGGTAGGCCGCGCCGGTCGTGACCAGTCGCTTCAAGTAACCCAGCATCAGAGGGAACCTAACGGGCGCACCGGGCCACAAACGTCCCAGCTGGGCGCGTCACCCCGGCGTCGTGACCGGCGACGGGGGCGATCCTTCGGATGCGCGTGCGTGATTGTCTCCCACAAAAATCCCATCGCGCATCGACGCGAGCGCCACACCGATCCCCAACAGCGTCCAGGTCAGAGGGTCCTCCAGGAAGTCCGCGTACACCCACGTGTGCAGCACCAGCGCCGCGAAGCACGCCGCCAGCGCAATCCTCGGAGGAGAGCGGGCCGCCCGTGAGAACAGCGTTATGAAGGCCACCACCAGCAGCGCTATGTACAAAGCCAGTCCAACGATTCCCTGCTCGGCGGCGATCGTCACCGGGATCGTATGCGACGCCGAGGTGGCGTTGGCGGCCGTCGCGTTGCCGTGGCGCTTGTACTCCGTTTCAAACGAGCCCGTGCCGTAGCCCTCCAGCGGTCTCTGCTCGAACAGTTTTAGCCCGCCTGAGATCAGATTGGTACGCCCATTGGTCGCGTTGTTGGCCGAGGCCCCCGACCCGTTCAGGCCAAAGTGCAGGCTGGAGGGGGCCGCGAGCACCACCACAGCGGCGATCGCCGCCAGCGCCACCGACACGTACACCGTGCCGCGCACGTCCCAGCGCCACGCCGCCAGCACCGCCAGTCCGAGCAGCAGTGCGGCGATGCTCGACTGCGAGAAGCTCGTGATCAGACCCGCCATCAGCCACGCCAGCACGCCTGCGCCGATCAGCTGGGTGCGCTGCGCGCGACTCCACAGCACAACGGTACTCACCGCGATCATCACGAGCGCGAGGAAGCGCCCGTAGATGCTCGGATCGAAGAACAGCGAGTTCACGCGGAAGTAGTTGCCGTATTCATTCGCCGCCACCACCTTCGGATTTAGAAACAGCGCTTTGCGGTAATACTCGATGAAGCCCACGCCCGCAAACACCGCCGCCAGCGCGACCGCGGCGGCGAGACACCTCAGCACGAGCCTCTGCGTCCACGGCGCCTCGCGCAACAGCACATACAGCAGGCCAAAGGGCACATAGAAGAATCCAACGTTCTCCGCCGCCTTGGTGATGTCGGTCGAGTAGCTCGCCTGCAGCACATACAGCACCACCGAGGCCAGCAGCAGCCAGTCGAGCAGCATCGGAGGGCGCCCGGAGTCATAGCTGTAGCTGCCGCCTCCACCTTCCACCGCCTCATTGCGAGACGCCGCGTGAGAGAGAAGTCGCGGCAGCAGATGCGCGAGCACGCCCGCGGCGACCACCGCATACAACGGCAGCAACAGATTCACCGTGCGCCCGTCAGTGGAGATCGGCAGCCGAAACGGCAGCGCCACCACCGCCAGCAGCGGAAATGCCTGCGGGTGACGGCGCATCACGAGCGTCAGCACAGCGATCGCCAGCAACGCCGCGACCGCGCCGGCGAGCAGCACCCCCGTACTGGGCAGCGTCGTTGCGATCATGGCGCCACCAGCGTGAAGTCCCGCGGCGACTGCACCGAGTGATCTTGCCTACGCAAGCTCACCCGTACGCGGTATTCCCCCGCCGGCGCCACCCGGCCACGGTTGGCCGGCAGCAGCGTGGTGTAGCCGTCTGCGCGCCTCAGCAACTTGTAGCCGTGCGCCTCCCCCTCACGGCCATTCCAGCGCAACGAGAGGATTTTGTAGCGCGGGGTGGGCAAATCGCGCACGAGTGTCGCGACCACTTCCCCCGACGAGCTTTCGATCGTCACCGTCACATCGTCGGCTTCGGCCAGCTTGAAGGCGATGTGCTCTTCCTTGGATTCCCCACCCGACGCTGGGAGGAACGCATTCGTCAACTTGAATTCCTGCACCGCTGTCGGTGTGTGCTTGAGACGCTGGGTGATCAGGAACGCCGCGAAGCACGCCAGCACCAGCAGCGCGAACACCACGCCCGCACGCCGCTCACTCGCTCGTCCACCTACATCCGCGCGGCCCACTGTCTCCTCACCGCCGGCGCCCGAAACCGACGGGCTACCGCTCAAGCTCCGCCATCCCGGGCGAAGCGCTCGACCGTGTCAGAGCGCAGTCCCAGCCGCAGCGTCTCCAGCGACAGCACGTCCTCGGGCGCAATGTTGCCGAGGTTGCACTCTTCACCGAAACGATGCAACAGCCACACCTGCTGCTCGCGGCGCGGGGCCTCGAAGATCAGCTTGTCGGGGTCGATCGCGTGCGCGATCTCGTCGATCAGCCCGGTGCGCACCTCGCCGTCGGCCCGGTAGATACCCGCGGTTCCCGACTCGCGCGCCTCGGTGATCACCTTCCAAGCTCCAGCCTGCAAATCGCGTTCGATCTGCTCCACCCACACATACGGAGCCATGATGAAGTCCGCGTCCTTGCTCCCCACCTCCGAGAGCACCGTGAACTCACCGGACAACTGGCGAATCAGGTAACTCTTGACGTCGGGCTCCAGCGCGATCGTGCCGTCGGATATCTCGACGTGGCGCAACCCCAGCTCGTGCATCCACGCGACCAGGCCCTCCACGCGTCCCTGCTTGATCGCGAGCTCGGTGAGCGTCCCACCCAGCACCACCGGTATCCCGTGCGCCGCGTAGCGCTCCAGCTTTGGCTTCAAGTTGGCGGTCACCAGCGCCGTGCCCCAGCCCAGCTTCACAATGTCCACACTGTCGCCCACCGTCTCGATCAGCCCATCCACCGCGGCGACCGACAGACCGCGGTCGATCACGTGTGTGATTCCCTGCTCGCGCGGCTTCGCACAGCGAGTCGGGAGGTCGAGGAAGTCGGCTATCGGCCGGTCACTGGCCACCTGTCGGCCCTCCGTTCTCAGTTGCCGTTGCCGGCAGCGCTTTCACCAGCGCCGGATTCGCCCGATTCGCCCGATCCAGCAGAGTTGCCACCCGCTGCTTCCCCGGTCCCGCCTTCACTTGCCGCCGGTTCGCCTTTGCTCTGAGCGCCACTGCCACCGAGCAGGGCCGCCTGATCGGCGCCGGCAATCACAACAACCGTCGCCGAGCTCGCGAGCGAGGCGATGGTCCCTTCGATCGTCTGCACACGTGTGACCTCGAGCGCTTTCGCCACCGCCTGCCCGTCGGCGCGATGACCGGCCGTGTACTCAACCACCGTCGTCGCGTGGGTGCCCGGCGGGACCGCCGTCGACGCCGCCGCTTGTGAATATCCGCTCTGCTGCAAGTCACCCGCAAGATGGTGCGCGAGACCGTTCGTTTCGGTCCCGTTCAGCACCGTCACAGGCACGTCAGCCGGATTGGAGGCAACCGCATGGGAGGCTGCGGGCTGTGTTCTTGCGGAGGAGGTGGAGCCCACCTTTGAAGAGGGGGACGAGCCACCGCCTTTCAGCCCCAACACAGCACCCACAACCACCAGCACGGCAACGATCACCCCTCCGACGATCAGCGCGGTCATGCGGGCGGGCGAGCGCTCCGGCTTGAAGTACTTCGGGCCACCCGCGCCCACCGGCGCGCCCGGCGGACGCGCAGGGACAGCACCAC
>JBAWFB010000239.1:0-9336 GCA_049591495.1 Solirubrobacteraceae bacterium
AGGCAACGGTGCCGGCCAGTTCAACGAGGCACCACACGGCCTAGCTTTCTCGGGCTCATACGTATACGTGCTCGACAGTGGGAACTGGTGGGAAAACACAGGCAACAGCCGCATCCAGAAGTGGACAATACCCATCACCACGAAAAACACTATCAACAACACACAGACCGTCTACTACACGACAGCCGCCAACAGTAAATACACCAAATGCGGCGAACACCCCGAATGGGCCGGTATGCCCTGTCAAACACAACCCGCCACACAACCCACCACCAGCGGCCTACCCGGACTAGCAGTCACGAGCTACACATACAACATGTATTTGGAGCCGACCCAGGTCAAGGCCGAAGTCGCGAAGGTGGGTGGCGGCGCAGACACACGCACAACCACCACTGTCTACGACGAAGCGGGACGCCCCGAAACAGTAGAAATAAACTCGACCGTTGGTACGGCGCTCCCAAAGGTTACAGACAAATACAGCAGCACCACAGGTGCACTAGTCGAACAAAGCACCAGCACAGAGTCCCTAAAGAGCGAATACAACACCCTTGGGCAGCTGACGAGCTATACAGACGCAGACGGAAACCAGTCTACTTACGAATACGAAACAGAAAAGGACTACCGCCTCAAGAAAATGAGCGACGGTAAGGGCACCCAAACATACGAATACGACGAAATGACGGGCGCCGTAAAGGAACTCAAAGATACTACGGGCGCAAACACGTTGACGTTCACGGCAGCGTATGACGTAGAAGGCAACATGACGAGCGAAACCTATCCAGACGCGCTGACGACCAACTACATTCGCAACACGACGGGCGAAATCACTGGCATCGAATACGTAAAGACCGACCACTGTGCAAAAACATGTCCTGAAGCCTGGTACAAGGATGTCGCCGTGCCTTCGAGTCACGGGCAATGGCTCACCCAGCAGAGCGAACTAGGGGCCCAGACAACCACCCACTCCTACGAATACGACGAAACTGGGCGACTAACGCAAACGACCGACAACGTGGGCGGCAAAAACTGCGTCACGCGCATATACGCATACGAAGAAGAAACCAACAGACTCAGCCTCACTACCCGCCCCCCAGGAACTGGAGGAGCCTGCGCGACCGAAGGCGGCGAAATACAAGCCGACACATACGACCCCGCCAACCGACTGCTCGACACAGGAACCGAATACGACTCGTTCGGTAACACTACCAAGCTACCGGCAGCCGACGCGGGCGGGACCACAATAACCAGCACATTCTACGACGACAACCAGCTAGCCAGCCAAACACAAGGCACCCAAACGATCGGCGACCAGCTCGACCCCGCAGGCCGGGTTCGCGAAATCGTCTCCACCGGCAAAGTCGCCGACACAGAAATACAGCACTACTCCTCCCCGGAAAGCCAGACGCCATCATGGACCAGCGAAGTCGCCGGCAACTACACCCGCTACATCGCGGGCATAAGCGGCTGCCTGGTGGCAATTCGCCACAACACCGAAAAAGCAGCCCTCCAGCTCACGAACCTACACGGCGACATCATCGCCACGGCCCACGAAGCAGAATCATCTACATCACTCGAATCATCCATCCCTGAAGCAAGCGAAGACGGAGTCCCGGCAGCTGAAGGCCCACCCAAATACTCATGGCTCGGAGCATACGAGGAGCCCACCACGCTACCATCGGGCACCATCGCGATGGGCGCCCGCTCCTACATCCCACAGCTCGGCCGATTCCTACAAGCAGACCCGATACCAGGCGGATCATCGAACCCCTACGCGTATACGGACGGCGATCCGGTCAACCAGACCGACCTGACAGGCGCTTACGTCGAAAACAACTACGTGCTCGCACTCGGGATGCAACAGAACGAACGAGCGATCGAACTAGAAGCCGCTCGAGAAGCCGCGATCCGAAAGGAAGCCGAAGAACGGGCGCGCGAAGCCGCGATACAAGCAAGATTCGCGGCACAAGAGGCAGCCGAACTCGCAGAAGCCGAAGCCCACAACCTCTGGGACGCCGAGGCAGCAGCCGGACCACCAGGCGCAATAGCAGGCGGCGGCATGGAAGAAGAAGGCGTCGCAATAGGTACCAGGGTGAAAGCCATTACCGACGCCGGAGGTTGTCCAAGCACGCATGATCCCTGCTATCCAAAAGGCGGTAAAGGTGGCTCGGCAAATGAAGGCGGTTGCCCCAAAGGCTCAAAGGGAAAGAGCTGTGATAGTCACGGTGGCAATAACAGTGATTGCGCCGCGATGGTTGCTGTCACCTCGTCGCCTGGAATGTGGACGCCGGCTGGTTGGGTTTCATTCCTAACGGGCGAGATCTTGTGCGCTGCATCAGGGAGCGACTAGGAATGAAGATAGGAGTGAAAAGGAAAGCTAAATCCAGTCGGTGGCAGGTTGGCACATCGAACCTGCTGGGGCTAGATGTTAGGACTAGAGGGTCCATTGCGGCGGTCGCGGCAATGCTGATTCCGGCATCGCTTGGTGCTGCCCTCGACTGGTCGTGGTGGGTTGAGTACGCACTGGTTGCGCCTACCGTATTCTGGTGTCTCTGGACGGGTAGACTTGTGTTTTATAACAAAGCAGAGTTGGGAGAATTGGGGTCGTCGAAGCATAGGGTATTTCCAGTAGCCGGCGCACTACCTATATTTCTTGCTGCGACCATATATCCAACACGGTTCTCTGGCCTTGGAGTGGTTGCGGCGTTTGTGCTAATATTCACTGTTTCATGGCATCGCAATAATCGCGGTGTGATACAGGCGAAAGAGTACGTTCCATGACAGGGGCGTCACCATTCTATGCGAGGCGGGTCGTCGTGACAAGAGACAAGTGATCGGGTTGTGCCTCGCAAGTGTCGTATTTGGGTGATCGTTGATAGCCTTGTGTTTGGTCTGGACTGGGACAAGCCATTCTTTCTGCGGTAGTCGTCGGCATTATAGTGACGGAGGCAGGGCGGCGAGGCGTCAGCGTAGGCTGAGACTCTAGATAATGCATAGAGCTGAACCATTGCGGGCAAATATGTACGTAACACGTTAGATGAGTGGCATTTCTCGCCATCGACGTACGACGGCGCTAAGTGGACCATCCCTTGGTGAATGCGTCGGTTACTTCTCGTCGAGCTTTCGGGGCACAGTGTGGAGTTCTATTAGGTCGTAGAGACGCTTGCCGGGGCCGGTGAGCGTGAGGCCTGTGATGCCCACGCCGCTCGCATCAACGAATGTGGCCCCTCCACGTTGCGGACTGCCGCCAGATTGACCGCGATCTACGAGACCAAGACGCTCAAGCTCATCGACCTCTATGCCGGCTCTTCACTGAAAAGCAGTTGCTTTCGCGGCTCGTCCTGAGTCGCCGCCTCGGCTATTAGCACGGCGTTGTGGTCCTGACGGAGTCCCGTTAGGTGGCCCAGGGCTTATGCGTGGTCTGGTGGTTGTTTGTCGGTGACGATGTCTGCGTATTCGGTGGGTGTGAGTCTGTCTAGCGATGAATGCGGCCGGTAGGTGTTGTACTCGATTCGCCAGTCCTCGATGATGATCTTTGCCTCGGTGAGCGACCCGAACTCCTCGATGTTCAGCAGTTCGTCACGGATACGCCCGTTGAAAGACTCGACATACGGATTCTCCCACGGACTGCCTGGCTCGATGTAGGCGGTGTTGGTGGCGGCGAGACGACAGTAGTCCCGTAGCGCCCAGGTGATCAGCTCGGGTCCGTTATCGGCTCGTAGATGCTGGGGTGCGCAGCGGGTGAGAACAAGGTCCTCGATGATCGCGATCACGTCCTCGGCAGTGCACCTCCGGTCGACACGGATCGCTAGCGCCTCGCGGGTGTACTCATCAACGATGTTGCAGAGCTTCAACCGGCGCTGGTCGGATGTCTCATCGAACATGAAATCGATCGCCCACACCTGACCGGCGTGCGTGGCATGCAACCGTTGCTTCTGAGTTGGGCCTACCCGGCGGCGCTTGCGTGTCCTCACAGGGCGTCGTAGGCCCTCTTGGCGCCATATCCGGCGGGTGCGCTTGCGATTGACTGTCCATCCTTCTCGCAACAGGATCGCGTGAGCGGTCTTCCACCCCCACCGCGGATGCCCCCCGGCGATCTCACGCAGGCGGGCAGCGAGACGCTGATTCTCCGATCTGACGGGTCGTGGCTGCTTAGGCTGCGTCGAGCGGTGCTGGGCCCGTCACACGGCACGCCCGGCGCTGTGAAACCCCGAAACGCTCCTGCAGGACCATGACGGCCCTGCGTCGGCGCTCCGGGGTCAGAATTTCCCCTCAAGCCAACTCCTTGAGCATGTCGATATCCAACGCCTGCTCAGCAACGAGCTTCTTGAGCCGCTGGTTCTCCGCCTCGAGCGTCTTCAGGCGCTTGGCCTCATCAGCCTTCATCCCGCCATACACCGTCCGCCACCGGTTAAACGTCGCTTCCGAGACTCCGAGATGGCGCAGAACCTCAACGAGATCCTGACCCTCGTTCAAAAGGCGTTCGCCCTCCCTGATCTTCCTGACAGCCTGCTCCGGAGTATGCCTGCGTCGCTTCATGATCGTGTCCATCCCTCCATCCCATCACGGAAAACACGACCACGCATCCAACCCAGCTCACCTCAAAGGGACCCCGTCACGTGGGTTAGATCCCCGTCGCTCCCGCTCTGTACACCGCTAAATCCTGACTGGTTTTTAGGATTTTCGGTCAGGGCTTGGAAGTAGGGCAAGAAGGACGGTCGTGGCTTGACCCACCACGATCTGTCCTCCGTCTACCAGGCGCACTCAAAGAGTGTTGCGAGGAGGCGGTGGCGCTCGGCTGGGTCCTCTTCGCCGTCTCCAAAGCTCGCGGATTCGCCGAGTAGTTCGTCGGCTCGCGCGAGTTGGGGTCGGCTTGGGGGCGCAAGGCGCTCTATCTCGTCTTGCGGGACTTGGCGGCGCATGACGATCGCGCCTTGGCGAGGTCGCCACATCCGGCGCGTCATTCGCGTCCAGGGAGAGCTGGAAAAGAGAAACCAAGCGCGCCCTTCCCCGTTTTAGTAGTCTACTGACGTCAGCCAAGTGTATACTTAGTTTTGTCTGAAGGGATCTTGTCTGAGCATGGGTCGCGAGAAGGGCTCGAGCATGGTGGGAAGACAGACGGAGAGGGGTGCTGTGCGGCGGATGGCCGAGGGGGCATTGCTGCCAACTAGGCACCTGCTCGAGAGGCTGAGGAGCGTCGTTGCCGCCCGCAGACTGCTCCTCGCAATCTTGCTCGGAGGCATATGTGCGGCGCTGGCAGGAATCGCCTGGGCTGGAGACACGCTGATCGTCAAAGAGGCCTTCACGCCGGACAGGCTGGGTGCCGCCGCCAACCTGTCGATCGCGGCGAGCTTTGCGTCAAGCGCGGACGTGGTGTCCGCGCCGATCAGCAAGCTCACGCTCTACGGGCCGGCGGGGCTGCGGGTACAGGCCCAGGCTGCCGGGACCTGTACGGAAGCGGCGCTCATACAGCGCGGGCCGGCCGGCTGTCCAGCCGACTCGCGCGTGGGGTTCGGTGGGGGTGTCAGCGTGTTCGAACTACCCAACGGGACCGTGCGCGAGCCGTTCACGCTCGACTTCTTCTTCGCGGCGTCACAGCACGGACGTCTGCGGTTGCTGGTTTACGCGAGCGCCAGCTCGCCCGTGAACGTGGAACTGGTCGTGACGGCGAAGGAGATCCGTGCTCCCAAGCCGTACGGGCTTGGTTTCAGCGTTCAGGTTCCGCGTATCTCGACGATCCCCGACGCCAAGTACGCCTCTATCGAAAGTGCGTTTGCGTCGATCGGCTCGAGCCACGTCGCCTACTTCAAGACCATTCACGGGCGGCGCACGCTCGTTCATGTAGGCGGCCTGATCACCCCCACCAAGTGTCCTGTCGGTGGCTTTCCCACACGCGGGATTGCCGTGTTCGCGGACGGCGCCACGTTCACCGTCAACCCGACGATCCCATGTCCGCGCGGCTGACCGGTCACGTGTGGGCAGCCGCTCATGCGCGGGTGTGCGCCGCGTTGCTCGCCGCGCCAGCCATCGCAGCGCTCGCGTGTGCGACGCCAGCCCGCTCCGCGACCACAGGTGGCTCGCAGGGGCCCGCCACGATCGCGGCGTCGTTTCACCCCGACAGGCTCGGTGGGCTGGGCGCGCTCACCATCACGATCGACCTGTCCGGGGCCGGCGAAACTCTGGGCGATCCACCGCCGCTACGCCACTCGATTCTGCGGCTGCCCGCGGGGCTGGGCATCGAAGTCCCGCACCTGCGCAGCTGTGAGCCCGAGCGGCTGCGACTCCTGGGTGCGCGCGGTTGTCCGGCGCAGTCGAGACTCGGCGTCGGGCAGGCGTTCATACGCGCGCCGCTGGGCTCCCAGCTGCTTGGAGAGAGCATCTCGCTGTGGGTGTTTCTCGGTCCGCTGCACAACCTGCAACCTACGTTTGAGATGCTCGCGCAGGGATACACGCCGTTTGACGAGCGTGTGGTCCTCAGCGGCACGGTGCTCCCAGACGATCCGCCCTATGGCGAAGACCTCGTGCTGGAAATTCCCGCGATCCCGACGCTGCCGCTCGAGCCGGCTGCATCGATCGCGTCGATGTCCCTGACGATCGGGTCCAGCCGAAGATCGGTGGGCGAATCGAACACGACCATCGAGCCCCCGCGCTGTCCCCTTGGCGGATTTCCGTTCGGGGCCGAATTCACCTATGCGGACGGCTCGACGCAGGACGTCGCTGCCGTCAGTCCCTGCCCCTGATTAACACAAGAAAGGTGCGCCAAATGCGAAACAACAGCAGGAAAAATCGCAGAGTCACACACTTGCTCGCCGTCGCTGTAGCTATCCCCCTTGCGGCGAGCTGGGCTTCCGGGACGCTCACTACAAGCACTTCGCAGGCACACGCGGCGGTCGCGAGTGGCGCGAAGGCGCTCTCCCTGAACGAGAACGGGAGCCTCCACCTGACGAGCAAGCAGGGCTTCACGCTCAACGAGCAGGGTCTCGCGTCGGGCACGGTGAAAGGCACGATCTACGTTCATCTGAGCATCGTCTCCAGCAATCGCGTTACCGCCGAACTGAGCATCTACCCCAGTGGCGGCTCGATCACCGCTCATGGCAACGCGAGCTATCACAGGGAACATACGAGCGCGCATTTCTCCGGTTCCATGTCGATCGAGCGCGGCACTGGCAGCTATGCGCACGCACAAGGGTCGGGTCTGAGTTTCAGCGGCACCATTCAGCGTTCAAACGACGCGGTTACCGTGCACGTGGCGGGCAGCGCCGTTGACTGAACCGCACAAGCACGGGTCGCGCGAGCACGAAGAGCTCATGCTGGAGCTGCGTGATCTGGTCAAGCACTACCCCAGCACCGGCGGGGAGCCCGTGCGCGCCGTCGACGGCGTGTCGCTGACCGTGCGGGCCGGCGAGATGGTCGCTCTGTACGGGCCAAGCGGCTCGGGCAAGACGACGCTGCTGTTGATGATCGCCACCCTGCTTGCCCCGACATCGGGGACGGTGCTGATCGGTGGACGCGACACCTCCTCGCTGTCAGAGCGCGAGGCATCTCGGTTCAGGCTCACAGAGCTCGGCTTCATCCGTCAGAACTTCGACCTGCTGCCGGGCATCAGCGCGATCGACAACTCGGTCATCAAGTTGCTTGGTGCGATGCGCTGGCGCCAAGCGCGGCGTGAGATCGAGCCGTTGCTTGTTCGTCTCGGGTTGGGCGAGCGCTTGCACCATCGCGCAGAGACGCTCTCGATGGGCGAGCGTCAGCGCGTGATGATCGCGCGTGCCCTTTCCACCAATCCGCGCCTGTTGCTCGCGGATGAGCCGACCGGAAGTCTCGATACGCAGCGAGGTCGCGAAGTGCTCGCACTGTTGCGCGAGCTGTGCCGTGAGCGTGGCGTGGCGGTCGTGCTTGTCAGTCACGATCCGATGGCGGCCCGTTATGCCGACCGCGTGCTGGCGTTGCGCGATGGGCGGCTTGGCGACTACGACCCGGATCCCGGTCCCGGCGGCGAGGCGAATGGGCTGATCGCCGATTCAGGGGCCGGACGCACCCATGTGACTGCCACCGTGCTCAGGGGTGAGGGCGCCGTTGGGCACTCGGGGAATCCCCCCACGAGCCTCACGCGGCCGTGAAGCCGTTCAATATCCTCCTGCTTTACCGGGCGCGGCTGCGCGCGCGAGCCGTGCAGGAGTGTCTTGCGATCGCTGGCATCGCGGCGGGCGTGGCTCTGCTGTTCGCCTCGCAGGTCTCGAGCTCAAGCCTCCAGGGCTCGGTCGGCGAGCTTGAGCACGGGATCGTAGGCAACGCGACGCTTCAGCTCGTCGGACGCGACCCGCACGGCTTGGCGCAGGGGGTGGTGGGGCGCGTGCGGCGGCTGGCGGGCGTGCGCTTCGCCGCTCCGCTACTCGAAGCCAACGCGCAGGCAAGCGGTCCAGGCGGCAGCGAGTCGATCGAGCTCGTCGGCGCCGATCAGAGCCTGTCCGCGTTGGGTGGCACGCTGGTGCCGCGCGGCGAACTCACCCCGTTCGGCGGCATCGGCGCGATCGTCATGGCGGCACCGCTCGCACGCACGCTCGGAGTGGTGCACTTTGGCAAGGAAGTCACGCTGCATCTCGCTGGCCACACCGTTAGGGCGCCGCTCTATGCTCAGCTGGGCGAAGCACAGATCGGTCAGCTCGCACGCAGTCCCGTTGTGATCGCGCCGTTCTCATATGCCCAGGAAATGGCGGGGCTTCAGGGGCGCGTGAGCCGCGTCCTCGTTCAACCGGAGCCGGGTGCGCAGGCGCGCGTAGGGGCGGAGCTCAGGACGCTCGCCGCGAATCGTGCGAACGTCGAGCCGATCGACTACGAAGCCACCCTGTTCGCCAACGCCTTGAACGCAAGCAGCCAATCAAGCGCTCTGTTCTCCGCGGTCAGCGCACTCGTCGGATTTCTGTTCGCGTTCAACGCGACGCTGCTGACTCTCCCGGCGCGGCGCCGGCTGATCGTCGATCTGCGCCGTGACGGCTACGCCCCACGAACGGTGATAGTGGCGCTCTCCCTCGACGCGCTCGTGCTGGGTGCCGTCGCCTCGGCGCTCGGGCTTGCACTCGGCGAGCTGCTTTTCACACACGTGCTGCGCTCGGACTCCGCCTCCTTCTCACTCGCGTTCATCTCCGGCTCCGAGCAATCTGTCAGCTTTGCGGACGTGGCTGTGGCTGCGGGAGGCGGCATTCTTGCGGCGCTCGCCGCGGTGCTCAGCCCGCTGCG
The DNA here is from genome assembly GCA_049591495.1 of Solirubrobacteraceae bacterium. GTDB lineage: Bacteria > Actinomycetota > Thermoleophilia > Solirubrobacterales > Solirubrobacteraceae > Palsa-744. The sequence continues at coordinate 9,235 of JBAWFB010000239.1, forward strand.
CGCGGTCCTCTCGCGTGACCCGCTCGCCGCGACTGGTGAGCACGAGCGAGCAGGCGCCGGGCGGGCCAGCGTGGGCGTGGCGTTGGTCGGACTCCTCTGCCT
>JBAWFB010000240.1:0-2510 GCA_049591495.1 Solirubrobacteraceae bacterium
CAATTGAGTTGTGGATCTCTAACCGGAAGCCGCCCTTCAGGTACCCACAACGGGATGTTCAGCCCGAAGCAAGCATACGAGGAACAATATCGAAGAAAGGCTCGTATCTCGCCTCTATGAAATCAAAGTTCAGCGTCATCGGCCTCCTTACTGTACTTCTGTGTTTTTGTCTTCCTGCCCATGCAGAAAGCGCCGCAGGAGATTGGGTTGGGCAGCTCAATGGAGGCTTCAAGGTCCGGATTCACATTGCTCAGTCAGACTCAGGATTTACCGGCTATCTGACCAATCCCAGCGGCAACCGGACAGATCTCGACGAGGTTGCATCCGATGGGACGCATCTCCACTTTGCCGTGACCAAACTCAGTCTGAGCTATGACGGTGCGTGGGACGCCGGGCAGCAAACATGGAAGGGCAAACTCACCTTCCAGCAAGTCTATCCACTCACGCTCAACCGGGCGACTTCAGCGGATCTGGAACCTGCCGTTCACAAGCGGCCCCAGGAGACTGCGATTACCGCAGGCCCGTTGCCCTACTCGCAGAAGGATGTTGTCTTCGAGAACACTGCGGCCCATAACCGTCTGGCCGGCACCCTGACAATCCCGAAAGGCCCTGGCTCCTTTCCAGCTATCGTGCTCGTTTCCGGTACAGGACATAACTCGCGAGACGAAGACGTCTGGGGCCACAAGGTCTTTCTCGTGCTTGCGGACGCCCTGAGTCGCAAGGGCTTCGCCGTTCTTCGCTATGACAAACGCGGTGTCGGCGGGTCAACCGGAGACTTCCAGTCCGCAACCACTGCGGACTTTGCCTCCGATGCAGAAGCCGCGGTGACCTGGCTTCGCGCGCAATCCGGCATAGACTCCCGCAATGTTGGTATTCTGGGCCACTCCGAAGGCGGAATCATCGCTCCCATGGTTGCGGTCTCTGACAGGAACGTGGCGTTTGCCGTAATGATCGCTGGCCCCGCCCTGCGTGGGGACAAGCTGTTCGTCCTGCAGTCCGCTATGACAGCGAAAGCCTACGGTGCGCCTGAGGACTACATCGCTCGTCGGAAAGTCTTTGATCAGAAGCTATATGACGCAATCAGTAAAGCGCCGTCTCAGTCAGCAGCCCATGAAGCTGCTGTAGCCCTTGTCGCGGAAGGCGTCCAGGAAAAAGTCGTCGATCAAAACGAAGCCAAAAATCTGGCTAACGACGATACCACCACATGGTTTCGGTCGTTTATTGCCTATGATCCTGCGCCCACGCTCGCGCGGCTCAATGTCCCGGTCCTTGCACTCTACGGTTCGCTGGACGTGCAGGTTCCTGCGATCGACGATGCTCTAGCGGCAATCGAAGCACTCAAGAACAACCCGGGAGCAATGGTTGTGATGCTGCCGGGCAAGAATCATCTCATGCAGGAGGCCAAAACCGGTGGGCCGAACGAATACAACGATATTGAAGAAACTATGTCGCCTTCCGCCCTGAACCTCATCGCGGACTGGGCGCTCAGCCTCACAAAAGGAAAGTAAGAAAAGGCAGCATCGTCAGCTGAACAGCGCAACGAATGCCCTCATTGGCAACGCAAACGCACGTTGGTGCAGCGATCTGCGTTTTGAGATGCCTCGGAAATCTCAACGAGCGCCAACTCGCCAATTCACTTACGCTGGCATGCCAACTGAGCTGCTTAATGGATTCAAAATAGGATGGATGATAACCAAGCGCCGGAAGGCTCGGTGTAGAGTCCGATGCTCATCAGCGTCATCGGTTGAACTACATGCAGCCCATTGGACAGGCACCATCGGAACAGAGGACTGTTTCGCGAGGGCACCAGGATTCCGGAGCTGCCAAATGATTCCACTGACGCGATCAGAGCCTCCAGATCCAGATTCGTTTCTGCCGTCGCATGGCCGGAGAAGGCGAGGTTCGTGGCGTAGCCAGTGATGCGGCCTTCGCGGTTTACTACTCTGGCTGTGCCCTGCTGAATCGCCTGCCCCAATTCGGTGCTTCGGTCGAATCCATGAACGCGGCGAGACAGGGCATTGCAAGCTTCAACATCGGCGGGTTGGGCTGGCTTTACGTTGCATCCGGGGACGCTGCGCTGGGTGGTTCGTCCCTGCATGCAGGAAAGAGGCTCGCGTACGTCGAAGCCGAGGCCTGCATAAAGTGAGAGCGAGCGGTTGTGGAATGCTGCTTGTACGAGGCGGATTCCGGCGGCATTTTTCTCGTTCGCTCGAACCATCACGGCGCGCATCAGAGCTCGGCCAATGCCTCGGCTTTGTGCGTTGGGATCGATGGTGATTGGGCCGACACCTGCGATGATGGAACGCTCGTCAAGGCAATTGCTCCCCACAATGCGGCCTTCGCTTTCGGCGACCACGCAGTAGAACCCGGGGGCGGAGAACATCATGGAAAGCACGCCAGTGGTGACCTCTGGCCCCGGAAAATCACATGGAAAACCGTGGGCGAGATTAATTGTGGCGAAGGCGTAGTAGCAAATCTGCCCGCATCGAGGGCTATCCTCGGGGACTGCC
>JBAWFB010000241.1:0-4632 GCA_049591495.1 Solirubrobacteraceae bacterium
CCCGCCTGAAAGCCCGCCGCCAGACCCTTGTTGTTCGTGAGGCGCACGATGTGCTGCACGCCGTGCGCGCGTGCCACGGCGATCGTCTCGTCGGTTGAGCCGTCGTCGACGATCAGCCACTCCACGATGTCGAAGCCGACCACCGCGCGAGGCAGATCAGCCAGCGTGGCCGGCAACTGCTCGGCCTCGTTGAAGCATGGGATCTGGATGATGAGCTTCACCAGCGAAAGCCTATTTTGACCTGCGCCCCCCATGGGGGCGGCAGCGGGACGGGGGAAAGAGCTTCACCAGCGAAAGCCTATCCCGTCCACGCGCGCATCTTTGCGCGCAAGGCGCTCGTGCCGCCCCAGTCTTGCCCGGGCGCCTGCTGCACAGGCACCCGGGTCCGCGCAGATAGGCTCTGCGCCCGATGGCAAGCGCAACATTGAAGATTCGCTCCGACCCACCCCACCGCGATGGGTGGGGGGCCATTCAAATGCAGAGACTCAAGGCGATGCCGGCCTCCTCATGGGCGAAGCTCGCATTCGGTGCGATGTGCCTGCTGGCGCTCGTCGGTTACTTCGCGTTCCCCACCTACCCCACCTATGACTCCTTCTACGCGCTGCTGTGGGGGCGCGATCTGCTGCACCTGCACCTGCCCGACTTCCGCGTCTACCGTGCCCCCACCGAGCACCCGCTGGCGATCGCCTTCGGAGCGCTGTGCTCGATCTTCGGCCAGAGCGGCGCGCGCCTGATGGTGCTCGGCTCGATCGCCTCCTACGTGGCGCTCACGGCGGGCATGTACCGGCTCGGACGGCTCTGCTTCGGGCCGGTCGTCGGTGCGTTTGCCGCATTGCTCGTGCTCAGCCGCTTCTTCGTCGAGAACCTCGCGGCGCAGGGCTACCTCGACATCTCCTACGTCGCGCTTGTGGTGTGGGCCACCGCGCTTGAGATCGAACGCCCGCGGCGCGGGCCGCTGGTGTTTGGCCTGCTCGCCGCCGCCGGCCTGCTGCGCCCCGACGCGTGGGTGCTGAGCGGGGTCTACTGGCTGTGGTGCGCGTTGCCGGCGGACACCGCCACACGCGTGCGCTATCTGGGCCTCGCGGCGATCGCGCCAGTGCTGTGGATTGGCGTCGACGCGGTCGTCACCGGCAATCCGCTCTACTCGCTGCACTCCACATCCGAACTGGCCGCGGAACTCGGACGTACGCAGGGGCTCTCGGGCGTGCTCGCCTCGACCTGGAACTACGCGGTGCGGATCGACAAGCTGCCGGTCGTGCTCGGCAGCATCCTCGGTGCGCTGATCGGCGTGTGGCTCGTCCCACGCCGCATGATCGTCCCGCTGGTGGTGCTCGCGAGTCTGCTGTTCGTGTTCGTCGCCGAGGGCGCCGCCGGCGCCTCAGTGGTGGACCGCTACATGGTCGGCTCCTCGATTGTGATGCTCGTGTTCTGCGCGCTTGCGATCGGCGGCTGGTCGATGCTCGAGCGCGGCACCCTCATGCGCCGCGTGTGGATGGCCGGGGCGGCGCTGCTGATCCTCTACGGGGCCGCATCCGCGGCGAGCACACTCAGCCTCTCAAGCCTGCGCACGACGCTCGCCGATCACGAGAACTTCCACGAGGGGCTCGCCGCCGCGCTTCATGCTCCCGCTGTCAAAGCGCAACTGGCGCGCTGCCCCCTGCTGTCGCTGCCCAACAACAAGCTGATCCCCGACGCGCGCTGGATCCTGAACAGCACCGGGCAGCACAACATCGTCGCGCGCAGCCAGGCCAGCTCCGACGCGCTGGTGGGCGCCCACCAGCTCGAAGACCGGATCCTGAAAGGCAGCGTCGCTGTCTACCCGCTCGGCGAAGCCGTGTTCGTCGATGCGATCGTCGACGTCGGCGACGATCCACGCGAGCAGGTGCCGCTGACCGGCTTCAAACGCATCTACACGAGCCGCTACTACGCGGTATATGCCAACTGCTGAGCACAGCGCGCATGAGCACCGCTGAGCCCGCAGGCGCGCCTGCGGGCTCCTCCGACACGTCCGGCACACGTTCGAGGCCCGCTCGCGGCGCGTCCGCCAGCGGAGCGCGAGCATGGGGGCTCAGCGGTCGGACATGCGCTTGGGGTGGACTGGCGCTCGTGCTGGGGGTGGCGTTCGGGCTGCGCCTGTGGGGTGTCAAGCAGGGTCTGCCCTACATCTACAACATCGACGAGGCCGGCCATTTCGTGCCGAAGGCCGTCACGATGTTCTCGCATGGCTTGAACCCGCGGTACTTCGTCAACCCGCCCGCGCTCACCTACGTGCTGCACATCGTGTTCGCGGTGTGGTTCGGCGGTGGTCACGGCGTCCTGCGCGAATACGAATTGCACCCTGACCAGCTCTACCTGGTGGCGCGCGTCACGGTTGCCCTGCTCGGAACGGGCGCTGTGTGGATGCTCTACCTGCTCGGCGCCCGACTGTTTGACCGTCGCATCGGTCTGCTCGCCGCCGCGATCGAGGCGGTCGCGTTCCTGCCGGTGTCCTACGGGCACTACGCGCTCAACGACGCCGTGACACTGCTGCCGCTGACGTTCTCGCTCCTCGGCAGCGCCGGCGTCATGCGCCACGGGCGCCGGCGCGACTACGCGCTCGCCGGGATCGGACTCGGTCTTGCGTGCGCCAGCAAGTACACAGCTGGGATCGCGATCGTGCCGTTCGCCGCCGCCGCCGCCACGCACTATCTCGACTCGCCTCCCAGCGCCGGACGCCGTGTGGTGGAGGGCGTTGTGCTCGCGGGCGTCTGCGCGCTCGTCTCATTCTTGATCGCCAACCCCTACGCGCTGCTCGACTTCCAGCTCTTTCGCTCCGAACTTATTCACCAGTCGAACCTCTCAGACGAAGCGCAGGGCAAGCTCGGAGCCCCCAAAGAGATCGGGATCCTCTACTACCTATGGTCGTTCTCGTGGGGTCTCGGGTGGGTGCCGGCGCTCGCCGCGCTCGGCGGCGCGGTCACGATCTGGCGCCGTCACGCCCGGATCGGATGGCTGCTCGTGCCCGCCGCGATCCTGTTCCTCGGATTCATGGGCCTGCAGGACCGCTACTTTGGCCGCTGGCTGCTGCCGATCTTCCCAATCGCCTGTCTGCTCGCGGCGTACTTTGCGATCGCGCTGCTCCCACGACGAATCACGCTTGCGGGAGCGCTGGCCGGCGCCGCGGTGGGCATCGTCCTGTTGGCACAAGGGCTCGTCTACAGCGTCCACAACGATCTGGTGCTCTCGCGTGCGGACACTCGCAACCTCACACGAACGTGGATGGTCGCGCACATTCCGCGAGGCGCGCCGATCGTGGTCGAGCCGGTTGTGCTCAACGAATGGATCGACGAACGTCCAGGTGACGCGAACGCGAAGCGGTGGCTGAAGTACGAGGCGCTCCAGTCGGTGATCGACGCAAACGGAAAACTTTCCCCGCAGACGATCCACACCGTCGCCCTGGAGGATTACGAGACGACGCTCGCCCCGTCGCTGATCGGCTGGTACGAGCAGCTGGGCTACTGCTGGGTGGTCACCGGCTCCACCGAGTCCGGTCGCGCGTTCGCCGATCCGGGTGCAGCGCCGCTCGCGGTCGCCTACTACCACGCGCTTGCCACACAGGCCGAAGTGGCCTACCACGTATCGCCCTACTCGCCCGGCTCGAAACCGCCGGGGTTCAGCTTCGACTGGACGTTCGACTACTACCCGCTCGCCTACGAGCGCCCAGGCCCCGAGATGACGGTCTACCGGTTGCGCGGCGGGCGCTGCGCGCGGGTCACATAGCCTCCGCTGGGGACGACGGCAGGTGGAGTCCACGGCCCGCTCACGATGGGAGCCGCGGGTGGGGTGTTTATCCTGAGTGAGGGCATGGCGATAACGACCGACACCGACCGGGCGCACCTGGCGCGCGCGATCGAGCTGGCCCACAAGGGGACCGGTGCGGTGAAGCCGAACCCGTTCGTCGGAGCGGTCGTCGCACACGACGGGCAGATCCTTGGCGAGGGCTGGCACGAGCGCTACGGCGGCCCGCACGCCGAGGTCAACGCGATCGAGAACTGCGGACCGGTGGACCTGACCGGGACGACCCTGTACGTGTCGCTCGAGCCCTGTTGCCACGAGGGCAACACGCCCCCCTGCACCGAGGCCATTCTGCGCGCCGGCATTGCGCGCGTGGTTGTGGCGTCCGACGATCCCACCGAGAAGGCCTCCGGACGGGGGCTTGGAATCCTGCGCGACGAGGGCATCGAGGTGCTTGTCGCCGACGGCGAGCTCGCGACGCGCGCACGACTGCTCAACCAGGCATTCCGCAAGCACGCGCGTGTGGGGCGCCCATGGGTGCTGTTCAAGTCGGCGATGACGCTCGACGGCAAGGTCGCCACCCACGGGGGCGACTCGAAGTGGATCTCAGGGGAGGAGAGCCGGCAGCTTGCCCACCACTGGCGGGCTCAGTCCGACGCGGTGGCGGTCGGCATCGGCACCGCGCTGGCCGACGACCCGCAGCTGACCGCACGAATATCGAACTCGGATCCCAGCCGCCCCGGCGGGGTCGGATTCCGCCAGCCGCGGCGGGTCGTGTTCGACTCGCTGGCCCGCCTTCCGCTGAGCTCGCAGCTCGTGCGCGACGCCCGCAAGATCCCTCTCACCGTGGTCGTCTCC
>JBAWFB010000242.1:0-4688 GCA_049591495.1 Solirubrobacteraceae bacterium
GGTACCGCCCGCGCACACGAGCGCCTGCGCGCGATCTTCGGCCACCGCGCGGGCTGCTTGCACGATCGACGCCTGCGGGGTGGAGCGAACCGCCCGTACCGGGTCCGCGCTCTTGGCGACCGACACGGGCGCATCGACCACCTCCACGCCCGGTATCGGCTCGCCGAGCTCCTGGGCGGGACCGAACAGCAGCACGCGCACACCCTGCTGCGCCGCGAGCTTCGCGCCCGCCGCTACCTCCGCGGGTCCCATGTCTGCGCCGTTGGCGTCGACGGCGACCACAAGCCGCGACAGCCCGTTGGTCTCTCCAGCCATACCGTGCTCGGAACCGTTCGGTTCCGTCATGCGCGCGATCTAGTCGTGATCGTGGTCGTGATCGTGCGCTTCGTGCGCGACGACCTCACGACCCGCGTACGTCCCGCACACGGGGCACACGCGGTGCGGGCGGCGCGGGCTGTGACAGCGCGGGCACTCGTTGACCGTGGGCGCGTCGATCTTGTGGTTGGCACGGCGCAGCGAGGTGCGGCTGTGCGACTGCTTTTTCTTGGGAACCGCCATCGGCCGGACAGGCTACCAGGACTACTCGAGCTTCAACGTCCTCAACGCCGCCCAACGCGGATCGGGCGGACGCTCGTGGGTGTGCTCGGGGCCTGCCTCGTTGAGATCGGCGGCGCACACAGAGCACAGTCCGGCGCAATCTTCACGGCACAGCACCTGCGCCGGCAACGCCAACACGAGCGCGTCGCGCGTCCACGCGGCGAGGTCGAGCGTCTCGTCCTGCAGATAGGGACTCGACAGCTCCTCACCGCCACCCGGCCGGTCCACCTCGCGCGACTGCACCTCGACCTGGGGCGCGGCGTCCTTGATGCAGCGCATGCATGCGCCAGCGAGCGTTGCGGCGAAACGCAACCGCAGCGCATAGCCGTTACCGGTCATGCGCGACACGTCGAGCCTCACCGGAATCTCTGCCGGGCGCACCTCGTAGGGCTCGCCGCCGAGCGTCAGCGGCTCCACATGCGCCATCAACTCGAAATGACGGCCCTCCCCCGCGCTCAAGCGCAGACCACCGAGATCGAGGGTGTCCGTCACCGCGCCCGCGCCCATACCGTCAGATTAGTTACCTATGCCCACCGCCTGGGCACTCGCGGGCCGATGAAATCGGTGATCCTGGTTCGTAGGTGTACTTTGCGGGTGCATAACACTTCATTTTGTAAAGTGTTATGTGCGCGATTTGGAAGGCACCTGCGCCCTTCCCGATTGCCAATCAGGACCCCTGCAGCTCGCGCTTGAGCACCTTGCCGGTGGCGTTGCGCGGCAGCTCATCCACGAACACGACTTCGCGCGGCACCTTGTAGCGCGCGAGGTTGTGCTTGACGTAGTCCTGCACTGCTTCCTCGTCCAAACCCGAATCCTTGCGGGCGACCACGAACGCCTTCAGACGCTGACCGAACTTCTCGTCCTCGACGCCGATCACGGCGGCCTCCTCGATCCCCTCGTGGTCGGCGAGCAGGTCCTCGACCTCACGCGGGAACACGTTCTCCCCACCGGAGACGATCATCTCGTCGTCGCGTCCGTCGACGAACAGCCTGCCGGCGGCGTCCATCCGGCCAACGTCGCCGGTGCTCATGAGGCCCTCGACGATCTCCTTGTTGCCGCCGCCTGTGTAGCCCTCGAACACCATCTCGTTTGCGACGAATATGCGACCGTTCTGTCCCTGGGGCACCTCGTGGCCCTGCTCGTCGAGCAGCTTCACCACGGTCCCTAGCGGTGGACGCCCAGCGGTGCCAGGCGCCGCGCGCAGGTCGGCGGGAGTGGCGATCGTCGCCCACGCCACCTCGGTGGAGCCGTACAGGTTGTAGAGCACATCGCCGAACGTGTCCATCGCGCGGATCGCGAGCTCTCCCGGCAGCGCCGAGCCGCTCAGCGAGATGATCTTCAGCGCGTGGGTGTCGTAGCTTTCGATCGTCTCGATCGGCAGCTCGAGGATGCGCTGCAGCATCACCGGCACCACCGCGAGCGCCGTCGCGCGGTGTTCTGCGACGGCCCGCAGCGTCTCCTCGGGGTCGAAGCGCCGGCGCAGCACAACCGTCGAGGACAGCGGCAGCGCGAGCGTGAAGTGCCCGAACCCCCACGAGTGGAACATCGGCGCGGCGATCATCGTCGTCTCGCGCGCCTTCAGCGGGATCTTCGAGAACAGTGCTGCCAGTGGCAGCGGCGAGTCGGGCTGTTTGCGCGCCGCGCCCTTTGGCGTGCCGGTGGTGCCGGAGGTGAGGATCACGACCCTGCCCGGTTCCGCCGGTGGGGTGAGATCGGCGCTGCTGCCTTTCGCGATCAGGTCCTCAAGTGTTGGGTCGGCCGGACCTGAGCCCGGCTCGCTCCACCCCACGAAGCGGACGCGCCCCTCGCCGCCGTCGTGCACGAGGTTCGCGAAGTCTTCGTCGTACACGAGACCGGCCGGGTTCTCGCGGCGCATCACGTCGGTTATCTGGGGTCCGGCGAAGGCTGTGTTCAGGTACAGCGCACTGGCACCCAGCTTTGAGCAGGCGAGCGTCGCCTCGATGAAGCCACGGTGGTTGCGGCACATGATCGCGACCGAATCGCCCTCTTTGATGCCGGCGGCGCGCATTTCGTGCGCGAGCGCGTTGGTGCGCAGGTGTATCTCCTCGAAGGTCAGCGTCCCGCGCTCGTCCACGATCGCCTCACGGTTGGGGAAGCGTGCAGCCGAGCCGGTGTAGGCCGCGGCGGGCGTGGGGCCCCAGCGCCGCAGGGCCATCACCGACCGCACGACACGATCCGGCCTGACCGGTGCGACGATGCCGGTGCCGAGCAGCACCTTTGCTGCCTCAAACTTGAATCGATTCGCCGAGCTCACGCGGGCACCCTACCCAAAAACTGCCGCACTACGCGTGTGTCTCACTCCGGCACGCACGTGAACCTCGTCCTACATGCTGTTCCAGTCGGTGCATGCACCGACTGGCCGGACCGTACATGTACGGTCCGGGACCATGCCGCATGCGGCATGGTCATCTAGGAAACTTCGGCGGGTTCGTCCTTGCCCTGCAGGCGCTCGCGGCCGCGCTGCACCGCGGCGATGAACTTCGAGAGGTTCACCTCGAGCGTGCCGAGGATCTCATCGGCGTAGTCCTCGGCGCCAAGCCTGATCTCGCGCTCGTGCGCCCGCGCGTCCTCGACGATGTCCTCGGCGGCGCGCTCGGCCTGCTTTGTGACCTCCTCCTCGCCCACCAGCGTCTCCTGGCGCTCGCGTGCGTCCTTGACGATCCGCTCGGCCTCCTTCTTGGCCTCTGCGAGCATCTCCTGGCGCTCCTTGACGATCCAACGCGCCTGCTTGATCTCCTCGGGGATCGTCGCGCGCATCTGGTCGAGGATGTCGTAGATCTCCTCCTTGTCGACCCTCACCTGGTCGGTCATCGGCACCGACTTGGCGTTGTGCACCAGGTCGTCGAGCTTGTCGATCAGCACCAGCACGTCCATCAGCGGTCACCTCCGTGGAGTGTCTGACCCCACGTCATATCAAGAGATTTGGGTCTCACGTCACAAAAGTTCGTCAGCGTCGCAACTCTTCCTGCAAGCGCTCGGCCACCTGTTGGGGCACGAGATCGTCGATTCGCCCGCCAAAGGTGGCGAGCTCCTTGACACCGCTCGAGGACAGGAAACTGTATTGCGGGGAGGCCATCAGATACACCGACTCTATCTCGGGATCCTGCCTGCGGTTGAGCTGGTTCATCTCGAACTCGTACTCGAAGTCCGAGATCGCCCGCAAACCCTTGACGATCGCCTTCGCTCCCACCTGTCTGGCGAAGTCCACCACGAGCGTGTTGAAAGGCTCGGCGCGCACGCCCGGAAGATCGCTGAGCGCGGCCTCGATGAACGCCATCCGCTCGTCGATCCCAAACAACGTCGCGTCCTTGCGCACCGAGCGGTTGACGACCGCGACCACCACTTCGTCGTACAGCTCGGCGGCGCGACGGATCACATCCAGGTGGCCGTTGGTTATCGGGTCATAGGACCCGGGACACACCGCTATCGACTTGTCAACGCTCATCGTTGTCCTCTGTGACGTGCTGTTGGATTGTGATCGTGGTATCGCCGTAGCGCCTTTGCTGGACCACCCGCAAGGGCAGCTCCGCCGGCGCTCGCCGATCGCTCTCCACCACTACCCGCGCTCCGGGGGCGAGCAACCCCGGCAGCAGTGCCGACAGCTCGTCTCCCAAGTCGCGTGTGTGCGCATATGGAGGATCGACGAACACGAGATCGTATGTTTCGCCGCGCTTGCGTGCGGCGCGCAGGGCCGCAAGCGCGTCGCCCGCCCGCATTCGCGCCTCGGGCTCGGCGAGCCCCAGCCGTGCCAGATTCTCCCGCAGCGCCCGCAGCGCGGCTCTGTCGCGCTCGACGAACACGACCCGCTCCGCTCCTCTCGAGAGCGCCTCGATGCCGAGCGCCCCGGTGCCGGCGAACAGGTCCAGCACGACCGCGCCGTCGAGCTCGCCGAGCATCGAGAACAGCGCCTCGCGCACCCGGTCGGACGTCGGCCTGGTCGTCCCGCGTCCCGGTGGCGCCGTCAACCGCCGCCCGCCCAGCCGCCCGGCGATCACCCTCATGTCGGGGTCGGCCGACGTGATGTTACTTTTTGGGCTACATAACACTTCATTTTGTAAAGTGTTATGTAC
>JBAWFB010000243.1:0-2190 GCA_049591495.1 Solirubrobacteraceae bacterium
TCGTATCTCACGTATCTGACTGGGACGTGAGCTACAAGTTTCCTACGTCGTATCTGGTGGAGGATGTGCGTTGAGGCTGCTGGCGTCGTTGCTCGACAGCTGCTGTGTTAGACTAAGTGTGCTCGCTCGTATCTCAGGTCTGCAATAGATCTCTCTTCTTCTTCTTCAACTTCAGACTTCAACACACAGAGCAGGACAGCTCGTGTAATGCGTGAACAGCAGCCCTAACCGCAACCACACAACAGCAACAACAACCATCGACGCAGCCATACAGCACATGCAGCACGTACACACCTCCAATCACATCACTCCTCCTCCATCAGCCAGGACCACGTCACGTCCAACTTTGAGGGTGGCACGCGATCGTCAAGATCCTCGACAGCATCACCCGCCGCATCTCGCCACTGCCGTGGCACAGGCACGTCGTCCAGCACAGCCGCAGCAGCAATGCCGTCGCCCGCGACATCCATGCTGCTGCTGCAGTCAAGTATGGCAGTCACGGCGTCGCTCAGCACCGCATCGCCGTCGCTACCACCAGTGTCGGACGCACAGCTCGCCCCAGAGCCCGACTCCACGTCCGTCGTGTCAGCATCCATCGCACCGTTGGCAGCCGGTGGTCCAGCATGATCGAGCTCAGGCAAGCCTCCGTCAACTGACATGTCCAACGCTAAGGAGCCTTCAGCGGCAGCCTCCATTCCCACTCCCAGCACATTCACTCCAACACGCGCAGGAATAGATACAATATTTACAGCAGCATATACAACCTTGGCGGTCGGACAATGCTGCAACTCCCTCCCATCAGCGACTACCAGCTCAGCGCCCACACATGCTGCAGCTGCATCGATGCCAGCGACCACGACATCGACATCCGTTGCGTACGCCTCACCGAGAGGCGACTCAGGCATGAACTCCGCGGAGCAGGACGGTGACGGCACCCCCACTTCGGTCTCCACCTGCATCTGATCCAGGTGGGATGCACTCTGGACGACTGTGTCCGCGTCGCTATCCGCATCACGGTCGACAACCACATCTGAGTCCCGTGCCAATGTGCAAGGGGGACCGAACAACGGGGTACGAGGGGAGGGTGGAGGGACCAGCCGAGCAGCCAGCACGGCCGCACGGTCACCCGCCACACCTCCTACGGCACACACTTGCGCATCGCGACGACCTCTCCCACACCTGACGCGTGGTGGGCGAGCGCGGGAAGAGCGAGCTGGGCGACGAGTGGGCCAGGCCATCCCCCGCAGACGCACTGTGTGCTGGATCATGATGTCGGCATTGCCACGCTGCACGGCCACGGCGATGTGTTCCATCAAGTCCTTCTTCCACTTGGTGTGGGAGACCAAGCAGGTGGCTGGGTCAAGCGCGCGACCCAGCTGTCGAATGAACGACAGGGCTGTGTGGTGAAAGCCGCCGTACGTGTACAACACGATGGCAGAGAACTCCATACCGAGCGCCGCTGCCATGGGTGCATACAGGTCGTCCTTCTCGGCCTGACGACTGTCGCCGACAGGCTCCACTCCACGTGAGGCCGCAGTATGTCGCCACTTCTTCGCGTCGGGGTGACTGATGGTGACGTCCCCGAGCAGCGTCACATCAGGGAGGTCCAGCTGGATGTCCGGCCTGCGCTCACGCTCCGGGTCAAGGTCGCCAGGCTCGGTACGTGGCATCAGGTGCAGGATGCGGCTGAAGTGAGCAATGCGATTCACCACTGCATGGTGTCGCCGATTGATAGCAGCGGACGACTGCTCAGTGCAGCACAACGGGTGCCATCCACCCCCTTCACTCGCAGCCTGGGTGTGTGCACACAGAGCAGACGCGCCCTCACACATAGGCACTTCCATCCCCAAGCGCAAACGAGCAGCCCACTGCCATTTCACGTCTGGCAGCTCAAGGAACGGCTCTGTGGGCAGCACACGCAGCCACAGCGACGACTCCTTCTCAGTCAGCGCATTCAGCCGAGCCAGCTCCGCATGTCCGCTTGCGCCCCGCCGCTCAATCTGTGCCACCCTCGCAATGTGTGATAGAGAAGAGATGCGATGAGTGAGGGCAGACTGAAGGAGACGGGACTCAGTGGACAGGGAGCGGATATCTTGTAAGAATGTGTCGGCACCAGTTGGCAGCACCGACGCACTGAGTTTCGCTAGTTTGGCAGGAGGACATAATGCCGCCAGCCGCGCATCCATTTCC